>CAYJBS010000044.1:0-13177 GCA_964368435.1 uncultured Christensenella sp. | reverse complement strand
GGAACAGCTTCTGCGAAGTCGCCCCAGTTGATGTCTTTGAAGCTGGATGCCATCATGATACCTACTACGATAAGCGCGGGCGCAGTTGCTGCGGCGGGCACGATACCGGCGATAGGTGAAATGAATATGCAAAGCAAGAACAATATAGCTGTGAACACGCTGGTAAGACCTGTTCTGCCGCCTGCCTCGATACCTGCAGCGCTTTCGACATAAGTCGTCGTGTTGCTGGTGCCGAATATGGCGCCTACTGATGTGGCAATAGCGTCTGCGAACAGAGCCTTTTCCATCTTTGTTTTGAAGCCTTTTCCGTTCTCGACAGCTGCCAAATCTTCGTCTGTGAAGATTCCGCTCTTTCTGCCGGTGCCGATGAAGGTGCCGATGGTGTCAAATGTGTCGGTAAGTGAAAGCGCAAATATTGCGAGCAACGCCATAGGAATCTTTGAGGCGGAGCTGAACAATTCAGGCATTCCTTTGTAGAAGGCTGCGCCGATGGTGTCGCCAAGAGCAACAAACGGAGCGCCGATGTCATAACCCGTGAACAAACCGGTAACTTTGGTTACGCCCATAGGGATACCGATGATAGTCGTTGCGACGATACCGATAAGGATAGCGCCCTTTACTTTGAAGACAAGAAGAACAACAGTGATTATGATGCCGATAACTGCAAGAATAGGAGCTGCTGCGGAGAAATCGGTTATGGCGGGGATAGCCGAAGCGTCGCCAAAAACTGTGCCAAAGCTCTCTGTCCAATGACCGGGATCAAGCGTAAAAGTAAGCATTCCGGCATTTTTCAGACCGATATATGCTATGAACAAGCCGATGCCGCCGCCAATGGCGTGCTGCAAACTAACGGGGATGGCTTTGATGATGTGCTTTCTGATTTTGGTAACGGTAATAATGATATTAAGGATACCACAGATAAACACAAGAGCAAGAGCTTCCTGCCAAGAAAAGCCGAGACCAAAGCATATCGTAAAGGTGAAAAATGCGTTGAGTCCCATACCCGGAGCCTGAGCATAGGGTACGTTGGCGAACAGTCCCATCACAATCGTGCCGATAAAGGATGCGATGATTGTGGCAAGGAACACAGCAGCCCACGGAATGCCCGTTTGGCTGAGGATGTTCGGGTTTACGAAAATAATGTAAACCATTGCGAAGAAAGTCGTTGCGCCTGCTACCAATTCCTTGGAGATGGTTGTGCCGCTTTCTTTGAGCTTGAAAAACTTGTCCAATTTTTCCATAAAGAGTGCCTCCAGTTTTTTTATTTTATATTGGTATATAAAACATTCATTAGTTAATCGCCGATAAAAATAGAAAAAAGCGGTGTCGCCGCCTATTGAAAACAAGAATAGCTGTTCCTGAAAAACAGCTTTGTTACCAATAGTCGGATATTCTCGGTATCCGGTAGAAACAGTGAACCCGTATCGTTCATTTTATATTGGCTTAATGTATTTTTTACTACAATAGGATACCATATGAAAGGTCCATTGTCAATCAATTAATACTATTTTAAGTAAGTCTAAAGATACTGCCTGCCGCCCGTAAAATCAATAACTTCCGGCTACGATTTTGTCAGCATGTTGACTCCAACCCGGGGCATCGCGATAGGCTTGAGCGACATTTGTGGCGGGCGGAACATATATTCGGAAAGCTTCGGTAGAGCCTGCGCTCATAAATGCCGCATCGCCGAGTATGCAGACCGCCGGGTCCATATTGTGCATTTCGAATACCTTCAGTTGGTTGCAGCCTTGGAAAGAAGACGCGCCTATATAACGGAAGTTTGCGTTGAGCAATCGTACTTCCTTCAAATCTATTCTCGTACTGAACGCAAAATCGGCAATTGCTTTTACTTCGGTTTCATTGAATTCCAGAATGGAACCGGTAAAATCATTTGTCAAACCAAGCGCCACATAGCCCAGCATAATTATGCCGCCTGTCTGCGTGCCGTCAAGATAAATGGCGTTACTATTTTCGCGGGTATGGTACCATGTCGTCATGAAAAATGCATCAGCGCCTACGAATATAAGTCGTGAGGTGTTTGAGGTGGTGATTTCGGACAGCGCCGAGCATCCCTGGAAGGCTTTCGCCTCTATTCTGACAAGCCTGTCGGGCAAGATATGATTGGATATATAAATATTCTCTTCCAAACTCGTCTCTTCGTTGAGGCGTGAAGAGCTCAGCAGATTTCCAACCTTCTGTAAGCTGCCCAGTCCTGCGAATGCGCCCTCTCCTATTGTCAAATCAAATTCGGAATCAGCAAGTGCAATATATTTCAGGTGTGTGCATCCGCCGAAAGCGCCTTTGGCTATGCGTTCAACATCTCCTTCGACGATAAATGTAGTGGAAGGCACTATTTTGTCAAGATAAGTATATTCAGCAATTTGCATTCTTGCAGGATAACACATAAGAGTCTTGCCGTCGGCAGTATATAGCACTCCTTTTTCCAGCATAAATGAAATATTCTCGTTCGAAAGAGTTATGATTTCCAGCATATAACAAGTGGCAAATGCGCCTTCTTCTATGGTTTTGATGTTTGCGGTGATGTCAACCGCTGCAATCTTGTCTGCGTTATCGAGGAATACCGCCGAAGATAGCGCCTTGACAAAAAGATATTGGCTTTGGTGCGTAGACGGAATCTTGACAGATGCGTCGAGGTTCGACGCCGTCGCAGGCATCGGGTTGCGGCTTATGTTTTCTACAAGAACTCTTCTCTTGGGGTCTTCTCCCGGTAATGTCGCATCGGAGAATTCGTAATATGTCTCCTCGCCTTCATGTACTATTTTGTACTTGTCGTTCCACTGATCGGCAGAAAGATAGTCGATAACCTTGAAGTAGTATATATATTCGTCCTCGCCGTTCTCGGGGGTGTATTCGGGATTGGGTTCGCGGAGCTTCTCAAATACCAGTCCGTCGGAGCCCTTCTCAAGGTCTACCCATTTGGCATAAAGAACTATGTTGTTGATTACTCTGAAACTTTGGATTTCGTCCAGCGAGTTTACTCTCGTGGTGACATTGAAGTTGGGGCTGGTGTACCATCCGTCGAACTCAAAGCCTACTCTGCCTTCGTTTCTATAGAATAAATCAACATATCTTTCATAGTCACCGTTGTCGACATATTTACCGTTTATGTCGGTATGCAACAAGTATTTTATATTATTTATGATGACGTATTTGCCTTCTGCGCCGTCTTGGAAAACAATATAATTTCCGTTGGTGTCCTTCGCGCCGTATTTAAGGCGCAGATACGCTCTTTCTCTCGCGCCTGTCGAAAGGTTTTCGTCGTCGACATTTGCTCCGGAGGGCATGGAATCGCCTTCGGCATAATATTGAATTTTATAAGCGTTTATGAAGTCAAGCTTAGTCGATGCTTCATATAAACGGCTTCTGAATGTGTCATGGTTTGGTTTAAGTATCAGATAGCGTTCATACGCCTCGGGTGTGGAGGTATAAGCAAGCTTTGATATCTCATAGTCGCTAATCTCCTTCAAATAACCTTCATAGCGGTCTATGTCGGCTTTTATTGAGGACAATTGGGCATTGTAGATTTCATACAATTCTTCGTCGTCCCCGTATTGCTCGATAAAAAGTTTGTTTTCATAGATACTGTCACCGCCATAATAAATCTCGGAAAGGTTGAAGTTGTGTCCGAAATTGCGGAAATATACTGCATCCATGCGCAAATACCCGGTATTAAGTGTGTTGCCGGCTTCGTCCTTGTCATAGGTCACTTCAGGAAGAGGTTTGATGACAGAAAGCGCATCTGCATTTTCGTTGTCGTCATATGGGAAGAAATAATCTCTGAAAGTAATGCTATAGGTGCTTATGCGGTAGCGCGCATAGAACTGCGTGTCGGCAGTGATGCCGTTTATGTAAATCTGGCGGGCATAGCCGGCATTCTGTGGCGCATCGAACCAATAATTGCTGTTGTCTACAAGCTCATAGCCGTATTCGGGCTGATTGTTGAGCGTAGGCGCAACGGCATCTCCGCCATGCGGAATAATCTGTGTTTCTGTATTTATGATTTGACCGTCGACAACCTGCGATATGCTCTGCAATACAGGCAAGCTGTTTTCGAAGTCCCAGTCATAGAACATAACTTCATATATTCTCAAGTCGATATCTTTGCAATAATAGGTCATGTCGCCCTTGATGGTGACATAGCTGTTGTCGAAATCAAGTTTTTGGTCTTCAACCCACTGATTGTTGGGGTACCATTCTATGTTCCAATCTTGGGGCGCGTTGTGGTTTACGAAATAAGTCTTGTCCTTGCTGCCATATGTATAGGAAGGGTCTTGCTCACCCAACGGAATGTTGTAGAGCTTGAATTTTGTGTCGTATGGCACACTAAGCACCGTATCAAGTATTTTCTGTCCTCTGCGGAAGACCAAATTATGCTTGTTTTTGACATACTTTGCTTGGATTTGGATGTTGCCTTTTATGGCGGAGAACATGGTGCCGTTTGTGATTGTGGTTATGGTGTCGCCTGTACTGTTTTTCAAATCAATACTGGTGACTGGGATAGGTAACGGCATCCACTCTGAATTGTCATCGTTCCAGATGGCGCCGTTCTTTATGCAAGTCCACTGATCGTTTATGCGAACGGCCCATTCTTGCGTGTGCCCTATTCTTGGTTGCGGAGAAGAAACGTTTTCGCCTGTTGTCAGTGACAAGTCGGAGCCGTAATTTACGGTTTTTATGATGTTCGACCAGCTCGTGCCGCTGCCGAGGAATGCCGAATCGTCTTGGAAGGTCAATGTATACTTGATGATCTCATATACGGGAATGACCTCGATAGTCGAAGTAACTCTGTCAAACTGATTGGTGATTTCGCGATTTTGGTTGTTCAGGTCTCGGATCATCCATCGTCCGGTAAAACCGACTTTGTCTTGAAAATTTAGGCGCTCTTCCACAGGGAAAGGCTCTCCGTAAGCAATTGTTTTTTTCTGAATGGATTGTCCTTCTTCAAGATAATTGAAATAATAATTTATGGTGCAATAAATTCTGTTATAGATCGACTTGATCTGCGTATTCTCTGTGATATTGTCGAATTGACCGTCCCACCGGTCAAAAGTATAGCCTTCGACAGTAAGACCGTTGGGTCTGTATGTAACATTTTCGCCGTGAACTACGCTGGCTTCATATGCGGGAATGGCATCGCCGTTTATGTCGAAAAATTCTACCTTCCAACGCCTGTTGTCCTCCCAATTAGCATAAAAAGTCGTTTCTTTTGTGACGGGAAGCGGAGCCATAGCTTTATTGCCCGTCAAGCCGACATTGTCATGCCAACCGAGGAAAGTATACCCGGTTTTTGTGGGAATTGTGAAGGTCTCGATGACGCTGACAAATTGAGATTCGACCACCGAACCGCCGTTGCTTTCAAAATGAACATAATAATACTTTGTTTGTTTGGATTCTGTGACTTCAAAACTGAACGGAATAGTCCTTCCGCCGTAAGTAATAAGTACCGTTTTTCCTGCGCCCACCGTTGTGAACTTCGGGCGGTCTTCGTCGCTTATCATGGTTTCGGAAAGAGCTATGATTTCTTTTTTGCCGCTCTTGTATTCAACTTCAATTTTTATGTCGGAAAGATTCAGATCTTCGCCAATAGCAAAAGATTTTGGGGATGTCTCGATGATACGCAATGCCTTCACAAGCTCCGCGTCTCCGTCTTCGGGCGGAGTAACACAGCCTGTCACCAACAGACACATAATTATTGTTATCATTATGCTCAAAATCAGTTTTCTTTTCATTGCATTTTCACCAGCAGTCTCCGAGCCATAGTAATCTATTAAATAATAACCTATATATCTATAATATGTCAAGAAGAATTATGTTTTGAAAGATCATTAACCTTTGCGGTTGGCACACATTCTTTTAAGTTAGCGGCAAGACATTGACCTGCCAGTTTGTAGCATATGCCTCAACATTCGCCGAGGGTACATACACTTTCAGCTTCTGCAGTTTGCCGTCATTTCCGCCGACAATTCCGGTAAATGCCGAGATATGTAATGCAGGGGGAATTTCTTTTCGTATGGTAAACTTCACCAAATTTACGCAATCCCTAAAAGCCCTCTCATCTATCGAAGAAAGCATCGATTGCCCGACAATTTCGACCTCCGCCAGAGCCGTACAGCCCTCAAAAGCGCTTTTTCTTATAAGCGTGATACTTTGCGAAAGTGTGACCTTTTGTAAAGCCGACAAATTCATAAAATACCCTTCGGGGATTTCCACACCGCCCAAAACAGTAATGGTTGTCAATGAAGACGGAGCGGCGTTATAGGTGCCGAAAAACACACTTATGGAGTACTGCAAACCTATTTTCATTTCAGAGATGCCAAATACCCCTTTCAAAATTCCCTCGCCGATTTGGGTTGTGTAGGGCAATTCAAAATTGATAAGTCCGGCGCAACCTGCAAATGCGAAATCCGCCACGCTTGTTAGTTCGGCAGACTGTATCATTATTTGCGTCATTGCCAAGCAACCTTCAAAAGCTCTTTCTCCTATTGTTTTCAGATTGGCGGAGAAATCAAACGCGCGTAGCCTTGAGCAGTGCTGCGCAAAAAATGCTGCTATCTCCACAACATCGCCGATTGTTATGCTTTCGACATTTGTACAGCCTTTCAGCATGCCTTCGGACAATACGGTGACGTTTCCTGTGTCGATTGATTTTAGTGACAGGTTATACGCAAATGCATATTTTCCTATTGCGCTGACATTTTCCGGTATGGTTACACTCTCAAGTCTGCTGCCAAAGAATGCGTAAGGCGCAATCGAAGTAACAGTTGCCGGAATTGTGTATGCGCCTTTTCTGCCACCGGGATAGCTTATTAGGGTATTGCCCGACTTATCGAAAAGCACGCCGTCGACTGATAAGTATGTGTCATTTTGCGTAGGCGCATATATTATGCGCAACGAGGAGCAATCAATGACAGCCGATGAATCAAATTCGTTGAAATAAAGCGGTAAATCAAGCCTAATCAACTTCTCACAGCCCTTCAGCGCAAACGGCTCGAGCCGTAACATACCCTCAGGCATAGCCAAATCAAGAATTTCGCAAGCCTCAAAAGCATAGCTTTCAACAGTGGAGACACTTTGGCTCAACCGTACTGCAATAAGTTTTGATTGCGCAAAGGCATATCTGCCTACTGTCTTCACTGTTTGCGGTAAAGAATAATCCACAGCGTTTTTTCCTTGCGGGCATCTTATTATTTTTTCCGCCGTCTTATCGAACAACACACCGTCAATTGAACAATAACTGTCGTTCATCGCCGATATGGATATACTCTTCAATCCGTCGTTATGTCGGAAGCTGTCGCCCTCGATGCTTGTCAATCCGGTCGGCAAAACTATTTCTTCGATATCAAGACCGTAAAATGCCTCTTTGCCTATCGAAACAGCGCCCTCTCCTTCAAAAACAAGCTTTTTCAAACCCATGGGCACACGATAGGGTTGCCCCGAAAAGGCGTTGTCGGCAAGGCTTATGCCGCTACTTACCGTCAGGCTCTTCACATTGGGATTGAGCGCATATTCCGCCACCAAAACAATGGCGACACCGTCAACAGTCGACGGCACTGTGATTTCATCGGCGACACCCAGATATGCGAAAATCGTTGCGCTGTCGTTTGCGTATGCCCAATAGTCTTTTATGCTGTCAGAAGAAAACAAGTTATACTTCGCAAAATCAGTAGAAGAATACTCTTCAACGGCAGGCACAAAGACATTCAATCGGAAAAACTCCGGCAATACTCCGTTCAAAACAGGCGGCGCTCCGCCGAAAACGATGTTCGTCAGCATCGGACAATCAAAGAAGGCATTGCTGCCTATTTCCTGCCCTTCGCCCTCAAAAACTATTGTTGTCAAACTGCCGCAACCGGAAAAAGCGTAGCTGTCCAATTTCTTTACGGTTGACGGAATATTTATTCTTTTTACGGAGGGAGAAAAAGCTCCTCTGCCTATTTGTCGGATTTCCGTGTCGCCTATTTTTGACGGCAGCGTCGTTTCGTCTTGGCTTGATAATACTTTTATCACCTTGTAATAGTCGTCCAACAACAATAGGTGCAAGCCCTCTGTTATAACTGTATTAGAATAGATGTCATCGCCCCAGCCTGCGGTTGTCAATTCTTCTATAATTTCTTGCGGCGCATATATCCAAGCGTCGGTACCGGCAAAAACATTTCTTCCAATCACAGGATAAACGTTGGAAGACAAATACACACTTCTGAGCGCCGACGACAAGAAAGCCGCCTCGCCGATTTCCGTCAAAGCCTCATTCAGCGTTATGCTCTCAAGACGGCAATTGCTGAAAGCCTCGGTTCCGACAACCTTCAGATTATCATTAAGCGAAAGGGTTTTTATGCGGCATTCAAAAAAGGCTTTTTGTGCGATTGTCTCTGCCTCTTGCGGTATTATATAATTTCCTTCCAATGCTTTCGGGAAACGCAACAATGTTTTTTTGTCAATGGAATATAACACGCCTTCTACCGAACAAAAGTTCGCATTTGACGAGTCGACTGTTATTTCTTCAAGGTTGTCAAGCGAATGGAAATAATCCTCAATTTGCGCTACATTTGCGCCCAAAGTTATACTTTTTAGCGGTGTGTTGGCAAAAACCGAGGGATTGAACGTCGTCATGGTGTTGGGGATACTGACACTTGTCAAAGGACAATAATGAAAGGCTTTGACACCTATATTCTTTACTGAGCCAAGCGATATTTCTTTGAGATTAACAGCCGAATGAAAAGCCTCGCTTTCAATATCTGTCACACTTTCAAGAAGAGCAAAACTTTGATCTGCTTTTGCGGCGGGATAGCGAATCAGCTTTGTCATCGCCTTATTATAAAGAACTCCGTCTTTGTCTGCAAAATTTTCGTTTGCCGAATCAACGGCGATTTCGGCAAGTTGCGGACAGTTTGAAAAGACACTGAATCCCAAACTGCTTATATTTTTCGGAAGGTTGATTTCCGTCATCGAATAACAGTTATCAAAAGCATAGCTGCCGACGCTCTCCAAGCCTTGCGGCAAGGAAACAGTTTTCAGTTTACGGCAGTAGCGGAAGGCATAGTTGCCTATTTTTTTCAGAGTGTTCCCTTGAAAAACAATATTCTCAAGCCGCATTTCAGCATTATAACCGCCCTCGAATGCGCTGTCTTTTATTTCCGTGATAGTTTCGGGCAAGGTCAATGAAGTAATATGTGTTTTGCCTGCGAAGGCCGATGCGCCGATTGTCGAAACAATTTTGCCGTTAAAAGTCGGGGGTACTTCGACTGTGGCGACGTTGCCGTTATATCCGCTGACAGAATATGTTTGCGTCGCCGTCTGCAAAGAAAATTGCAGTCCATCCGTTCCGCTTGCGGCAGAATACCATTTTGCATAAAGGCTGATATCCTCCGTCGGAATTATCGGAAATGCCGCTATTCGATAAAAACCGCCATCAAGGTACCAACCGCCGAAAACGTTGTTTTGTTTTTGCGGTTTGGGTTCTGTCGCCAAAAACGCAGTTTTGACTTCTTCCACGGCTGTGCCGCCGCCCGTAATGAAGTTTATGGCATAAGACTGTTCTGCTCCGCCGTCAATCAGCGTTGCCAACTTTCCCCAATCGGAACTGTCATATAAATTCTTCGTATCTGTCGGCACAAAAATTTTCAAGTCTTCGGCGACTCCGACAAACGTTTCTTCTTCAACCAAAGGCGGAATCAAAGCCGTAAGTTTAATGAGTCGCAACGGTATGTCCATAAAAGCCGTCTCGCCTATTTTTTCAAGTCGGCTGCCTGCAGAAAAGACAATTTCTGTCAGCTCGAATTGCTCATTTAGGTTTGTGAACGCGTACGGCGCAATCTCAACCAGTGATGACGGCAAAAATATTTTATTCAGGCGCAGGCAAGAATTAAATGCCCAACTGTTTATTTTCTCGATGCCATCGGGCAAGTGATAAGAATAGTATTCCTTGTCGTCACCATCGTTTTTGTACGGAGCGCCGAGTTTTGCCTGCGGATATTGCAACAGTGTCGTGGCTGTCTTGTTAAACAAAGCTCCTCCGATAGACATAAATTCGGAATTTTCGGCGTGTACGGAAAACTCCGTCAAGTTTTTGCAGTCCTCGACATAACCGAATTGCGTCAAAGAAGCGGCAAGCGTCAACTTTTGGATTGAACTGCCATTAAAAGCGTATTCTCCGACCGATTGTGTACCCTCGGGTATCAAATAATTCTTTTGGGAAAAATCGTGCGGATACCTAACCAATGTTTTGCCGTCCTTTGTGAAAAGCACGCCGCCGATAGACTTATAAACGGAATTCTCGCTGTCGACTTCTATGTTATTGAGCGCATAACAGCCCTCAAAATTCTTTTCTATTTCTTCGACATTTTTTGAAATAAGCACGCTTTCGAGATTATGGCAAAACCGCAGCGCAGAATTATCAATGCCAACAACGCTTTCAGGCACGGTAAACGCCTTTCCCTGTTTCGCCGGAGGATAGCTGACAAGCCGTGAACCGTCAAGAGAATATAACACTCCGTCAACGCTTTTATAGTTTGGGTTTGCGGTGTTTATTGAAATTTCAAAAAGGTTGTTGCATCGCGAAAAGGCTTTGCCGATAGTCAAAACGCTTGACGGAACACTGATTTTTGTCACCGTACGACAGTTGTTGAAGGCGCCGTCTGCTATTGCATTGACAGGCATTTCGAGATATGTAGGCGGTATGAGAACTATATGCGAACCGCCGTCATAGCCGATGACAGAGTATGCCTCGTCTTCCGACGCAAAAATCAGCCCGGGACTGCCCTTCGCGGCGGTTATCCACCTTGCGTACAAAGTGACGTCTTGTATGACCTCATAAGGAAAACTGATAAGCTTTCCAGAAAAATCCGCCGATGTGTACCAACCTTCAAAAACAAAACCCTGTTTGGAGGGCATCGGAGATTTCTCGATATACCTTGTCATTTGGCTTTCGACAGCATCGCCGCCGCTTACTTCAAAATCGACTTTATATAAGTTGTTTTCTTCGGGACTGCACGCAAAAAGAAGCATTGCCGTCAGCATGACAACAATCAATAAAAATGTAATTTTGCTTGCGGATATCTTCATCGCCATTCCTTATTTTTTTTACTACGACAGCAGCGTCATTTGGGAACACTACCAGACATAATAATTATAATATAAATAAAGAAATATCGCAAATCTCAATAATAAGTAAAAAATGTATGTGAGATATATTTTTTGCTATCCCGACTGTAAACCAAATCGATTATGCGCTTTAGTCCGTGACATTAAAAACATGCCGATAATATTCGGTATCTACTTTTATTCGTAATTTTTTCACATATTGCATAAAGATTTTGTATTTTGTCGCGCCTTCTTGTTCGGGACTGACGTCATACTCCTCTTTTGCGGCGCTCTTGATTATTTCGGAAAGCGTTGCGCACTTCAGCGGTATCATCTCCTCGCAAAAAGGTATCATTGCTATGATTTCTTTGTAGAAACGGAAAAAACTTTTTTTTATGCCCCTTGCGCGCAGTTTCAGCACATTGCCACAAAAAATTCTGTCCTTATAAACAATATCTACGCCGCCTTCATAATCACTTTTCACCAGTTCATTGAACAAAAACAGCTTGTGATATGAATTTATGCGCATCGATGCAAGCATGCGTTTTATGGCGTCTTGCATGACGGGTCCGGAAAATTCCGATACGATGTCATACAACTCTTCATATTTGTAACCCGCCACCTTGAAAAGATCTTCAAGCGATGTTATGGAAATGTCACTGGGCGCAAACATTTTGAAAAACTCTTTGACCCTTTTTATTTCTTTGGAAATAAAAGCATCGCTGAGAAATGGATATCTTGAAGGAGCGGCATCGGCGCCGTCCATATATGCGCGGTATATTCCGACAGGAGCGTCACTGCATTTGAAGAAAGCCGCATAGGTGTTCAGCATGCGTCTTCCCTTTTCGGGCTGTTTCAACAAATAGTTGTTGAGCGCCGCCATCCAAAGAGTTTCTTCGTCATACTCGTTTTGTTGCATTATCCGCGCAAAGAATTTGCCTGCGACCTCGTATCTGCCGCTGAGCATATATGCCCTGCCGATACGCAAAAGGTCAAAATAGTTGTCGTCGGCTCTTTCTATCTGAAGGCGATAACTCTTTTCAAGTACGCTGATGACTTCCTCGTCCTCGGTGTCAAGAAGCAGTGATACGATATAGGGGTTTTCCGGCGCGTTGGGATACATCAACATTATGGCTTTCAAGATTTTGGTCTTGGATACCTTGAAGTTTTGTTGTTGCGATGCGTCGTACACCAATTTCATCATTTCGGGAAAATAAGGATTGTCAACAGTCACAAGCACCGGCAACGCATCAAAAAGTGTCTCATACTCTTCGTTGCGGCAAAGCTCCCTGATTGTGATAAAATCCTCTCTGGCTTTTATGTCAAGTCCGTCAAAAGCAAACATATTCTCATTGTTTGGAAACAGCAGACTGTCTTTCAACACCATATCGATGCCGTCAAAAAGATAGCTGTCTCTTTCGCAATAGGTATAAATCAGCTTGCAAAGCACGGTATATGCCGAGCCGAAATTGTCGGTTTGAGTGAGCAGATAAAGAAAACGAATAAATATTTCGCGCTTCTCTTCGTTTGTCTTTGCATAAAGAATGGCGTCATTGAGGTTGATCATGGCGTCAAGGTATTTTTCTTCCTTTATGAATCTGTCGGCAAAGCCCAAACAACTTTTTAGGTTGATTTCAAGCGCTATTATATTTCCCAAAGTCTTTGTACCTCCTCTTTGCTGAATTTATATTTTTTGTTGCAGAATTGACAGCAGATTTCTATGCCGCCGGTCTCCTCGACTATGTCCATAGCTTCTTTCTGCCCCAATCCCAAGATTATATTCTTGATGCGCTGTTCGGAGCAGTTGCACTCCAACGACAAACTCTCTTCCGCAAGTATCTCGGCGTCAAGATGACCAAAATAATAATCCATGATTTCATTTAGGCTCTTGTCAGCAAGCACACCGCTGATTTCGGACAAGCCGCTCATTATATCTTCAAGAATGAACAGCAAATTGTCGTCTATGCCCGGCAACGCTTCGGCTATGATACCGCCTGATGCCGCAACGCCGCTTGAGTCTACTCTGACACCCAACGCAACAGCGCTTTTTATGCCCTCGCTTTTCAAAAGATAATAT
>CAYJBS010000043.1:0-13193 GCA_964368435.1 uncultured Christensenella sp. | reverse complement strand
ATTCCATGTCATCGGACATATCGGGAGATTATCGCGAACGAAACAGCGCAAACACCTACAAACTTATCGTAGATTTGATTTCGGCAGGACTTTGCTTCCTTGTGCCGTCATTGCTACTTGATTCGGTAAAGAACGGCAGTTTGCCATATTTGACTTTCTATTTTATTCTTGTGTTCGGCTTTGGCATACTGTTTTCTGCGCCACTGGTACTGGGCGGCTTGTTCGTCAAGGAAAGGGCGTATTATGATGTCGATTACAGAGCGCAATTCAACATGAAAGAATATTTCAGCACCATAAAAGTTAAGTCATTCTCATGGTTGCTTGTTATGTATGTGGCGGCGTTCATATGCGCCGACGTTGTGTCGGCGGTGTCGATGTATTACACAATGAATATTTTGAAGGGAGTGACGCTGTTCGGCGGCAGTATCGGAACGCTTTATGTAATCGGTCCGATTATGGTATGCGCCGGCGCAATCGTCCCCCTCGCATATTTCCTTATGCGCAAAAAAAGCAAACAGTTTGCCTACCGTGTCGGTATTCCGGCATACATATTGGGCGGCATAATGCTGTCTTGTTTTCAACCAAACTGGCCGGGCTGGCTTGTGCCGTTTTTTGCCGCAATCGCAGGACTGGGTTTTGGCGGTACGCAGGTTATGCCTTGGCTAATATTCCCCGATACCGTCGACGTAGCCGAATTTGCGCTAGGCAAGCGCCCGTCGGGCAGTATGGGCGGAGTAATGACATTTTGCCGCACGGTGACAACTGCTTTTGCCACGGCAATGGTGGGCTTTGTGCTTGGCGGCGCAAACTATATGGCATCGACAGCAGGACAACTTGTCAATCAATCTCCCGAAACGCTGTTGGCTATTCGTCTTTTGCTCGGAGTGTCGGTCACAGTGCTGCTTAGCTTAGGGTTTTTTGCCTCCCTAAAATACAAGGTCACCAATAAAAAACTTGAAAGAATAAGGTTCTTTGTCGAGAAGAGAAGAGAAGACGGCATAGAATCGCTGACCGCCGAAGAAAGAACGGAATATGACGGATTGATTAAGGAACTTACATAAAAATGAGGAGACAACCCACCCCTGTTAATAAAGCGGGTGAGATTTTTCCTCCCTCGTCGCACGGTCGCTTTGCTCCCTATCCTCATTAAGTCCGACAAAAGCTCCCTTTCGGGAGCTTTTTGTTTGGTCGGAAGAAGCTCCCGAAAGGGAGCTTCGCATTATTATATTCTGGCTACTCCGCTCTTACGGGCGGCGTCTGCGACTGCGGCGGCTACGGTTGCGCCGACACGCTTGTCGAAAGGTCTGGGGATGATGTATTCGGCAGTGAGTTCTTTTTCTGAAATGAGGGAAGCAAGCGCATAAGCGGCGGCTATTTTCATTTCTTCGTTTATGTCGCTGGCGCGTACATCAAGCGTTCCTCTGAATATGCCGGGGAAGGCGAGAACGTTGTTTATTTGGTTGGGGAAGTCACTTCTGCCTGTGCCGACTACTGCGGCGCCTGCTGCAAGAGCAAGCTCGGGAAGTATCTCTGGAACAGGGTTCGCCATCGCCATAACGATCGAATCACGCGCCATGGTCTTTATCATTTCTTCTGTGACAACACCGGGTGCGCTGACTCCGACAAAAATATCTGCGCCTTTCAAAGCGTCGGCAAGCGAGCCTTTCCTGTTGTTGACATTTGTGTAGGAAGCAATTTCTTTCTTATATGGGGGCAAACTGTCGTCGCCGCGGCTTATGATGCCTTTGCGATCGCACATAAGTATATCCTTGACGCCTATTGTGGCAAGCAATTTTGCGATTGCTACGCCGGCTGCGCCTGCGCCGCTGAAAGCCACGGTGCAGTCTTTCAGGTCTTTCTTGATGAGTTTCAGCGCATTTATGATGGCTGCCAAGCATACCACCGCCGTGCCGTGTTGGTCGTCATGGAAAATGGGAATATCACAAATCTCTTTCAATCTGCGTTCGATCTCAAAGCAGCGGGGAGCCGAGATGTCCTCGAGGTTTACTCCGCCGAAGCTTCCTGCAAGCAGCGCAACGGTATTGACGATGTCATCGGTGTTTTTGCTTCTGATGCAAAGGGGAATGGCATCGACACCGCCGAAGGCGTTGAAGAGTACGCATTTGCCTTCCATAACAGGCATTCCTGCTTCGGGACCAATGTCGCCAAGACCAAGAACAGCTGTGCCATCGGTAACCACGGCTACAGTATTCCATCTTCTTGTGAGGTCGTATGACTTGTTGACATCTTTTTGTATTTCAAGACAAGGAGCTGCGACGCCGGGTGTATAGGCGAGAGACAACTCGTCTTTTGTGGTGACGGCAACTCGGGATTTTATTTCCAGTTTGCCTTTCCATTCGTAGTGTAGTCTGGTCGATTCTTTTGCGTAATCCATATGGTCATTCTCCTTATTTGTTTTCCCAGGGGAAGGTGTAGTTGAGTTTCAGGTTGTCTCTTACTTTCAGGAATTCCTGCTGAACGGCTTCATTTATGGGCACGCCGCTGTCTTTTCTTTGGCACCAAACGTCCCATTCTTTTTCGCCTGCGGTGAAAATTCTTTCTTCGCCGGGGGCTTTCGTGGAGGCGCGTAAGGCTCTCATTATGTCGCCGGCAGTCTTTTTGAATTCGTCTTCGCCAACAAACGCATTTGTGTCTATGGCGATGAAGAAATGTCCGAGATGGAAGGGCACTTTTTTGCCGTCTTTTATTCCCGTCAGCATCTTCAGATAGTTTCCTGTCTGCAAAGCGGCGGAAAGTACTTCTACAACGGTAGCATAACCATAGCCCTTGTAACCAGCAAGCTCTTCGCCTATGCCGCCCAGGGGAGCGAGCGCCGCTTCACCGGTGTTCAAATCAATCAAGATCTGATCTGTATCGGTTTTTGCTTTGCCGTCTCTGCCGATAACCATACCTTCGGGAGTCGATTTTCCGATTCTGGAATAATATTCAAGTTTTCCTCTTTGTGTAATGGAAGTTGCGCAATCAAGTACAAACGGGAATTCTTCATCGGTGGGCAAACCAACAGTCAAAGGGTTTGTGCCGAGCATATTCTCTACGCCGAGTGTCGGAGCAATAGACGGACGGGCGTTTGTGCCTGTCATACCTATCATGCCTTGCTTGGTCGCCATTGTGGCAAAATAGCCTGCAATGCCGTAGTGGCAGCTGTTGCGTACAGCAACCATACCCATGCCGTATTTCTTTGCTTTGTCGATAGCCATCTGCATGGATTTGTAGCCGATGACCTGTCCCATACCGTCATGACCGTCGACGACGGCGGTTGTGGCAGTCTCTTTTATGATTTCAAAATTTGTTACGGGATTCTGGATACCCGCTTGAATTCTGTCAATATAAATAGGTTTGAAGCGGTTTACTCCGTGAGATTCGATACCTCGTCTATCTGATTCGACAAGCACATCTGTGCATATCTCTGCGTCGGCTCTGGGTATTCCGACAGCGACAAAAGCGTCGGTCACAAAATTGATTACGGTTTTCCAATCAAGAACAATTTTTGCCATGTTTTGTACTCCTTTTTATTAATTTTCTATATCTTGAATAATATCATAATTACCTATGTTAGTCAATTCTAAAAGGGCTATAACGCATATTTTTGCTACGGTAAATAATTAGTATTGAAAACTTAGGAAAATAATGGTAAACTGTTATAGAATTAAAAAAGTACATACATTTTGGAGGAAATATGCCTGCTGTTGATGCCGCTAGAAGACTTGCAAAAAGAAACAAATGGAGTTATTGTTTTGGGGGAATCGGCAGAGACATGGCGTACCAACTTTTTAACGCTTGGCTTTTTACCTTTATTCTTTTAACAAACAGCATAACAGTAGCGCAACAGTTGACTCTTACAGGGATTTTCATAATCTGCAAGCTTTGGGACGGTTTCAACGATCCGATTATGGGCTTCATCATCGAAAAAACTCGCACGAAATACGGCAAGTTCAAGCCCTGGATGATGGTGGGCGTACTGACGAATTCTATTGTTTTGATGGTCATTTATACTTCAAGTATGTACGGCATGACGGGCTGGAAATATGTAGCCTTCATAAGCTGTATGTACCTGCTTTGGGACATTACTTTCACAATGAACGACATAAGTTATTGGTCCATGCTGCCTGCGCTGACCTCAAACAATGCAGACCGTGACAGCACATCTTCTTGGGCGAACCTGATGGCAGGAGCAGGAGCCGGCGCCGCAGGCATCGCAATACCGTTCTTTACGGCAGGCACATTTACTATCGGCGGCAACAATATCACAGCCTACGCCGTCATTTCCGCAATAATTTGTATGTTTTTCATCGGTTGTCAATTATTAACTTTCTTCGGCGTAAAAGAAGAACATATCGCCAAAAAGAAACAAGAAGGCGACGAAATGAACCTGCGCAAGGTTTTTCAAATCCTCAAGAAGAACGATCAGCTTTTGTGGACGGCGCTGGTTATGTTTATTTATAACGCCTCGGGTTCGGTACTCTCCGGCATGTTGACAATCTATGTTTACCTAACCTACGGATATGAAGGCTATTTGGTGACGGTGTTTTCTGTTGTTTTCGGACTAATGGGCGCATTGCCCATGCTGCTTTTCCCTTATCTTTCAAAGACGTTCGGTCGCAGAAAAATGATATGGCTGTGTGTCGGCATCTCGACAATAGGTTACATATTATTCTTCTTTATGGGCTTCATAAAAGGTATGACGGGATTTTATCTTCTTGCGCTTTGCGGAGTGCTCATAAACTTCGGGCAAAGCCTTTTTTATAATATTCTCACCGTCAACATAAGCAATACCGTCGAATACAACGAGTGGAAGACAGGCAGCCGCAACGAGGGCATAATATTCTCGCTGCGTCCGCTTATGGCGAAGTTTGGCGGCGCCTTGCAGTTCGGCATTATCAGCGTAACCTACGCCGTACTTCGCATTACAGATGTGACCAATTATATCTCAAGGGTAGAAAACGGCGTTTATCAAGGGGTCTATACCGAAACAGAAAAGACCGGTTTGATATCGGATGCCTTGAGCGGAGTCAATCCCGCGCTCTCAACAGTTTTGCGCGCCATAATGGTTATTCTTCCCGTTTTTATGCTGCTTTTGGCGTGTTTTATCTGCTGGAAAAAATGCACCATAGACGAGAAAAAATACGCCGAAATTATAAGCGACCTTGCCGCCAGGAAAGAAATAAATAATGCATAATTTTTGATATTGTAGAGGGTATTATGGATTCAAGTTGGATAAAATATATTGAGGTTTCTGTAACCATATTAACTTTTGTTTTTGCCGTAATAATTACGACCTTAATCGGACTAAAAAATACAAAAAACGAAAACAGAATTACGGTTATCACAAAAAAGCGGCTTGTTACACACGACAATATAAGAAAAGCAGTTCAAGATATCAATACTTATTCCGATCCGCAATACCTGATTTCATGTGATTGTCATAATGAGAGTATCCTTCATTTGTTTGAAGCATTTTCGTTGCTCAGAATAAATCTGCATGCAGGCTATCATATGGATATGATATTGATAAAGAAAGGTCAAAGAATTCTTGATGATGTTCTTTCTTTAATAAGATCGAGCGAACAAAAGGCAGAGGATATTCGCGCCTTAAATATCCGCCGTCATGAGTTTATCAATTTGGTCGACATTTACCTTACTACAGAATGGCGAAGGATAAAAAAAGAGATAAGAAAAGTATCAGATTATGGCGATGACTGGGACAAGGACTTTCTTGACAGTTTGTTATATAATTATTGCGAAAACACCATTACTCCTTGCGATAAGGAACGACAAAAATTAAAAGACGCGCTACACTCTGTTGCGCTATATGCTTTGCGAAAAAGTAAACAAGCAGAAAAAGATTACATAATAGATACCATAAAAAACACAGTTTACTGTAGGAATTTTAAGTTTGAAGTAAAAGACATCAACCAAGCGTTAGAAGACCTTCAGCAATTTGGAGTAGTCGAACACACCTCAAACGGCTGGAAAGTAGTTGCCTATAATTTAGACGAATTTGAATAATTTATTGCGAACTACTGATTATTTCTACCGGTTTTTTGCGTAATAGGCAATAATAGCTTAGTTTTTTAAAATGTAAAGATGTAAAGACGCCGTCCCATGTTCGAGCGGCGTCTTTTTGATGAATTAAGAAGAGTTTATTTTTCTTTTGCTATCAATGATAAATTCAGCATTTCGTTGCGATAATACAACTGCTGTTTGTCGCTGTCGGCTTGCGTTTGCAGCGTCATCATCACATAAGGCTCTCCGTTTTTGTGGTGAGCGCCCATAAATACACCGGTATATTCTCCGGTATATTCCGAGGTGACCTTTTCAATGTGGTATTCGGAATTGTATTCGATACCCAGACCGTTGGGCAGGGTGGCGGAAGCAGGCAGTTTGCCTGTGTCTGAAATCGATTGAAATATCACCGCTACGCTGGGATCGTCGGGATCAAATCCGACAAGTGTCAGGTTCAAACTGCTTTTTAATAAATTCAACGACAGGCGCATATCCTCAAGCGTAAAACCCGGAAAGAGGTCTAGTACTATGCCGTCAATGATAGGTTGCAGGTCAAAGTCTGAAGCTAGACCTTTTGACAACGCATAGTTCAGCACACCGCCCAAAGCCTCGCTGGTTCTCAAAAAGACTGTCGCCGTGCCGTCCTTTCTCAATACGATGTTACTCTCTTTGGCGAGAAGCAAAGTTGTTGAGACATCCATAATTTTGCTTTCCTTGAGGTCGATATAATATACCGTGTCTTCCTTGACTCTTTTGTCACAGGAAACAAGCAAAAAAATATTGGTTAGCATCAATATCATCAGCGCCGCTGTTGCAATAACTTTTATGAATCTTTTCATTTTTTCCTCCGCGCTTATGCGTATACGGGCGATTTGCCCTTGATTGCCGAAAAATAAATTTCGGTTACTTCTTCATTGGAATCAGCTTTTCTGATTCGTCTGCTGACGGCGCGCACATCGACACTGTCGGAATAAAGATCCTTCAGTTGTTGCTTTTTGAGCGTCTTGTAGCGGCGCAGAGCGGGAGCGGCTTTTGCCAGTCCCAGTTCTTCGAGTTTGGCTTGAATCAAGTCTGCCATTACGGCGTGTCCTTCAATCGAGGGATGCACAAAGTCACCAAATATCAGCGCCTTGCCTCTTGTGGGGTTTTTGTCATAGATGCGTTGAAACTCGGCGCAGGCGTCTATGATATAGAAAGCTCCGGGATGATCCTTGAGATAGTCGCTTATGACGCCGTTGAGTCTTGCCAAAACTACGCCTGCCAACGGTCTGTATTGCTCTTCGGTAATGTCGAGAGTCAGCAGAAGATCACGGGTGTTCTGGCTTATGAGCGTGGCTTCGGGAACCATCGGATTATAAACTGTTTGAAACATCAGCGCGGCATCGGGATTGTAGCCCTTCAGGACGCTTACGATTTCTGCAAAATTCACAGTGGCTTTCTCCAAAATGTCGTCAATGGTGGCATTATTGTTTTGGGCGGATTGAAGAATCAAGTCGCCGAGATTGTTTTGTAAAAGGTCGTTGCCGAGGATAGACACATGAATAACGTCGGCATTCTTCAAATGCGTTTGCGTCATAAGTGCATCGGAATCATCCTTTTTTATTAAATCAAGCAGTTGTTTTGTTTGGTGACCGCTGACTGATCTATTTTTATAAATGAAGTCATTGCGTATGCCCAGCACGGAATAATATGCGTATCTTTCGCGTTCTGAAATCGGAGACATACCGAGTATGCCTTCGGCAATGGAGTCTCCAAGGTATACGACAAGCGGTTTGTCGTCGTTACAGGCGGAAAGGCACAAGCAAAAACTTACCGCCAAAACCGTAACCAGTAATAATATAGTCAGTTTTTTGGTCATATTTGCTCCTAAAACAATGAATTATATATATAATAATACCTTTGTAGGCATATGTCAACACTGATATTTGCAATTCAGAGCAGTTGTCGTAGGCAAATAGCAAGAATCGCCTTTGACGGTGTTTTGAATATTACAGAAATAAGGATAAGAGCTTTTGCATTTTATCCTTTTTTTTATGGGGAAAAATCTATAATGACATGGCGGCTTTTTGAAGAGCTGATTTAACAAAAAGTTTAGCAAAAATAATAAATTCGTTTGACAATACTAATCTTCGGAATTATAATACATATTATTGTCACATGATGTGACGCCTAAGGAGTGATTTTGTGGATATTGGAGCGAAAATAAAAGAAATCAGGCTACAAAGAGGGTTGACCCAAGAAGAGCTTGCATCGAGATGCGAATTGACGAAGGGATATATCAGTCAATTGGAGAATGATATTGCCTCTCCGTCCATTGCCACCCTTATTGACATACTGAATATTCTCGGCATAAGCTTGAACAAATTCTTTACCGAAGAGAAGGAGCAGAAGATAGTTTTTACAAAAAAAGATGTTTTTGAATCGGAGAATGCAGAGTCGACAAACATTTGGCTTATTCCCAATTCCCAAAAGAACGAAATGGAGCCAATAATATTGTTGATGAACGAGGGCGGTCAAAGCGATGTGCGACTGCCGTTCGAAGGCGAGGAATTCGGCTATGTGCTGGAAGGCAAGATTTGCATTGAAAACGGAAAATATACGTATTCCGCAAAAAAAGGCGACGCTTTTTATATTGACGGACACAAGGAACATAGAATAATAAACATCAACAAAGGAAGAAGTAGGGTGCTGTGGATAACCACCCCCAGCAATTTCTAAAAAATCGGGCGAGGAATAGACATGGCAGAAAACAGAAAAATCAGCGAAAAGAACAAAATTATCGAGATTCGCAAGGTAACAAAAGAATATGATGGCAACCCTGTCGTAAACGACATCAGCTTTGCCATAAAAAGAGGTGAGTTTGTGACTTTCCTCGGACCTTCAGGCTGTGGCAAAACCACCACTTTGCGTATGATAGCCGGCTTTGAAAAGCCCACCATGGGAGATATTTTCATCAACGGACAGAATATCACGGCGATTCCGCCGCACGAAAGACCTGTCAACACGGTCTTCCAAAAATACGCTCTTTTCCCGCATTTGAATGTTTTCAACAACATTGCTTTTGGTTTGAAATTGAAGTCCGTTCCCGACGGCACAATGCATACCGACAAAAACGGCGATGTCTATGAGAATATGCGCAAGCTGACAAAAGCTGAAATAAAAGAAAAAGTGCGCTATGTGCTGAAAATGGTCGATATGGAAGACTACGAACACCGCAATGTCAACAGCCTTTCGGGCGGACAGCAACAGAGAGTGGCGATTGCGCGCGCGATTGTCAACGAGCCGGAGGTGCTGCTGCTTGACGAGCCTTTGGGCGCGCTGGATTTGAAGATGCGCAAGGATATGCAGCTTGAACTTATGAATATGCACAAAAAGCTTGGCATTACTTTCGTATATGTCACACACGATCAAGAAGAAGCGCTGACAATGAGCGACACAATCATAGTTATGCGCGGCGGAATAATCCAACAAATAGGCACACCGCAAAAGGTCTATGACGAGCCGGCGAATGCCTTTGTTGCAGACTTTATCGGAGAATCAAACATCTTCAACGGCACGATGATAAAGGATTATCGGGTGCTGTTCTGCGAACATATTTTCGAATGCGTCGACAAGGGCTTCAAAAAGAATGAGCCTATCGATGTCATCATCCGTCCCGAGGATATATATATTTTGAAGGGCGACAACGAAAGCGCCATGTTGACCGCCGAGGTGCAGTCAAGCGTTTTCAAAGGCGACCACTACCAGACGACAGCCATTGTCGAAGGTGAAGAGGGCAACGAAATCCTCATTCACGACAATGTCGAGTGCGTCATCGGCGAAAAGATAGGCATCTTCATCAAGCCCGGCGATTTGCATATTATGCATAAAGCAAGAATAATAAACGAAATAATCACCGAGATGTGGGACGAAAATATCGTAGAGTTAGCCGGAGGCAAGTTCCCTTGCATAAGCTCTCTGCCATCAGGTACGAAAGTAAAGGCGCAAATAGGTTTCAACGATGTCATTGTTCATGATGACGAGTCGGAGGGCATAATAGGCGGCGAGGTTGTCAACTCTATCTACAAGGGCAGCTATTTCCAATGTGTCGTGCGTACAGATGATTATTACGACTTCTTTGTAGACACCGACGACGACTGGATGAAGGGCGACAGAGTCGGCATATCGGTAGCGCCCGACAAAATAAAGATTATTCCGATTGAAGAAGGGGAAGGCAATGGCAAAGAAAATTAGTTATAGGATTGTTTGCGCCATAAAGAACTTTCGTTTGACGCGGAGCGTTTTTTCCTATCCTTATATCCTATTTCTGCTACTCTTCGTAGTCACTCCGCTTGTGTTGGTGTTAGTAAACGCCTTTATCGTCGGAGGAAAACTTTCTTTGGACAATTTTGTAGCGTTGGCAACAGATGGCGCCAGTTTGCCGACACTTTTTACTTCGCTTATGGTGGGCATCATAACGACGCTTATTTGTTTGATTATCGGGTACCCCGTGGCATATATACTTTCCAAAAGAGCCTCAGGCAAAATCCTTGTACTGCTCTTCATCTTGCCCATGTGGGTGAACTTTCTTATCCGCACGTTGGCGACGAGAGCGATATTTGAGGCGCTGAACGTCGATTTGGGCATGGGTACGGTAATATTCGGCATGGTATACAACTTTTTGCCGTTTATGATATTGCCGTTGCACACGACGCTGTCGAACATCGACAAAAGTTTCAGCGAGGCGGCGCAAGACCTTGGAGCCGATGCTCCCACGGTGTTTTTGAAAACGATACTCCCTCTGTCTGTACCGGGCATAATAAGCGGCGTCACAATGGTTTTTATACCGACAATTTCTACCTTCGCTATCAGTCAGCTGTTGGGTGGCACATATCTTTTCGGCGATTCGATTTATAACAAGTTCAATAACGGCATGTATGGAGTAGGCAGCGTAATGTCTCTGATTATGCTGATATTTGTCATCATCTCGAATCTTTTTATCGGCAAGGTCAACAAAGGGGAGGTCGCAAGAAACATATGGTAAAGAAAATTTTCAGTAGCGCCTATATTTATATTGTGTTGGCTATTTTGTATGCGCCTATTGCTTTGATAATTATATTTTCCTTTTCGAACACCTCGAATTTCACTTTTCCCGACGGTTTTACTTTCGAGGCATACCGCTCGATTTTGAATTCGAATCAAACGGAATTCCTATTGAAAGCGCTGAAAAATACTCTGTTTATTGCTGCGATATCTTCCGTCAGCGCCACGGTGCTTGGCTCGATTTCCGCGATAGGCATATTCAACTTGAGAAGAAAAATGCGCTCCGTAGTCGAGAACGTCAACCAATTGCCCATCATAAATTCCGAAATAGTTATGGCGGTGTCGTTGATGTTGTTTTTTGTTACTTTCAAGTTCCCCGAAGGGTATTTGAGGCTGATAATAGGGCATATTTCTTTTTGTACGCCTTATGTTGTGCTGTCGGTAATGCCTAGACTTATGCAAATGGACCCCAATATTTATGAAGCGGCGCTTGATCTTGGCGCAAGCCCCATGAAAGCCTTGTTTAAGGTGCTCATTCCGATAATATTTCCCGGCATTATGTCGGGCTTCGCAATGGCATTTACGCTGTCTATGGACGACTTTATTATTACGCAAATAAACAAGGGCACAACGACGGGAATAGACACGCTCAGCACCTATATATACAGCAGCCAGCACAATGCCAGAGGGCTGAATCCCTTCTGGTTTGCAGTATTCTCAATTTTGCTGGTGGTTATTTTGACATTTATCTTAGTGATAAATCTAAGACAAAATATGAAAAAGACAGAAAAGGAGAAAAAGAATGAAAAGAGTTTTTAGTGTTGTCATCATATTGGCAATGGTTGTGGCGATGGTTATGGGAATATCCGTCCAAACAACGACTTTCGCAGCAAATGTAGAACTGAAAATCTATAACTGGGCTGATTATATGGATTTGGATATTCTCGACGAATTCGAAGAATACTACTTCACTGAAACAGGCGATAACCTTACCATAACGTATTCGACTTTTGACACCAACGAAACGATGCTGACCAACGTAACGAAGGGCGGCGCAGGTGTTGACCTTATCTGTCCGTCGGAGTATGCCATAGAAAGACTTGTAAGATTGGGCGCCATCGAAGAGCTTGACATGACAAAAATCCCCAATTACACAAATATCGATGCCCGCATAACCACTAAGGTTGACGAGGTGTTCAGCGACTTTTCTGTTGGCGGTGTCGAGAAGAGCCTAAATGACTTTTTTGTACCTTATATGTGGGGTACGCTGGGTATTCTCTATAATACCGAGGTCATTACTCAAGATGACTTGGATGCAGGTTGGGGACTGCTTTGGAACAAAGCCGACAACAAGCAACTCAACAAAAACATTCTTTTCAAAGATTCTATAAGAGACGCTTATGTGGCGGCGGTACTTTATCTGAAAGAAAATGACAGACTGCCCGAAGGCTACGAAACAAAGAGCGTTCAACAACTCATCAATACCATCGACGATGCGCTCCTAAAAGCTGTCGAAACCGTGCTTACCGAACAAAAAGAGTTTTTGAAAGACTATGAAGTTGATTTTGGCAAGGATGAGATGGTCACGGGCAAGGCGTACGCAAACCTCGCTTGGAGCGGAGACGCTTTGTGGGCTATGGAAGACGGCGAAAACCTGAATTATTTCGTACCCGAAGTCGGCGGCAACATTTGGTTCGACGGCTGGGCAATCCCGAAAAATTCACAGAACAAAGAAATCGCATATATGTTTATAAACTATCTTTGCCAACCCGAAGAGAGTATGAGAAATGCCATGGAAATAGGCTATACCAGCGCCATTGACATTGCTGTACTGCGCGCCGATGCCGACGCTCTTGCCATACTTGCCGACAACGAATATGACGCTGACGAATATTTCGGAGACGAGTTGAGATACCCCGTCATCGATGCCAAACTTGGCGTCATGAAGGACTTCGGCAGCATGAACGACGAAGTCGTGGCTATGTGGGAAAGAGTAAAAGCCGAAGGCGGCAAAACTTGGATCCTCATCGTAGTCATCGTTGCCATAGTCGTAGTGGCAGGCGGTGTAGTTGCGTTCTTCCTGTTGAAGAATAAGAAAGGCAGAAGAATAGTAAAAAGACCCTATGTCGCGCCGAAAGCCGAAACGA
>CAYJBS010000042.1:0-13254 GCA_964368435.1 uncultured Christensenella sp. | reverse complement strand
GCTGCCTTTGAGCTTACGTACAGCGAAATGAAGGAATATAGCACCGGTGACAGCACTTTCACCAGTATATCCTGCGTGGCGTCTGCTTCCGTGATGTTTATGATACCCAGTACGCCCGACAATATGACGACTATGCCGTCGCAAAGAAAAATGATCCATTGCACATTGAGAATCGGCTTTTTGCCGTGAATGAGCTTTGCTATGATATCTGTGCCGCCCATGCTCATGTTCATACGGAACATGGCGCCCATGCCCAAGCCCATTATGACGCCACCCGTGATGGACGCAAGTAACATTATGCTGCTGTCATAATTCTGCGCTACGAATTGCGGAAATTCTACAAGCGAGAACATCGCCATAAATGCCGAGAAGACTGCGACACAAAGCGCCGTATTGATGGCAAAACGCTTGTCAAGAGCCTTGAAAGACCAAAGAACCAAAGGTATGTTCATAACAAATACCGTAAAGCCGGGATTGAAAAGCGACAGCGCAAGATTCGGAACAAATTTCAGCGCAATGTTATAAAGTATCGAGGCTATGCCGCTGACTCCTCCGGGAGCGAAGCTGTTGGGAATAATAAAAACATAAGTACCCAGCGCTCTCACAAAAGTGAACAGCACCAGCGCACCGAAATAACCTGTCTTTTGCCAAAGATTCTTTTTCATATTTTGCCTTCTTGACTTGTTGTATTTTTTCTAAAAACAGAATATTTATATTGCGGAGAAAATGCTTACGGGTACGCAAATGACAGGACGTATGCCGACACTCTCTGAGGTGATGCGTGTTCCGATATTAGTCAAATAGCCTCCGCTGTCAACACTTGCAGCATTGTTAAAATCAATGCCCAGTTCGGCATCGACATTATAATCGCCCGGGGAGCGCAACCACCAGCGACTCAGCCCAAAAAAGTTTGCGTTGGGGTTTATGTTCAGCCCTTTTGCTTTAGCAAAGTCGGAACCAAAGGCTTTTCGAGACTGATCCTCTGCAAAATATGAGCCGTTTTTTGCCTCGTCGACAGAAAGAATATATACTTCATCGGAAGTGTCGGCTCCTCCCTCTGTATGGTAATCGCTGTTGTCGGGGTTGGTCAGCGCGGAGGTGACGATTTGGCTCTTTTGCAACGAATTGAATGCCAGATTATAGAATTCATTGTTTAGTAACTGCCGTATGTCGCTTGCGGCATAAGTTATTTGTTCCTCTGCGGCATGATAAGGCGCGCACTCAATAATATCCTTTGTGATAAGAATATGGTTGTCGCCGACAGTTTTTAGGATCTGCCATGTGATTGGCGCCACCTCAAAATATACGATTTCACCAAGTAAATAATCATTTTCAAGCGCCGAACCTTTGTCGTCGATCTCATATGCCACATATTTTTTGCTGTTGTATTCATAAAAGCCGTCTGTCGGAGAAAGCAAATTCAGGTTAGCCAAAGTATCGCTATCGGTTACCCTTTGTTGCGGATAGGCTCCGAAAGTCACGTTGGAAGTCTCCGCCAAAGGCACCCATTTTGCATAGAGAGTTATGCCGGAAAAAAGTTTGCTGCCGGAAGAAAACGGAGCGGCAAAATCGGGTGAGGTGTACCAGCCGTCAAAGGAGTAACCTTCTTTGGTGGGAACAACAGGTGTCAAAGCCGTGCCCGCTTCAATGTTCAATCGGGGAACAGCCTGCCCGCCGTCGGTTTCGAAAGTTACGGAAACAGCAGAGCTAACATTTGTGTCTTGCACTGTTTTTGCCAAGACAAAGAAAGAGCCCAACGCCAGCGCTATTATCAGTATCATACATATGCTTGTTCTATAATTCTTCATATTCTCTCCGAAAAAACCCTATTATGCAAAAACTTTATCACAGAATTGCCTTTTTGTCAATACACGGCGTGGTTGCCGTCTGAAACAAAACTCTTATTTGACGGCTCAAAGCCATTACCGACACACTCCAAGGTTACATTTTTTGCTCTTCAGTCATATTAATTATTATAGCAAAATATTATATATATGTTCAGGAGTGATAATTATGCAGATTTATGTCATAAAAAGGGGAGATACCTTATGGAATATTTCCCGTACATACAACACAACAGTGCCTGCCATTCAGCAGGCAAACGAAATACCCGATGCAGACACGCTTGTCGTGGGTCAAGCTCTCGTCATCCCGATAGAAGGTCAGTATTATTGGGTACGTCCAGGGGACAGCCTTTGGCTGATTGCGCGGCGTTTCGGTCTGAATTATCTCGAGCTTGCAAGAATAAACGGTATTCCTCCCGAGGGCTCATTGAATATCGGAACGCGGTTATATATTCCACCTCTTCCAAAGACGCGAGCCGAAGTCAACGCTTATGTCGAACCCTTTGGCGGTACCGTCACACCCGCCACCTTGCGCGCCGCCGCCGAAGCCGCTCCTTTTTTGACTTATCTTGCGCCTTTTAGTTATCAAGCGAGAAGGGACGGCACTCTTACGCCGCTGCCGCTTGAGGGCTTCTCCGATATTGCCAACCAAAACAACACCACGCTGATGATGGTCGTGACAAACATTGAAGACGGACGCTTCAGCGGTGAACTGGCAAGGTCAATTCTCGAAAGTTCCGCTGTTCAAAACCTTCTTATCGACAACATAATTGCCGAAGCCAGAAGAACGGGTATTTTTTCCGACGTGCATTTTGATTTTGAATTTATACCTGTCGATCTGAAAACACAGTATACGCAGTTTCTGACAACCGCTACTCAGCGGCTGAGAGCCGAAGGCTTGTTGGTGTCTGCGGCGCTTGCGCCGAAAACCAGCGCTACTCAACAAGGGCAATGGTATGAAGCGCACGACTATGGCGCTATAGGCGCGGCGGTGGATTTTGTTGTCATAATGACCTACGAATGGGGCTATTCTGCAGGTCCGCCTATGCCTGTTTCACCGATAAGACCTGTCGAGCAGGTACTGCGCTATGCCTTGAGCGAAATACCCTCATACAAAATTATGATGGGACAAAACCTATACGGCTATGACTGGCCGTTGCCCTTCGTACGCGGTACGACCTTTGCGCGGGCGGTGAGTCCTCAGCGCGCAATAGAAATAGCGGCGCAAAATAACGTGGCAATTTCTTACGATTATGAGGCGCAAGCGCCGTTTTTCAACTATACCGCCGACGGTGTAAGGCATATTGTATGGTTCGAGGATGCCAGAAGCATTCAAGCAAAATTCGACTTGCTGAAAAACCTCGGACTTCGCGGCATAAGCTATTGGCGCTTGGGCTTTCCTTTTCCGCAGAATTGGCTGTTGCTGAACGAGAATTTCAACATAGTAAAACGCTAAAAAAAATAAGGACGGGGCATTTTTGCTCCGTCCTTAAAAATTCTAAATCTCTCTTTTATTTGAAATTTATTTCTATTGAACCGTTGAAAGTCTCTGCGCGAAGTTTTTTTGGCGCGCCGCTGTTCATAATTTGGGACGATACTTTTATGCCGCCCACCCTTATGCCGCCGTTTGAGGTGTCGACATTTATTTCATAACTTTGTTGCTGACCGAATAAGGATATTCTCAAATTGCCGTTCGAAGACATCGCCAAAACGTCATCGCATGTCACATCGATAAAATCAATGTCGCCGTTCGAGGTATCGGCGTCTATAGATGCCGCCGATGTGGCTCTGATGTCGATCTCTCCATTGCTCGATTCTACGGTTATGCCGCTGCTTGCGGCAAGCGTATCGACGGTTATTTCGCCGTTTGAGGTGTCCATTCTCACCTGTCCGCTGACAGTGAGATCTTTTGCCGTAAGGTCTCCGTTGGAACTTGACAAGGTGAGCCGTGTCAAGGCGCCTATGTTCTCTACCGAGATGTCTCCGTTTGAAGTGGTCACATCGATTTCGCCACTGAATGCCTCCGGCACTTGAACAGTTATTGTTCTGACATCCCGAGATGCGCGGCGGAAGAAAACCCATCTGCGCCTAGCCATCTTTGCTTTTATGCTGATGACTCCGCTCTCTTCTGCATAAGTAACAGTGTCGTACTCGGCTTGATAATACTTTATGCCATACTTGCCGTCTGTCGAAGGCGCGAATTTGATTACGCGGTCGTCTGCCTCTATTCTTATTTTTGTGGCGGCGAACTCTGTGGCGCGCTCTTCAACGGTGTAATCCTCGTCGGCGTTTGCAAAAGTAGTCATGTCAGAAAAATTAAAATCTGTTATTATCAGCCCCACGACAGTGACGATGATGCCGACAACCAGCAGCCCAACCAAAATTTTTATTGCAGTTTTCATATATTTTCTCCCTTCCTATTTTTTCTTGCAAGCTTTGTTGCCAACTTTGCAATGGCGTTAATAATCATTTTTGTCACATAATAAAAGGCAATGGTGAGAAACCCGAACACCGCTGCGCATACCAATATAGCACCTGCGGCAAGCACGGCTTCTCCTGCGCCTACTCCTCCGGCAAAATATACTATTGTCGGAATCAGCGAAATAATCAGACCTACGGATGTCGCAAGAAAACCAATCATCAGCGCGGCGCTTGTGACAATTACGGTGAAAAACACTACAAAAAGCGCAATGCTTATCGGAAACAACGCAGGCGATGCCAACAGTACCAACGCCACCCATGCGCTATTAGTGGTTTTTTTCAGATTTGACGGCGAGGCTGTTCTTACGCTGAGAATATCCAGTTGGATTTCCTTGGTGATGTCTTTTATGTTCAAAGCGGCGATGACCTCTTTTTCGTCGGCTCCGCGCTCTATCTTGTCGCTGATTATTTCGTCATAATACCCCACGGCTTTGTCTATCTCTTCAACGCTATAATTCTTTAGCGAAGCCCTTAACTGTCTTAAAAATTGTTCCTTATTCATATTACTCCTTCTATATTCTTGTATTTGAAAGTATAAAATCATATATCTTTTTCATTTCGCCCCACTCTTCCAAAAAGCTTTTTATTTTGTCCAAACCATCTTTTATTATTCTGTAGTATTTCCGCAATCTGCCGTTATGCTCGACATTGTAGGTTTCCAAACAGTCTGCCTTCTCCAGTCTGCGCAGTATCGGATAAAGCGTAGATTCGGATATGCTCATCACCGGTGAAATATCTTGAATGATTTTGTATCCATAAGAATCACCGTTCAGCAGAACCGACAATACGATAATATCCAAAAAGCCCTTCTTTAACTGAATTTCCACCGTTTCCTCCTGTTTTCAATAGTATGCATTGCATAGTACTATGCATAGTATACAATGCATAGTATGACGTGTCAACGATTTAATTGATATTTTTTGAAAATCTTTTATAATTTTTTGATTTCGTAACAGTCGGCAACGATATTTTTGTTTTTTGAGGCAACAAAAATTTGTTTGCTGTCGCAGTATTTCATTCCGCATTTTTTCATTACTTTGCCGGAATTGGGGTTCAAAACATTGTGATACGCCGTTATTCTTTCGAAACCCTCTTCGTACATAAGAAAAGAAAGCGCGGCTGTCAGCGCCTCCGTCATAATACCCCTATGCCAAAAATCCCTATGTAAACAATATCCTATATCACAGCTTTTATTGCCGGCATCCTGCTGCGTGGAGCCTATACTTCCTATCGGCGCGCCTGTTTCGTTCCAGACTATTATCCAATTATAAGGATTTCTGTCGTAGCTTTCCACCATCGATTTAACAAAAATCTTTGTTTCCTCAATGCTTTTATGCGCCGTCCAAGTCATATATTTGGATACTTCTTCATCGCTCGCCCATTTGAACATGTCTTTATCGTCGCCTCTTTTGAACGGACGAAGCGTCAGTCGCAGCGTGCGCTGTATCATTCTGTTCTTATTCATCAGAAGACAACAGTCAACAGCATTTTAAAGTTTTCTTCTCCGTATACCGCATGCGGCACCCTTGACGGCATAATCAACATTTCACCCTTCTTGACGATATGTTCTTTGTCGCCGACGGTGAACTTTCCTGTTCCGTCAAGCACCTGCGCCATGGCATCGCCGTCCGATTCGTGAGTGCTTATCTCTTCGCCCTTTGAAAAAGAAAAAAGCGTAATGCTGACATTTGCGTTCTGCGCCAAGGTCTTGCTGATGATTTGACCGGGGAAGTATCCTACCTCGTCTTCCAGTGTAATAATCTTGTTGAGTTCAATATTTTTCATGTTGGCTCCTTCTTCTTAATGATTTTGTAGATACATTTCAATATATAGTTTTTGTACCGGAGAATATTCGATAATTTTTGTCACCGGCTTTCCGGTGTCGGGGTCTGTGACAATGACTTTGTCACTGATATCGCGATAATTCTCCGTGCCGTCGTCCACTCCGGAAATCTTCAGATATAAGTCATTCATAAAATCGCTGACCTTATCGATTACGCTGTCATAGCGACTCCAATATGCGTATTCCAGACTTCTCTCCGCCCTTGCCTCTGCGGGATATAAATAATATAATTCGGCGTATTTGTCCTTGTCGAAGGTAAAATAAGCTATCTCCAACAGTCTGTCTACGGTATACATATATCCTGCATATCTGAAATATATGTCATCGCTTGTCAATGCCAGATATCTCGCCGTCATATTGGCGTCATTCTCGATCATTACGCCTTTTATGTGGGCAATCTCGTGCGCCATAGTCAAAATCTTGCTGTTCGTCGGATCGAACCTGTTTATGTTGGCTTCGCCCGAGGGAGTGAACGCCAATCCCGATATTCTTTGGTAACTCATAAATTCGCTGGCAACTATCTTCTTTACTCTCGGCGTATACTGCATAAAATATCCGTCGAGAGAGCCGACTCTTTCATATTCCTGCGTCAGTCTTTGGTTTAGTTCCTTGTCCGTATAAGGCAGTATGACCTCGCCGTTTTCGTTGCGCGCTACTTTGTCCGACACTGTTTGGAACTCGGCAAAGTAGTGCCTTATGATAGCCTCCAACTGTGCTTTCTCCAGCATAGTTCCTTCGTACTGCGGCACAGGCAACGGCTTTCTGTAATATGAAAACGACGCCGTGGCGGTATAAAACAACACTATAGTCATAACCAATATGAAGGTATTCAAAACGCTTTTATAAAAAAGTGTGTTCTTTTTTCTTTTCGACAATCTCACCCATTTTATTAACAGACAAACGGCAAGAATTATCATGGAAATGACGAACAATTCATAAACCGAAAAGGAAAACAGCGAGGTCAAATTCGAGGTGACAAAAATATATGCCCGTGAAAAACCTCTGGCAAAAATATATTCGCTGACGAACTCACTTCGTTTCAGCAGGCTCAACAACAAGACGACAGCCGCCATTATGCCTATGACGATAAGTTTTTTTATCAGTTGCTTATGCCTTAGTTTCATAATTTATAGTTCGGCTTTTATGCCTTCCATAAGGCATGCGGCTTTGCGCTTCGCTTGTTCTTGCGTCTCCGCTTTGCATAAAATATACAGTTTCAACTTGGGTTCGGTACCGCTGGGACGAATGCAAATAAAACCCTCTTTCAATGCGTAATACAGCGCATCGGTGGGAGGCAACAATATCTTTTCTCTGTGTCCGTCTGCAAAATATTTCTCTCCGATTTTGTAATCGGCATTATAAAGGATTTTTTCGCCGGCTACCGAAGAAATAAATTTCTCCCGCAACTTCGACATAACGCCGCTCATAATCTCCATGCCCTCAATGCCTTTGTAGAAGATGCTGGCGTTCTCTTCGACATAATAACCGTATGTCGAAAAAATTTCTTGCAATCTGTCATAAAGTCCCTTGCCGAGATTTTCGTAATAACATACCATCTCTGCCGTCAGCATACAAGCGACGACGGCGTCCTTGTCACGGGCATGTGTGCCGCGCAGATAGCCGTAGCTTTCTTCATAGCCGAAAATAAAGGTATATTCTCCGCTCTGTTCCCATTCTTTGATTTTTTCGCCGATGAACTTGAAGCCCGTCAGCACGTCAAAGACTTTTATACCAAAACTTTCCGCCACCTTGTCGGCAAGCGTAGTGGTGACTATGGTTTTGACTATGGCGCCGTTGCTTGGCAACTTTCCGTCTTCCTTCAGCCTTGTGAGTATATAATCAAGCAGCAGCACTCCGATTTGGTTGCCGTTGAGAAGCATAAATTTCTTTGTGGCGGTGTTGCGCACGGCAAGCCCCATTCTGTCGCAATCTGGATCTGTGCCTATGACTACATCGGCGCCAATCTTGTTGCCCAACTCAATACCCAGCTTTAGGGTATCCGCATTCTCGGGATTGGGTGTCGAAACTGTCGAAAATTCGGTATCGGGATACGCTTGCTCCGCAACGATAGCTGCATTAATGCCGATTCTGTTCAGCACCGTTGTCACCGGTACATAGCCTGCGCCGTGTATCGGGGTATACACCAACTTAACTGCCTTGCCGTGCTTCTTGACGGCATCGGGGGACAGGCACAGCTTCAATATCTCGTCATAATAGTTTTCGTCCAAGCTTGCGCCGATGACTGTCACAAAGTCGTTGAGCTTTGCTCCGTCCTTGCCTTTTATGCTTGTTGCGGCAATCGTATCCTTTGGGATAGAAAAATAGTCTTCTACCTTGTCAATATAATTTACTACTTTTTTGGTGTCCTCGGGGGACATTTGCGCGCCGTCATCGCCATAGACTTTGTAGCCGTTGTATTCCTTCGGATTGTGGCTGGCAGTAATCATTATGCCGGCGATTGCCTCAAGTTTTCGTATGGCATACGAACACATCGGCACAGGGCGCACATCTTCAAAAAGCCATACTTTTATTTCGGCTTTCGACAGCACCTCCGCCGCTGACAACGCGAATTCATATGAATAGCGTCTTGTGTCATAAGATATGACAACGCCTCTGCTTTTTGCGTTTTGTCCCAGCGATTTTATGAAAAGCGCCAACCCGTAGGTCGCGCATCGCACGGTATATTTGTTCATTCTGAAGGTGCCCATGCCTATTTCGCCCCTCATACCGGCAGTACCGAAAGCAAGCGGCATTCCGAATCTTTCGTTGATTTCTTTTTGTCCGATTGCTTCCAATTCTTTGCGCTCTTCGGGGGAGACGTTTTTTAACCAATACTTATATATTCTTTCGGGCATAATAATTCTCCTTATAAAAAACCTCTTATTATTATACCATAAAAAGAGGTTAAGTAAAGACTATTCTTGGTTGCCGAATTTGTCTTCATGCAACATCTTACTTGAAATTTGCGCCTTTCCCGAATTGAACTCAAAATGGTTTTTTTCGTACTAAGCGCACAATTGCATAAATTGAAAGCCCCATGGCAAAAAGGATCGTTGCAAGAAAAGTTATATCGAGCGCAGAAAGATTCTTAAGATGCATAAGCTGTATTGCAAGATACGAGCCACCGTCTGCACTTTTTGTTTCGACGGTTTCGGCTTGAGGGGTTGTCGGCTCTTCTGTTTCTTCTTTCTTGTCTTGAGTCGGCGGCTTGTCGGTATCTTCTTCACCCTCATCTTCTTTGGGATCTTCCGCAACGTTTTCGGCAGGTGTAGTGCCCAGTTTCATATAAACCGGAGAATATTCTATCGTGTCTTCCTCCGTTTCGGCTTGCCAACCCAAAAACTTGTAGCCTGACTTTTCGGGAGGAGATGCGCCGTCCAGCGTCAACCCTTGTTCATCTTTATAGAGAATTTTATATACCTTTGTATGCTTCGCAATTATCGTAATATCCTGCGTTACGGCAAGAAAACTGCCCTCAAACCCGTCAAAACTGTACCCTTCTTCAAGACATTGTCTAACATCAGGCTGTACCGCATCTTCGAGATAAGGCACACTTTGTTTGTCGATGATTCTGCCTCCGACTCCGACAAATTTGACAGTGAATTGCTTTTTTTCGAATTTGCCATAGAGATGAGCGTCGTTTTGCAGTGTTCTGCTTGTAAACGGCAAACTATAAGCCGCATCAAAAAACCAGCCGCAAAAATCATACCCTTCAAGCTGTGGCTCTGTCGGCGGTGTCGCCGTTTCGCCGTAAAAAACCGTTTTTTGTCCCTCGCCTGCGGATGAGGAATAGAACAGCATAAAGCTGTCGGCTATCCATTTGGGATAAACCCTCAACTCATCGCCCTCTTCTGTTGTCGCCTTGTTATTGAATTTTTTCAGGCAGTTTTCGTCGGTAAACCAGCCGAGAAAGACATGCCCTGTTTTTGTCGGTGTTTTGAGCGTCACGGCATCGCCGTACAAATATTCTTGCGAAGTGTCCAAGCATAGCAGTGTAATGGTGCGTAATTTTGTCAGCTTCGCATGGAAATGCATATCACTGTTGATGAGGTATTCCGATTCAAAGAAGACATCACTTTGGTCCAGCCAGCCGTCAAAATAATAAAATTCGGGAGGCTCAATCGCGGGTAGCGAGGCAATGGACAAATATTCTCCAAAAACGCTTTCTGCGCCGTCAAAAGACAGGCAATAGGTCTTTGCTTCAAAAGTCGGTACCACCGTGAAATGTTGCGCCGGCATTTGCACAAACAGCGCTTCACCGTCAACCAAAGTATATCCGCTATGTGTATATCCGTAGTATTCAAGCAAAGGCAGGTTTATGCTTTGCTTGTATTTTATGGAAATTGTCTGTTGCTCCAACCCTTCGAAATCGGAGGTGTCTATTGTTACGGAAAAGGTTTTTGCTTCTGATTCGCAATATATTTTTGTATCTTTTGTTATTGCCGCCGAAAATTCATATTCTATGTTTCCGTCTTCGTCGGCATACCAATGAAGTGAATATCCGGCTAATTCTATTTGCGGTAGCGTGGCGGTGTAGCCGTGGCGCACCTTTTCGGTATATGAAAAATCACTCTCGACCATTATGACGAATTCAACATCATAAAATATCGGCAACTGTCTTCCAAAAATTTTGATATCTTCTTTCATTTCGCCGCCAAAAACAAAAAGTTCCGAAAATGCGCTGTCCTTATACCAGTCATCAAAAACATATCCGTCTGCGCATGAGGGCGACAAAGGAGAGTTCAGCGTATTACCGTATTCATAGATTTCTTGCGTCTCTTCTCCGTTAAAGTCGAGAGTCAAAAATATTTTGATCTTTTCCGTAACGCCTGTTAAAACCAAATTGCCCTTGACGATTATTTCGTCGTCCAAGCGGTATGGAACATTATTATCATCTTGCCAGTATAAAAAAAGCTCCCCTTCTCGTAACGACTGCCGCTCATCAAATACTTTGACTATCTTTTCGCCATAAACTACACCGTCAACTTCATAGACCTTTTCTTCGTATAAATAATAAGTCACCGTATACATGTCGGAAGAAAATTTTGCCGTTATCAACATATCGCCGACAATAAAATCAAAAGCCTTGTCCCATTCCAAAAAAGTTGCGCCGTCCTTTTCGGGATTTGGCGGAGCCGTGGCAGCCTTGCCGTACTCTACCGTTTGGCATTCGATTATTGTGTCATCCCAGTTTTGAAAGGTTACTTTATACTTATTAGTCACAGAATTATACTGCGCTATCGCCGCAATATCTTCTGTTATATTGTTAAAAACCCCGTCCCAAACGCTGAAAGTATAAGAATATTGCGCCGTGGACACTCTTTGCGGCGCTATCGGCGCTGTTGCCGCCGCGCCGTACTCAACAATCTCTGTCTTTATTATGCTTCCGTCCCAATCTTGAAATGTCACGGTAAAAGTATTTATCGTTTCTGTATATAAAGCAAGTATTTCTAAATTCTTTGTGATACAACTGCAATCGGCATTCCAACCGCTGAAAGTATACCTAAATTGCGCCGTCGAAGTCCGTTGCGGCTCGTCGGGAGGGGTGACAGTTGCGCCGTACTCCACGATTTCGGACTTCAACGGTGTTTTGTCCCAGTCGAAGAAAGCAACCGAATACGTTTTTGCCGTCCAAACTGCCGTCACCGTGATATTTTCTGTGATGTTGTCAAAAGCCTTATTCCACGATAAGGTGTAGCCTTCCTTGGTGAAAATTGGCGCTGTTGCCACTTCGCCGTATTCAATGTTCTGGCTTTCTGCTCCGCTTTGCAGCAAGCCGCCGTTGCCGTCAAAAGTCACAACATACTTGTTTTTTGTTTGCGTATACTGCGCCGTGACTTCGATATTCTCTTTGATACAATCAAATGTCTTGTCCCAACCGTTGAACGTATATGTATACTCCGCCGTCGCATCTCTTTGGGGCGTATCGGGAGGGGTAGCGGTTGCGCCGTACTCCACGGTTTCGGATTTCAACGGTGTTTTGTCCCAGTCAAGGAAAGCAACCGTATACGTTGCCGCCGTCCAAACTGCCGTCACTGTGATATTTTCTGTGACGTTGTCAAAAGCCTTATTCCACGATAAGGTGTAGCCTTCTTTGGTGAAAATTGGCGCTGTTGCCGCTTCGCCGTATTCAATGTTCTGCCTTTCTGCTCCGCTTTGCAGCAAGCCGCCGTTGCCGTCAAAAGTCACAACATACTTGTTTTTTGTTTGCGTATACTGCGCCGTGACTTCGATATTCTCTTTGATACAATCAAATGTCTTGTCCCAACCGTTGAACGTATATGTATACTCCGCCGTCGCATCTCTTTGGGGCGTATCGGGAGGGGTAGCGGTTGCGCCGTACTCCACGGTTTCGGATTTCAACGGTGTTTTGTCCCAGTCAAGGAAAGCAACCGTATACGTTGCCGCCGTCCAAACTGCCGTCACTGTGATATTTTCTGTGACGTTGTCAAAAGCCTTATTCCACGATAAGGTGTAGCCTTCTTTGGTGAAAATTGGCGCTGTTGCCGCTTCGCCGTATTCAATGTTCTGCCTTTCTGCTCCGCTTTGCAGCAAGCCGCCGTTGCCCTCAAAGTTTACCGTATAGGTGGGCGCGGCTACGATTTTTTTTCTTACACGTATGTCATAATAAGAGCTTATGTCGTATGGCATGCCATTTATTAATTGCGTTTCATAACCGTCAAAGCTGATTTCATAATCGCCGTTATCATAATGAAAATATATATAATAATCAAAATTGTTCAGCGCATAACTACCCGAATCTTCATGAGAAATCTCCCCGTATTCATATTCTTCATACTGACTGCAATAGACCTTGCCGATATATTCTTCAAGATAAAGCGTACGCGAATTGGCGTAAACATTGTTTTGCAATGGTACAAGCGAAAGTAAAACAGGTAGGAGAAAAACCAAAAATGCAACCAAAAAAAGAAGTTTCTTCCCTTCATATTTTGTCATAATTTTCCTCTTTTCGAGTTATTTTATTATTATTCTACAACAAATGACAAGAAAAGACAACATTATAGATGCAATATTGTTTAATAATTGTTTTTTTATTTGATAAAAATTGTTAAGATGATTCATTGA
>CAYJBS010000041.1:0-13262 GCA_964368435.1 uncultured Christensenella sp. | reverse complement strand
ACCATATATTGTTCAAATAAAATTCGAATCATGATTTTTGAAAAAAAGGTATTGACATACAATTCTCAATTGTGGTAATATTTATTTAGGGGAATTATCTATGAAATTTCATTGCAAGTAGTAAACAGAATTGGTCATTAATAATATAAATATAGTAGTGGTATTTAAAAACAAAATATATTAATATTATAGTTTAAGCTAAGACTTTGGCGTGATATAAAAAAAGAATTTAATTTGTTGTTATAAGGGAGGTAAAATGAAAAAAAAATTATTTTCTATTCAAAAGGAAAGCAGAATATGCAAAATACTGGTTTTTGCTGTGGTTATGTTGATTAATGTAATTTCATTTACCGGGTGTACTACTAATGGGCTTATTGAGAAGAAGGGATATATTGAATCCGAAACAGCCTCTTATGCCGTTAACGAAAACAATGAGAAGATAGCAAATACAGATATGAATGAGAGCGCAATAGAGTGTGAAAAACCTGAATTAGCTTCTTTTGGCGTTGCCGGAACTGAAACAAATATACGCGAGGAGGTGATAACTATTAATACAGATATAAGCGATAGCACAACAGCGTTTGAAAAATCAGAAAACATTGACAATTCGATACTGAAACAATTTAACCTCTCGGATCCAAAAATATATTGGGACGGTAGAGTCGATTTGGACTTTCGTGATGATATTGTTGAACTGATAATGCGAAAGACTGTTACTTATCCGGAATTGCAGCCCAATGATTTTGGATTGGATAATATAGAAAGCGTTGAGTATATAAGTATAAAGCCTGGACTAAATACAATAAAGGAAGAATTTCGTCAGATGCTTAGAATTAAGTTAAAAGACCCGGGAAGAGAAAATGTGATTGAAGCAATCAAGCATTTTGAAAAACTTGAGATTATTCGCTATGCTGGACCGTTATATAAATGTATTGCAGTTGATTATTGAGCTTATCAAAATTGAAGGAGAAATTATTCCGATACCCGAAGTTATTTTCGAAGCGTTCAACGGTCAATATCTGAAAGTGTCGATAGGCAAGGGGCTTATCGATATGGACAGTCTCGCCGCCTTGATAGAGCGTTATGTGGGATTCTTCCCGGAAGAAGATGCCAACATACCGTATGATCAAAACGGTCAAGTTAATGGCAACCATAATGGACACAATAATGACAATCATAATGGACACCATAATGGACACCATAATGGTTATGGCAACGGTCACCATGACGGGCACCATGGCAGAAGCAGACAAGGAAGATAGGAAAAATTTATTTTATCTTTGAACTTAAATTAGTTTTTTCACCCGCTAGGAAATCCTAGCGTGTGTTTTATTCAAAACAATCAGAAAATGTAGGCACCTTTCCGGTTTCCCCGTATTGACAAGCAACTGTTTTTTTCATATAATTCATTCATGGATACCATAAAAACAAGGACGGAAAGTCTTATAGGCGCGTCTGCGGTGGAGAAAATCTCCCGCGCGAAAATAATTGTCTTCGGCATAGGCGGCGTAGGCTCCTTTGTTGCCGAGGCTTTGGCTCGCTCGGGAATAGCCTCCATAGCAATTGTCGATAATGATACTGTGAATGTTACCAACATAAACAGACAACTGATTGCGCTGCATTCAACGCTGGGCAGAAAAAAGGTAGATGTCATGGCGGAGCGTCTTTATGACATAAACCCGTCGATAAATGTGCAAAAGTTTGATTTTTATTATGACAACGAAACGGCTGACAACATTGATTTGTCACAATATGATTATATAATTGATGCAATAGACAAGGTCACCTCAAAAATAATTATCATAGAACGCGCCGCCGTCGCTATGGTGCCCATAATAAGCAGTATGGGTACCGGCAACAAGCTTAATCCCTCATCCTTTGAAATTGCAGACATATATTCCACTTCGGTTTGTCCGCTTGCAAGGGTCATGAGAACCGAGCTGAAAAAACGAGGCATAGAAAAGCTCAAGGTGCTATATTCACGAGAAGAGCCTGTCTTAAGAAAAAGAGAGCCTGCCAGCATATCATTTGTACCGGGTAGCGCGGGATTGATTATTGCGGGGGAAGTAATAAAAGATCTGGTCGGAGAAAAAATATGATTTATGATTTGATTATTATCGGAGCAGGAGCCGCAGGACTTGCCGCAGCAAACGAAGCCGAAAGCAAGGGTTTGAATTATGTCATTCTGGAAGCGGCGTCAAAGCCTGGGAAGAAATTGCTTGCCACCGGCAACGGAAAGGGCAACATTTGCAGTGTCGACTGCGGAAAAAGGTTTTATAATACCGACTTTGTCGATCATATAATCGACAACTCCAACACACAATTTATTATTGAGCATTTCGAATCGTTGGGACTAAAAACAAAATTCATGGAAAGGCGTGTCTATCCCTATACGGAAAGCAGCGCCACCGTCGTCAATATACTCTTGAAACATACCGAAAAAAAGATTGTCAAAAACTGCCGTGTGTATAAAATCGAAAAGGAAGCCGAGGTCTTTGTCATAAATGACAAGTATCAAGCCGAAAACGTGCTGTTTTGTACAGGTTCAAACGCCACTTCCGGCAGTGACAGCCTGTCGTTACTTTCACATTTCGGACATCGCATAAAACCATTTTCGCCGGCATTGGTGCCGCTTGTCACTGATGTCAAATATCTGAAAGGGCTTTCGGGCATAAGAGTAAAAGCAAGAGCAAAACTCATTGACAACAGCAGCACGGTGGCGGTTCAAGATGGAGAGGTATTATTCAAAGAAAACGGGTTGAGCGGCATAGCCATATTTATGCTGTCGACGTATATATCACGCAAGCCCGGAGAATATACCGTGTCTTTGGATATGGCATATGACATTACAGAACAGCACATTGCGGATTTTCCTATCGAAGGATTGTTGCGCAGAGAAATAGCCGCCAACGTTTTGCGCCAAGCAAAGGACAGCGGCAGAAGCAAAGAAAGCACCATTAAGGATTTTCGCGTAAAGGTGCTCTCTCTGGGTGACATCAAACATGCCCAAGTATGCACAGGCGGTCTTTTGACGGAAGACTTCAACAAAGTTACACTGGAATCAAAACTTGTCAAAGGCTTGTATGCCGCAGGCGAAGCGCTGAATGTCGACGGCGAGTGCGGCGGCTATAATCTGCATTGGGCATTTGCCTCCGGCTCCGGCGTTGTATCAAATCTACCTTACGGCATAGGACGACACTAAACCTCCAAGGCTACTCTGCGTCCGTCGGCGACGGCTTCAAAGATTTTTCCTACCTTTTTGGCGTCGCCGATGACTTTGTGCGGAATTGCCATTTTATTCAACTCCTCGGACAATGGATCATAAGAAGAAGTACCTATTGCCAAAACAATAGTGTCTACTCCGTCCAGCGACAGCATGCCGCCTGAGCAATCACATACAATATGTTCTTGAGTGATGTCGATGACTTTTGTATTGGTATAAATTTTTACGTCTTTTTCGTTGAGGCGTGTCACTAAATAATCACGAACAGGCGTATAATCATCGCTTACGATGTTATCCAACATTTCGACAACGGTTATTTTGCGTCCCCCCAAAGTACGAAAATCATGGGCATCGGCAAGGAAATCGGCAGTTTCGCAACCGACGTTGCCTCCTCCGATAATGACGATATTTCTACCTACGGGTTTTTCACTGCTCAAAGCTTGCCACGCCGTCATGACATTCTTATGTGTGCAACCGTCGAGCCATTTCGGCAGAGTAGGTTTGCCGCCGGTGGCGACAACGACAAAGTCGAAGTTCATTTGTTTGATTTCTTGCACTGTTGCCGTATGACCGGTCATTATCTTCGCATTGGTTTTTTTCAGTTGACTGATTAAGAATTTCAGTCCGCTGGCAAACTCCTGTTTTACAGGGGGATAGCTTGCCAAAACGAATTGACCGCCCAACTTATTTGACGCTTCCATAAGAGTGACATCATGACCGCGTTGAGCAAGTACTCGCGCCGCTTCCAATCCGCCGGGTCCGCCGCCGACAACAAGGACTTTTTTCTTTATTTGAGCGGGGGGAATGTCATTTAGCGCAACTTGACCTACCGCAGGATTCATGGCGCAGCGAATAGAGTTGCCGATAAGCGATTGCGCAAAGCAGGTTAAGCAGCCGATGCAATAACGAATTTCATCTTCACGACCTTCTTTTGCTTTGTTTGGCAGTTCGGGATCGCACATAATTGAGCGACCGATATATACAAAGTCCATTTTTCCCGTTGAAATAAGCATATCGGCTATCCAAGGCTCTTTGATACGGCCGGGACAGCCGACGGGAATAGATACCGTTTTTTTGATTTCTTCGACATAAGGGGCGTTGAGCGCGGTGGGTTTTCCTGTAGGCGGCAACAATGTGCCGGAATCGAACAATGAACCGTTTGAAAAATCCAAATAGTCGACGCCAGCTTTTTCCAGCAACTGCGCAATATAGATTGTATCGAGAAGGTGGTTGGAACCCGGCTCCATTTCGTCTGCCGAAAGGCGTACGCTTACGGGAAAATCTTCTCCCAGCACATCACGCACCGCCGCAACGACTTCAAGCAATATGCGGACACGTCCGTTCAAATCGCCGCCGTACTCGTCGGTTCGCTTGTTCATGGTGGGGGACAGGAAGTTGCCAAGCAGACCGTGGGTATGAGCGCAATGGATTTCCACGGAATCGCAACCGGCTTCTTTTGCTCGGCGGGCAGCGTCGGCATATTTTTTCACATATTCTGAAATATCCTTATGTGTCATTTCGATAGGAACGTCTCCGCGGTTCCAAACATGCGGAATGGGTGACGCCGACAGCGGCATGACACCGCTAATTGCCGAAGAGGCGAAAGCGCCTGCTTGAATGAGCTGCGCCGACACCTTTGCGCCGTGGCGGTGTACGGCTTCCGTGATACGAGCAAGTCCCGCCGCAGTCTTGTCGTCATAAATACCAAACATTTTCGGCATATATCGGCGCAATCCGTCAATGTCGCAAGCTTCGATTGTTATCATTCCTGCGCCGCCCTTTGCCATGTTTTCATAATATTTTACCATTTCATCGGTTACTTCGCTCTTGTCCGATGCCTGATTTGAGTGCATCGGCGGTACAAAGATGCGGTTGCGCACCTCCATGTTGCGAAAGCGGATAGGTTGAAATAAATTTGGATACTTTGTCATAATTACCTCTCTTTTTATTATATATTTTGGTTCAATTAATCTTTTTTAACCTTAATTTTTGTTATGACACGCTTTCTTGGAAGTAATGTATGACTAACAACAAAAAAGGCGTTCTCCATTTCGGAAAACGCCTGATTGATTAATAAATAATCCTAAACTCTATTTTGTCGCTTCTTCGACGGCAACTGCCACTGCAACAGTAGCTCCAACCATTGGGTTGTTGCCCATGCCGATAAGTCCCATCATTTCGACGTGCGCCGGAACAGATGAGGAGCCTGCAAACTGCGCATCGGAGTGCATTCTGCCCATGGTGTCGGTCATGCCATACGAAGCAGGACCTGCCGCCATATTGTCGGGGTGAAGCGTCCTTCCTGTGCCGCCACCGCTGGCAACTGAGAAATAGACCTTTCCGTTCTCAAGAGCCCACTTCTTGTAGGTTCCCGATACGGGATGCTGGAAGCGAGTGGGGTTTGTCGAGTTGCCGGTGATGCCGACATCTGCGCCCTCAAGTCTCATTATGGCTACGCCCTCGCTGACATCGTCGGAGCCGAAGCAACGCACATTTGCGCGCTCGCCCTTCGAATAAGCAGTCTCTTTGACGACGGCGAGTGTGTCTGTGTAGGGATCATATTTCGTCTGTACATATGTGAATCCGTTGATACGAGCAATTATGAACGCGGCATCCTTGCCCAAACCGTTCAAGATGACCTTCAACGGTTCCTTACGAACCTTGTTTGCCGAACGGGCTATTCCGATGGCGCCTTCAGCTGCTGCAAAGGATTCGTGACCTGCAACGAATGCAAAGCACTTTGTTTCTTCTCTAAGCAATTTTGCTGCCAAGTTTCCGTGGCCCAAACCGACTTTGCGTATTTCGGCTACCGAACCGGGGATGCAGAATGCTTGCAGTCCCAAACCGATGGCCTCGGCTGCCTCAGCGGCTTTCTTTGTGCCTTTCTTGATGGCAACTGCGCAACCGATGGTATATGCCCATACTGCATTCTCGAACGCAATAGGCTGAATTCCTTTTACGATTGCATCTACATTTATGCCTTTTTTGAGGCAAATTTCTTTTGCTTCTTCGAGGTTCTTTATGCCTTGCTCTGCGAGAAAAGCATTTATTTTGTCTATTCTTCTTTCATAGCCTTCAAATCTAATCATCTTTTGCCTCCTTATTCAACTCTGGGGTTGATGTACTTGGCGCCGTCGGCGAATCTGCCGTAGCTGCCTGTGCATTTCTTCAGCGCGTCTTCGGGGCTGACACCTTTTTGGGTGATCATCTCCATCATTTGACCGAGTTTGACGAATTCGTAGCCTATGACCTCGCCGCCTTCATCAAGCGCAAGGCGTGTTATGTAGCCCTCTGCCATGTCAAGATAGCGAACGCCTTTTGTTTGGGTCGAATACATTGTGCCGACTTGGCTGCGCAGACCCTTTCCGAGGTCTTCGAGTCCGGCTCCGATAGGCAAACCGTTTTCGGAAAACGCCGATTGTGTTCTGCCGTATACTATCTGTAGGAAAAGCTCGCGCATTGCGGTGTTTATGGCGTCGCAAACAAGGTCGGTATTCAGCGCTTCAAGCAAAGTTTTGCCTGTGAGTATTTCTGCCGCCATAGCCGCCGAGTGAGTCATACCCGTACAGCCGATAGTTTCGACAAGCGCCTCTCTTATGATGCCGTCTTTTACGTTCAGCGTCAGCTTGCAGGCGCCCTGTTGGGGAGCGCACCAACCTACGCCGTGTGTAAGTCCGCTAATGTCCTTTATTTCTTTTGATTGAACCCATTTTCCTTCTTCGGGAATGGGAGCAGGTCCGTGGTTTGGTCCTTTCTTTACGCATACCATTTGTTCAACTTCATGTGTATATTGCACGATCCAGTCCTCCATAAAAATTTTCTTTATTGTACCATTTTTATAGCCGTTATGCAACAGAATTGCCGTCATACACGACAAACAAAACATCTCATATTTTAGTAAATATGCGACTGCCGAACACCTGCGGCGCAACCTATACGCACAGTTGTGACAAAACCGGTGGCATTACCTAAAATTTTTTGTAGGTTTGGCTTTTAATTGGGCTTGATATGTGCGCGTTATAATGATATAATGTTATAAAATAAAAAATGCGCGGAGGGGACACATGACTGCAAGAATAACCAAAAAGGCGCTCATTACAATAATAAGCTGCTCGGCGGCTTTTGTCGCTTTGATGATAATAGCGGCGTTTTTTGATTTACAAATCAATATGGCGCTCTCCAATCCCGAAAGTCTGCTGGGACAATTCATGGAATACCTCGGCGAATCGCCTGCCTATCTTGCGCCGGCGGTGGCTATCGTCATACTGTACCAGTCAATAACCAAAGAAAACAAGTTCTACAACGTAACAAAGATTGTTTTCGGCGTTCTCAGCTTTGTTACGGTAGCTTTCTTCATAAATTATTTTATGGGCAAATTCTTCTTCGAAGGGCTGAGGTACAAATATGTGTACCTAATCGTCTTTACGCTCATAACAACGGTTCTTGTGCTGTATATCACAAGCCGCATCGACAAAGATTTGATGAAAAAACTGGCAGTACTGGCTCTCATAATCATTGTTGCGCTGGCGCTTAGTCAACTCATTGTCACCATCGCCAAGGGCATGTGGGGCAGAATGCGTTTCCGCAATATGAACGATTTATACGAAGGCTTTACTCCCTGGTACAAGCTGAATTTCGGCGCAAACGGAAGAGAATCGCTTGTCGTTACGCATGCGTACCACCCGAATGAAGATGCTTTCAAGTCTTTCCCGTCGGGACATACGGCAGCCGCGGCTATTTCATTAAGTGTCATTGTATTGCCGGAACTTTTTGACAAACTAAAAAAATACAAGATTTGGTTCTACATAGTCCCCGCAGTATTTACTGTGCTGGTGGCGTTCTCTCGCATTCTCGTCGAGGCGCATTTCCTCAGCGACGTGCTTGTCGGCGGCGCAATTACTGTCGGCTCTGTGTTCTTTGCCAAATGGCTTATACTAATGCTGGTGCGAAAATCACGCGCCAAGAAGCAGGGTGAGGTATGAATTGTGAACAATCCATGTATGCCTACATGAAAGAAGGCATATTGGACAAAGACAAGGACAAAATCATATTTTATAACAACAAAATAAGCGGTGCGCAGCTCCTCGAGCAGATTGACGCGCTGGCTTTTTATTTAATAAAATTAGGCGTCCAAAAAGGCGATGCTGTGGGCATTTGCCTGCCGAACATACCTCAAGCGGCAATATCATTTTATGCCATAAACCGTATCGGCGCCGTAGCCAATGTCATCCATCCGAAAATCAGCGCAAATGCGCTAGGCAGAATCCTTGAAGAAACCAAAACAAAAGTGCTGTTTCTTTTTGACAAAAGCGTCGTCGCATACGAAAAAATTGTTCATGAGGATGTCGTCATAATATCCTGCGCCGCAAGCGAGCAGCTGAAAGGCATAAAAAAGATTGTGGCTTCGCTTGTAGAGCCTCGATTGGAAGGTCGCGTGACAAACTTTTTCAGCACGCTGGCAGAACATGGGGAGATTGACAGACAGTTCTCTGCATTTGATGCCGCGGTATATTTGCACAGCAGCGGCACGACGGGAGCGGCAAAAACAGTCATATTGTCAAGTTATGCTTTCAATATGCTTTCCGGCAACGTTGTGCATAGGGTGATGTTGAATTTTGACATGAATGACGAGTTGAGCATGCTGATGGTGCTGCCACTCTTTCACGGTTTCGGACTGGGAATATGTTTGCATTTGGCGCTGAGCAATTTCAAAATCATTATGATGCCGAAATTCAAAGCAACCGACGCCATAACACTGATAAAAAAACACAAAATTGACATCATCGCAGGCATACCTGCAATGTTCGAAAAGATGCTCAAAGAGAAGGGTTTCGACGGCAAGCACCTGTCGAGCCTGCAATATATCTTTTGCGGAGCAGACAGGCTCAACCCGGAAACAAAAACACGGTTTGACGAAATTCTGAAAAAGAATAACTCCACAGCAGAGATTTTTGAGGGCTACGGACTTAGCGAAGTGGCATCTGTCGCCACGGTGAACGTAAAAGGCGAATCGAAAGCAGGTACGCAAGGCAAGCCGATTTTAGGCACGGAAATAAAGATTGTTGACGAGAATATGCAACCTCTGCCTTTCGGCGAAAACGGCGAGGTGTTGATGAAACACCTTTCTGTTATGAACGGATATTTGCATTCAGAAGACAGTTCACATTTTTATTTTGACTCCGAAGGCGAAAAATGGCTAAAAACTGGGGATATAGGCAGTTTGGACGAAGAGGGTTATTTCACCTACAAAGGCAGAGAAAAGCGCATCATAAAAATCGGCGGTGTGAATATCTTTCCCGCGGAGATTGAAGAGGCTGTATGCAAGTTGCGAGAGGTGGATGAAGCTTGTATCGTTCGCTGTCAGCGTGGCGGCAAGCCTTGCACAAAGCTCATCATAAAAATGAATAAATCCTATAGGTATTCCATGCTTATAGAACAAAAAATAAAGAACACAATCGCAGAAGAATTCATAAAGTACGCTGTGCCCAAAGAAATTGTTGTGACAGATCGTCTGCCAAAAACGCTTTTAGGCAAGGTAGACTACCGAAAATACGAAGAAGAAGAAATGGAGGCGAAATGATAGCGGTCTATGTGTTGTTGATATTATTGGCAGTCATTATTGCATTGTATATGGCAGGCGGACTGGGTATCGCCATTTATATGAATATGCATGGCAAGAGAACCAATGACCAAATAGTAGAATACGAGGTGGCGGAAAAAGGACTGGATATTTCCGTACTGGACATTCCGCACGAATCTTTTTTCATCCATTCAAGGTTCGGCTATCGTCTGCATGCAAGGTTCTATAAAGCCGAAGAACCGACAAACAAATACATAATAGACATTCACGGCAGAAGCTCATCTTCAATAAGCCAAATGAAATATCTGAAGATTTTCACAGATATGGGATACAACGTGCTGTTGCCCGACCAAAAATACAGCGGCGAGAGCGGCGGCAGATTCTTTAGCTTCGGATTTTACGAAAAGTATGACATAATGAGCTGGATTACCATATTGAAACAAAAAGATCCCGAAGCAGAATTTGCTCTGTTTGGAGAATCGATGGGCGGCGCTACCGCAACGCTTGTAACGGCAAACGATGACCGCATAAAAGCCTTGATTTCATACTGCGCTTTCTCCTCAGTCAAGGACATAGTGTTGAGCCATACAGGCAAGGAAGCGCCCGACTTTCTGAAATACTTTATTCCGGCATATTATGTTGCGATGTTTGTGTTTTTCGGCATAAACTGCTTTCACCTAAACATCGCCAAAGCCATGTCAAAAATAAAAGTCCCCGTGCTTATTTCTCATTCCTACGACGACAAAGTCGTGCCCATCAACCACGCAAAGAAGCTGATTGCCGCCAACGAAAAGGCGGAAGTACTGCTTTTTGAAGGGGATGTCCATGCGCGAGTGCTATGCAACCATGAAGAAGAATTCACAAAGACAGTACAAAGCTTTCTGAAAAGAAGCCAATTCTAAAAATAAAAAATAATAGTTTATTCGGAGGTAGTTTTATGGCAACAATGATCATTTTTATTGTACTTGCATGCGCGGCAACAGCGCTGTTTCTTGTAGTTCGGGTAACAAAAGGCGGAGTTCCGGGAGTCCTCACAAAGGCTTTGGCGTCCCTATTCTTTATTGCGCTCGGCGTTGCCGGCGCCATGTCGGCAGACAAAATAGACAAAGCCGTCATTCTCATTCTGTTCGGACTTGTCATGGGACTTGTCGGCGACATTGTTTTGGACTTGAAGGTGGTATATCCGCAATCCAACGATTTGTATCTCAACGCAGGCATGATAAGCTTCGGCATCGGACATTGCTTATACGTTGCCGCTTTGCTTATGCTAATCAGTTTCAATTTGACTACGCTTTTGGTTTCGATTGCTATTACACTTCCTTTGACGGCGCTGATAATGCTTTCCTCGAAATTCATGAAAATCAATTTCGGAAAGTTCTTACTCCATAGTGTGCTTTATGCGGTAATATTGACTTTCATGTCGGTCTATACGATTGCTATTTCGATATCCGACCCGAAATTCGTACTTTTATCCGTAGGTATGGTATTGTTCCTTTTGTCCGACTTGGTACTCAGCCCGATGTATTTCGGCGGCAAGCAGGACGACAAAATGATGTGCATACTCAATCATGTGTTGTATTATGGCGCTCAAATATGTATCGCCGCTTTTATATTTGTTATATAACAGATGAAAAGCATCAGCTTTTTTGTCAGCCAAAGCTTCGACCCATATCACAATCTTGCGCTTGAAGAGCTTTTGGCAAAGAGCGCAAAAATGGACGAGGCTATACTATATTTGTGGCAAAATGCAGACACCGTAGTAGTCGGCAAGCATCAGAACGTCTTTGCCGAATGCAACTACAACCTTATGAAAAACGACGGAGTGCATTTGGCGCGGCGCAAAACGGGGGGCGGTGCCGTCTTTCATGACGACAAGAACTTGAACTTCACCTTTATAAACGCCCGTGAAGACTATAATTTACAGCGCAACCAAAGCGTCATAAAAAGAGCCATGTCCTACTTCGGCTTGCAGTGCGAAATAAGCGGCAGAAACGATATAAGCTATGACGGCAGGAAGTTTTCGGGCAATGCTTTTTTTATGGGTAAGGATTTTGCCCTACACCACGGCACAATAATGCTGGATGTCGACTTGACCAGATTGGAGCAATATCTGAAGGTCGATGCATCAAAACTGTTCAACAAAGGCGTAGCATCGGTACGCGCGCGAGTAATAAACCTCAAAACAGTGGCGCCGCATATGAGCATATATGGCATAAAGCAAGCATTTATCAAGGCTTTTGAAGAGGAATATCAACAAAAAGCAAAAGAGTATGACCTTTCTGTCATAAAAGAACAGTTTGAAGAGTTGCGCCGTCAATATGCATCGGAAGAGTTTTTGATGGGTGGCAATCCCGTCATTCTCCGTCGCAAGCGCAAACCTTACGGAGAACTTATGTTGGCGAGGGAGAAGGGCAGATTGACGATATTCAGCGACTGCCTTGACGTGGGACTCATTGACGGCATAAAAGAGCAGTTAGCAGAAGGCAAGAAGCAGATTGTTTTGACGGAAGTCAACGAAATGCAAAAAGAAATAGTCGCAGATTTGAATGATATGTTATCGGAGGAATTATGCAAAAATTGATTATTATCGGCGGCGGACCTGCCGGCTATACGGCGGCAATAAGAGCCGCGCAACTGTCATATCAAGTGACGCTGATTGAAGAAAAAAAGCCGGGAGGCACCTGCCTAAACAAAGGTTGCATACCCACAAAGGCTTTGCTACAAAGTTCGCATCTGTTTTCTGCATTGAAAAGCAATTCTTTCGGTATCTCGGCAGAAAACATCACTGCCGACCTTGACGCTATTTTTGCGCGCACCTTTGACATCGTTTCAAAACTCGGCAACGGCATAGCGTCGCTGCTGAAAGCAAACGGCGTTGAATACATAAATGCAAGAGCCAAGCTGAAAGACGCATTCTCGGTTGAGATTGACGGCAAAATTCTTTCCGCCGACAAAATCATCCTAGCCACAGGCGCAAGACCTATCAGATTGCCGATTGAAGGTATAGAATTTGCTCTTACGTCCGACGAGGTATTGTTACACGAATTCCCGAAATGCAAAAGTGTCGCAATAATCGGCGGCGGAGTTGTCGGCATTGAGCTTGCGACATTTTTCAGCGAACTGGAATGTCAAGTTACGGTAATCGACGCTATGGAAAGCATACTTTCGACACTGGGCGGCGACATTGCAAAATATATAGCCATGGCTTTGCGCAAAAAAGGCGTGAAGTTTGCGCTGAAAGCCGCTGTTAAGTCATTGCAAAAAACAGAGGGCGGCATTGACACTCTTTATATAGAAAAGGACAAAGAAAAGAGCGTCACATCGGACATTGTGATAAGTTGTGTCGGAAGAACGCCAAACAGCATTGACGGCATCGACAATACAAAGATCATATTTAATCGAGGTTTCGTCGTGGACGAATCGGGCAAGACCGCCGAGAGCAGTCTTTTTGCCATAGGC
>CAYJBS010000040.1:0-13446 GCA_964368435.1 uncultured Christensenella sp. | reverse complement strand
TAACACCTCTTTGCCCATTGACAAAAAAATGTACCGTCAAGACATTGCCGCGAGCCTCGCGCATGCAAAAATGCTGACAAAATGCGGTATCATTTCTGAATATGAGGGAGACTCAATAAAAAACGGATTGGAAAGCATCTTGAAAGACATCGAAAAAGGCTATCTCGAAATGTCGGACGCAGAAGATATTCATATGTTTGTCGAAGAAAAGCTGACCGCCAGAATAGGCAATGCAGGCAAAAAACTGCATACCGCCAGAAGCCGCAACGATCAAGTTGTCACTGATTTCAAACTTTACATAAAAGACAGCATAACAGCGTTAAAAGTCGACATAAAAGAACTTATCGGCACGCTTGTTACTCTTTCGAAACAGCATTTGGCTACCTATATGCCAGGCTTTACACATATGCAAAAGGCGCAACCTATCACGCTTGCGTTTCATCTTATGGCATATGCCGAAATGTTCTATCGTGATTTGGTAAGATTCGACAATGCCTACAAAAACAGCGATTTTTGTCCGCTTGGCTCGGGCGCTCTTGCCGGCACCACCTACCCTATCGACCGAAACTTGACTGCCGCAGAACTGGGTTTTTCAGACATCACGCGCAATGCGCTTGACGCAGTTTCCGACAGAGATTATGTAGCGGAATATATTTTCGTATCGACATTGACAATGACTCACCTTTCGAGATTTGCCGAAGAAATAATCACTTGGGCATCCAACGAATACCGCTTTATAGAATTGTCCGATGCGTACAGCACCGGCAGTAGCATTATGCCCCAAAAGAAAAATCCCGATATGGCGGAGCTTGTGCGCGGCAAGACAGGCAGAACTCTGGGCAATCTGACAGCTATGCTGGCTATTTTGAAAGCGCTGCCCCTTGCCTACAACAAAGATTTACAAGAAGACAAGGATTTGCTTTTTCAAACTGAAGAAGCCTTGTCAAAAAGTCTTGTCATTTTCCGAAAGATGCTTGAGACGGCAGAATTCAATAAAAAGAACATGCTTGTTTCGGCTATTTCGGGTTTCACAAATGCCACGGACTTTGCCGACTATTTGACTCTGAAAGGCGTGCCATTCAGAGATTCTCATGCCATTACAGGCAAGCTTGTAGCGTATTGTATTTCAATCAACAAGCCTATCGAAAAGTTGCCTATAGAAAAGTTGCAACAATTCAGCCCGCTTGTCGAACAGGATATTTATCAAAAACTATCCATAAAGACTTTGGTCAACAATCGCTCCATAGAGGGCGGCACAGCGCCGTCCGCCGTTCGGAAATCCATAAGGTTTATGGAAAAAAAGGTAGCCAAAATAAAATAATAACAAATGTTTATTTATCAAAAACGGGCAAGTTTAGCCCGTTTTTTCATATTCCAAAAAATTTATCGGCGTATTCCGGGAAGTCGGTTTTATAGTCCTCCAGATTTCCTGTCACTACATATATGATTTCAAGCGAAGGAACATCGGTGAAAAGGTCTGGCGGCAAATTAAAATAGGGTGTGTCGAACGTAAGACTGACAAGCGAGGAGCAGCCGACAAACACATGTTGTCCGATTTCCGAGATTATGCCGGATATGCTCAGATTCTGTAGGTTGACGCAATCTTGGAAAGCTCCATCGGCAATAGCAAGCATTTCGCAATTTATTGTTATTGATTGCAAATTGGTACAGCCTTTGAACGCAAAGGCATCAACAATTGTTATTTTTGTCGGAATACTTATTGAGAGCAATGAAGAGCAGTTTTCGAAGGTGGACTCCCCTATTGCGTAGAGATTCTGCGCCACGTGAAGATTTATATTTGAAAGTTGTGTACAATCTTTGAAGACGCCATTTCCTATATTCGTTATTTTGCTGTCTGCGGAAAAAACAAAAGTCAATAGTCCCGAATTGCTGAATGCGAAAGCTCCAATATCCATAACCTCTTCAGGGATAGTAATGGTTGTTAATGACTGACAATTTTGGAATGCCCCTTCTCCTATTGTGCTTAAATTGCTTGGAAGAGAAACGGACGCAAGATCTTCGCAATTCTTGAATGCTCCGTCTTCAATAGAAAGCTGTTGACTGCCTTGATTGAAGGTCACAGATTTCAACCCTGTAGCAGAGAAAGCATAACGGCCTACTGTCATAACAGCTGAATGGATGGTTATATTTGTCAATAAGATGCATTCTTGGAAAGCCGCTTCTCCGATAGCTTCAAGGCTGCTTGGCAGTGAAACAATTTCGACGGCTTCGCAACCTTTGAAGCTTTCTTTGTCAATAAGCGTTATTTGGGTACCGCTAAGAGCAAGGTTTTTCAAAGAAGAGCAGTTTTCGAAGGCATTATAGCCGATTGTTGTTATGCCACTTGGGAAGACGATATTTGTCACATAAATGTTATTTGAAAAAGCGTAAGGCTCAATTCTTGACAGCGGTTGCGACGAAAGGTCATGATGATTTATAGGAATATCATAGTTCTCATCAGTCTTTGCCGCAGGGTAACAAATCAATTTTATTATAGATGTGGTATCAGTTCTGGAAATAACGTTGCCTTTGTCGTCATATTCAATATATTCGCTTTCTAAATAATCAAACAACACTCCGCTCTTCGAAATAAAGTTTTTGTTATCTGGGTGTACTTGAATTGATGCCAGCATAAGACAGCCATAAAATACACCTTCCCCGATTGATTTCACAGTTGAGGGCAATTCGATGGTAATTATCGAAGTATCACAAAAGGCTCTATCGCCTATTGAAAATATTCCTTCAGATAAGGTAACTTCTGAAAGCGCAGTACAGCCTATAAACATTTCTTTGGGCACGGAACTTGATACTATCGAATAAGAAGAAAGCAGTGTGCGGGCAAAACAGCCTTTACCGTATGATATATTGGAGGATGGAATAACAATGCTTTCAAGCGGAGTATCGCTGAAGGCATAGACTCCTATTGAACCTATGCCATTGCCTAAGTCTGCGCTTAATAAATTTTGGCAATGGCTGAACGCGCTTTCGCCTATTGAGCCGATGCTGTGCGGCAAAATCAGCGATTCAAGAGCGGTATAACTGAAGGCGCTGTTGCCGATAGTCTTGATGTTTGAACCGCTAAAATCGACATTTATTATCCCTAAACAACCGTTGAAGGCTTTGCTTGAAATTTCTTGGAGCAAGGTATTGCCGCTAAAATCCAATTCAGTCAAGCTGACACAATCTTCAAAGGCGCTTACGCCCAAAATTTCTAGTCCGGCAAAAGTCGATTGATTAAACAAGATGCACCCTTTGAATGCCGCTTCGTCTATTTGCGTAGTGGTGTGGTCTATTCCGGCTGTTACCAAAGACTCAGCGCCAAAGAAAGCCATGGTCCCGACACTGCTTGTATTGCTAAGTCCTGCTCCTGCAAAAAGAGCGCAATTATAAAAGGCTCTTGCTCCTATCCTCGTTGCCGTATGCGAACCGATCTCGACAAGTTGCGCGCAGTTTTCAAAGGCGGATTGTCCGAACAATATACCGGAAGAACTCATCTCAAGCGTCGTCAAATCGGCGCAGTTTTCAAACGCTCCGTTGCCTATGTCCATAACGGAATACATATAGGTAACCTTTTTCAGCAGACTGTTGGCAAAGGCGTTTTGGGCGATGCTTTGTTGTTTGGTTACGGTTATTTCCCTAAGTAACGGCAACGGTGCCACTAAAAGATAGTCTAGAACATCGGGAGCGCTCAAGTTTGCGCCGATATAAGGTATGAAGATGCGCGACAAACTGTCGCAACCCTCAAATATATCTGCGCCTATTGCCATCACCGTGTCACAGATTTTTATTTCTTGTACATGTTGCAATCCACTAAAATATCCTTCAGGTATCGGAATGGTTGACATCGTTTCGACATTTTTTAGATACGGCATATCGTCGACGTCAAAAAGATTTTTTATATCTACATTGTTATATACTGCCAGGCTGCTGATTCCTGCGCCTGCCAATGATCTGAACGCATCCTTAAAGACCGTCAGTTTCGTAAGATTATCGCAGTTTTTGAAAAGTTCTTCACTTATTTCGATAAGACTGTCCGAAAGCGCAAACTCTTCAACCGCATCGCAATCTTCAAATGCGTTTTTGCCGATAGCTGTCAATGAATGCCCCGAAAAACCGTTGATATCAAGAACACTGCAACGATAAAATGCGTATTGCCCTATCGTTCTCAACCCTATCGGCACATTTATCTCTTCCAGTTCAATGCATTCGGCAAAAGCATAGGCTTGAATTGAGGTGACAGAGCCTAACGTGACTTTTCTTAGCTTAAAGCCATAAAAAGCGTAAGCAACAATTGTCGAGTCTCCTGTCAGTTCAATCTCACTCAATGTTTGGGGAATATAATATTCTGCAGTTCCGCCGTTTATTCCCGTAATCTTGTAGCTATCGTCGAAAGGTTTTGCCGTGAATAAATAGTGTGCGGAATTGTTCCCCGGCATAATTATTTTCGAAACAAAACACTCTTCAAGTATGCCTTCATATTCTTTTTCTAATATCAGCGTGGCTATCATTGCTTTTTCGAAGGGTGCGATATCTATATCGACAAGCTTGTCGGACAGCGTAATTTCGCTAAAATTGCATCGTGCAAATGCTCTTCTTCCCAAAATTGTTAAACTTTCGGGGAAGATTATGGTCGCAAGCATGCTGCAACCCGAAAAAGCCTCTTCTCCTATCGACACAAGCGTGGCAGGAAGTTGCGCAGAAACCAGCGAAACACAATCTTTGAAGATACCTGTTCCCAACGCCAAAAGCGTCGACGGCAATGAAACTGTCGCCAGGTTGTCATATCCTGCGAAGGCTCCGTCGGTAATGTCAAGAACTCCCTCCGGAACAATCATTTCATAATGCTCTGTCATTTCTCCGACAAAGCCATATACAACCTTTCCTAGTTGAACTATGCCGTATTGGTAGAGAATATAATTTTCGTACCAACTACAATTTTCAAAAGCGCCTTGACCTATACTTATCAAATTTTGCTCATCTACAATGTCAAAAAGATTGCCATAGTTTGCAAAAGCGTAGGCTCCGATTTCTTTGACACTCGTGCCGGCTTCTATATAATTCAGGCTGTTTATTCCTTGGATTGCATTGTCACCGATAAACTCTCCCTTGAAAACAGCGCGTTCAAAGGAGCTTGGTACATAATAATTTCTTCCGCCATAGCTTGCGATATAGGTATTATCGTATTGATATTTGCTAAATAGCTTTAACAACATACTGTCGCCGTAATAATGCAACTCTTTTAGATAGGGCGCCGACAGCGCATCCTCAACTAAGCTTTGCATGGTGATTATTTCAAGATTATTGCAGCCCGTAAACATATACAAGCCTGCCACTTCCAAAGACTGTGGCAATGAAATTTGTTGCAATCCGCTGTTTTGGAAAGCGTAATTTCCAATGCTTCGTATGCCTTCCGGAATGCTTATATCTATTACTGAGGACAAGCCAAAGAAAGTAAACGGCTGAATTTTGGTGATGCCCTTTATGTTGATGCTATTCAAGAATGACGATACATAATAGTCTTGTCCTTCATAACGCACCGGATACAGCCACTTGTCATCACGTTGGTTGCCGAACAGCTTCATTGTCGGTGTATTTCCATTATACGTGAGCGTTCGAACGTTCTTTACACCGTTTAACATTCCCGGGAAGTTTGTGCCCAGTGTGATATTCTCGAGAAGATCACAACCATAAAAGATGTTTTCGCCGATGTTATCAGCACTATTTGGCATAATGATTGAGGTTATGGAAGTTCCTGAAAAAGCATAATCGCCTATACGAGCCAAAGCCGACGGCAAGACAATTCCAGTAATATTGTGACACCCGAAAAATGCATATTCACCTATTGATTTAATCTCTGATTCCAAAACAATGTCGTTGAGTTGCGAACAACCGCTGAACATATACGGCGGAAGCCCTGTGTTCTCCCCAAGTCCGTCAAAATTTACCAGTCGCAATGATGTGCAATCCGAAAATACAAAGCTGCTCAAATCATCGACAGTGCTTGGAAAACTCACGCTATACAAGTTGTTCATTCCGATGAAAATGCCCTTTACGGCATCAGTCGTGCCGTGCAAAAATTCCAACGAATAATCCTTCGGCATTTGGTTTTTGTAACAATAGACAAAATTCCGCAAGTAGACAAGTCCGTCTGATTGGTTTGCAAGCCAGTCGGTATTGTCAAATACCTGCACTCCCACAGCCACCAAACGCGAGGGAAGAGATATGTCGGCAAGCAGTTGACAATTATAGAAGGCTCTGTCGTAAAGGACAGTGACGTATTCGAGATTGATGTCAACAAGCGAAACGCAACCATTGAAGGCATCTTGATAAACTGTGTCTAATGAACTTAACACAACTTTTGTTATATTTTTGCAGTCTTCGAGAGCATTTGGCGCAGGACTGCTTGTAAACCCCACTTCTGTAAGATTTTTGGGAATGACATAAGCAACGCCTTTTTGCACAGCCGTAACACCGTTTGAAATGTTCGAAAACAGCTTGCCAAGTTCTCGTCCTCCGTTGTAAGTCATCCTTTCCAAAGCGTCTAAATAACCCAATGCTCTGTTAGGCACGTCACACAGCAATGTCAAATCTTTTATTTCGGTGTTATAAAAAAGCTCCGTTCCAATCTCGTCAACACTGCTTGAAAGTGTGATTTTATTCAGATATTTGTGGTTGGCAAAAGCTAAGTTATTTATTTTGTAAATGCCTGCTTGTACGGTATATTCGACAGCGTCAGCATACGGCAAATAATATAAAAGAATGCTGCCGTCCTTGACAACAGCGTTGTTTTCTATTGCAAGAGAGGTGTTGTTTTCATCTATATCAAATGATAAAAGATTGGAAAAGCCGCTGAATGAATTTGCGGCGAGATATGTAGTAGCCCGCGGAATAAAAATATCCGAAAGCGTCAAACACTCGCCAAGGTCTGCGGTTATGGCGCTTATGCTACCGGAAAATGTCATTTTTGTCAGCGACGGAATAAATCCGAAATAATACGATATCGTCTTATCGTCGGGCAATGTGAATTCTTCTACGACGGCGCAACCTTCGAAAGCCAGTTCGGCTACACTCTCAAGGGTATCGACAGTAAAGGTTGTCAACGACAAACATGTTTTGAATGCGGACGGCGCAATAATATTTATCGACTGCGCAACAAATGATATTATTGAACTGTTTTTGAAAGCGCTTTCACCTATGAAGCCAACATCTGCGCAAGTCACTGCGCCGACAAAACCGCAATTTTCAAATGCGCTGCCACCTATATACGTCAAGTTCGGCATGGGAAGGTCGTACCGCTCTATGCCGTTTATGCAGTTATAAAAAGCCTTTTCTCCAATGTACTGCAAATTTTCGAAACCGCCGAAAATCAGTTGCGACTGCGTATTGTTATAAAATGCTTTTGCGCCGACTATCGAAAGTGTTGCGGGCAAAGAAATGGCAGTCAAATAGTTGTTTTCGGCAAATACCGCAGGATATATCTCCTGTACTCCGCTTTTTACTTCATAATAGTTGTCGGTTTTGGTGCGAGGATAGAATATCAGTTTCTTTCCGTCCTTAGTGTAAAGCACATTGCTGATTGTTTCATAATACGGGTTTTCCAAATCTATGTTGACATAATAAAGAGAAGAACAGCCGTAAAATATGTTTTGACCCATTGCGCTGACCGTCGAGGGTAAGAATATAGACGTCAACTGACCGCAACCGCTTAAGACACTATTGCCTATGTCGGTGACACCTTCGGGTATTGTTATTGTTGAAAGATTTATGCAGTCGGCAAAGGCGCTCTCACGGATGTTTATGACTGTCGACGGAATCGTTATGCCAAACAGCGTCTTCATTCCGAAAAATGCTTTTGCAGCAATCTCTTGCGTCGGCAAAATGCTCATATCGACAAGGCTTAGTGGAATATGGTAGAGTTGATTGTCAATTGAAACGGTATAATCCTCATAATCTCCGCCGTTTGAGCCGAATAATTTCGGGGTAACTATTTTTCCGTTAATGCAAAGGCTTTGCAGCGCTGTACCCTCAAGGATTGCTTGCCCGATAGAAGAGTCTTGAGTAGATAAAGCGTTGTTGTTGAAAGAAAATGAGGTCAAATTTTGGCAGAATGCAAAAGCGCCCTCCTCAATTTTGACAACCTTGTCACCGACTACAAAGTCGGTAATTCCGGAATTTCTGAAGGCATCTTTACATATTTGCGTAAGCATGGAAGTATTATTTATTTCAAATATATTGATGTCTTTGAAGGCATCCTGCCAAAGCATTGAGGCTTTTGAAGACAATTTCACGCTGATAAGCGAGGACGGGATATAGTATGTTGCGCCGCTTTGCTGCGCCGCATAACTGCCCTCATATGCCGCCGCTCCAAAGATTTTTCCCACGGTATTTGCGCCGTGGAAAGTCACTCCCTTCAAACTGCTGCAGCCGTTGAAAGCGCCGTCAAGAATTGAAGCCGTATTGTCGGCATAAAAATAATCAAGCATTTGGTTGTTTCGGAAAGCTCTTTCTCTTATTTCGACCAAAGCGTTGAGTGAGGAATAAACATATTCGGCATTGACACAACCGTCAAAAGCCTCAACATCAATAAGTTGAAGCATCGACGGCAAATATATCGTCTCCGCGCTCAAACAGCCGCTAAACGCCCTTGCTCCGATTTCTACAATGTATTGCAGTATTATATTCTTTACCGATGCCGCGCCGAAAAGCGCATAATCCGCCACCCTCAAAGTGTTGGAAACGGTGATTGTCGATAAAGAATTTGGTATATAATATTTCGCATCGTCAATTGTTACTTCGTATGTATTGGCAAGCGATGAATTGCCGAAAAGTTTTTGAAGTGTAGTTTCGCCTGAAAATTTCAGTTGGGTCAATGCGCCGCAACCGCGCAATATTGTTGTGCCGATGTCGCTGCCTTTCGGCGGCAGGTTTATGCTTGTCAACTTGATACAGTTGGCAAAGACATTGTTGCCGATAGCTTTGATTGATTCAGGAAGCACGACACTCTCCAGCGCCGCACAGTTATAAAAGGCATTGTTGCCTATTGTCTTTACTCCGCTTGACACCTCGACATATTTTATGACGGCGTTATTGGTGAAAGCGTTGTCGCCGATTGCCGTAACCGCCACCCCTTCTATGTTCGAAGGGATAATAAGGTTTTCGGGAGATACTCCGCCACTTAGTCCGATAATGACTCCCGAGGAATTTATATTGTATTGCGCCGCCCAAATCGGCGTCAGCGTCACGTTCTCTGTCTTGTCCCAACTGCGCACGGCATTTCCGTTTTCGTCGGCATATCTTATGCCGCCGCTGTCCGCCCAACCTAAGAAAACCCTTGCCGCAAGAGTGACAACAGGAAATTCAAAGTCACTGTCTCCAAATATAATAGCCAGTGTCACAAAGTGCGCATCGCCAATGTACCCAGCATCGGCATCAAGCGTCACTTGTGTTCCGATAGGCGTAAATTCTGCTCTCAATGTGAGGTCACCCACGCTTCCCGACGGTATAGATGTGTAAGGAGTTTTTTCGCTGTCGCCGTCAAGATACCATTTTATGAAAGCGTAACCGTTTAGCATTATGGGCAACAATAGGTACTCTCCGCTTTCTATGGTATAAGTCTTTCTGTTATAGTTGTCAAAGAATATATCGGAAATATAAGTAATTGTATAAACCACAACCGACCATTTTGCGTATAGCGTGATGTCCTCGGCAGGCATCTTGTCGAACACGAACAATTCCGAAAGCTGTTCGTCGGCGTACCACCCTTCAAGCCTATAGCCTTCATAAGTCGGCGCTTGCGGCGCTGAAAGCAAGGTATCATAAGCTTGCGTGACAGAAGGCACGGCAGACGCTCCGTTGGGTTCAAAGCTTATTGTACTTTCTATCGGTTGCCACTTGGGATAAAGCTGCAAATATTCTCCTGTCCCGACAGCTAAGTTTGTAAGCGGTTCGCCGCTAAAGTCTCTGTTGTCATACCAACCGAGGAATAGATATCCATATTTTGAAATGGGGTACAAGGTTATATCCTCTTCAACGGTATAAGTCGGCACATTGAGCGCATTGTTGGCAACACCGTCAAGGTTATAGACAATGCGATACTGTATCGGTGTCCATTTGGCAAAAAGCGTAATGTTCTGCGACGGCACTCTTATTAATGGATATTGCTGTTGGTAGCTTTCATCGTACCATCCGCTAAAGATATAATGTTCTCTCGCCGTCGTTCTTTGCTCTTCGGGAATGAGAGAATAATACTCTGCGTTGTCTATTGATGACAACGCCGTTCCTCCGACAGTATCGAAAATGATCGTATATCTGTTTATTTGCCACCATGCCGAAAGAGAAATATCGGCAGGGTTTTGTCTGTCTATTACAAGCTCCGTTATGGGCGCGCCTTCGCTTCTCCATTCGACAAAGGAATAACCTGCTCTGTCGGCATCCAGTAGCGTAAAATCCTCGTCCTCTACCGTATAGCTTGTTTTGTTGGGATGTGTATAGCCGTTTGTATAGGTTATGGCATAAGAAATAGTCTGCCATTTTGCATAAAGTGTGGCATCAAGCGCGGGAATAACATTTTTCATAAGTTTTTGGGTATATTCCGCATCAAAATACCAACCTAAGAATTTGTACCCACTGCGAGAGATTGCTGTATTAAAGGGTTGATTGTATGGGGCAGTAATCGGCTCAACAGTCTCGGAATATGTGACAAAAGTCAGCGTGTAGCTGTTTATTTGCCATTTGGCATAGATTGTTTTGTTGCCCATATCTCCCGTTGTCAACTTCGAAATTTGGGTTTCGCGGTTGTCGGTAAATATGTACCAATACGAAAAACTATAGCCCTCTCTCTCAGGCGGGGCAAAATTTATGTCCCCTTGCTTAAGCAATTCAAGATCATATGAACTCGGATTGTTCGCGCCATTTGCGCCGCCGGATAAAATATATTGTATTGAATATGTTATCGGGCGCCATTCGACATAAATCGCCAAATCACTGCTTGGCATTCTGCCCAAAGTATACGCATTGGTTTTTGCTTCGTCTAAGAAATATCCGTCAATTAAATAACCTGCTCTTTCGGGTTTGTAACCGATGAAATCATTGAAAAGCACCTGCTGTGTCGATAAGGTCACACCGTCGGTAATAAAGCTGACTAGATATTGCTTTCTGCGCCATTTTGCATACAGCATAAGCGAACGGCTCGGCATCTGTTCGTATGAAAAAGGTGTTTGTAAATAATAGTCTTGATACCACCCGACGAAATCATAACCCGTTCTTGCGCTTTCGGGCAGCGGCGGCAATTCATCGCCAAAAGCGTATGTCAAACTTGCTACATCGTCTCCCTCGTTGGCAACAAAAGCAATGGAATAATCGGTCAATTGCCATTTTGCATAAAGCGTAATATCTTGAGCAGGCACCCTTGTGACAGCCTCGCCCTCGCAATCTGCATTGTCGTACCAATTCAGGAAGGTATGTCCTTCTTTTGACGGTACCGCTTTGATAAGCGTGTCATATTGTTGCAGCAAACCCGCAAGCTTCAGACCTCCGCTTGTGTTGAAAATCAAATTATAGTTCTTTGGCAAAAACTTCGCCCAAAGCGTCATATTGCCGGCTGGCATCGTCGTCAGCGAAAATTGTTCATTCAGTGTTTGCGAAGTGTACCAACCGTGAAAGCTGTTGCCTGCTTTTATGCCGACGGGTAAGGAAATCTCCGATCCAAAATCAGCAACGAGGTCTGCGACAGTGTCGCCGCCGCTTGTTATAAACTTGATGGTGTACGCAAGGGGTGTATATATCGGCAGCACAATCAAATCTATTTGTGCGATGCTGTCAAAATTGTTTCTGTTCCAAAGCCCTTGAAAACCGTCTTTTGGCGGCACCGTGGGGATATCCGCAAGCGCGGCGCCAAACTTTAGGTAACGGACAATGTCTTCATTATCGGTGCGGAATATAACCGTAATATCTATCGGAAAGAATACTGCGTCGATTCTGTCATTTAGCTTTGAGATCTTCGAAAAGTTCTCTCTACTCCAATTTGCGGTATATCCTGTCTTTTCGGGCAGTTGAGGTACATCGGTCAAATCTGAACCGAAAACCGTTGCGCCGCGGTGATACTCTTCGCCATCGGCATAAAAGATTACTTCAACAGTCGAAGTGCGTATTTTTGCGCTATAATCCGACCATTGAGTTTTGTATTCATCTACATTATCATCGGGAACAAGTATTTTTACTTCGGCATTTGACGGCAGAGCCACACCTTCGGTTTGCGGAGGTACGGTTGCGGTAAACATGAGAATTTTCAGCGCGGAAGCAGTCGAGAATGCCTGACTTTTTATTGAAACAAGGTTGCTCTGCGCCTCTGAAACGACTTTCTCTAGACTTACACAATCGGCAAAAGCGCCTACGCCTATCGTTATTACGCTCTTTGGGATAAAGATAGAGTTGAGTGCAATACAATCGGCAAAAGCATTTCTCGGCAACTCGTCAATGGATCCCAAGGATGCGTTAATAAGTCTGTTACATCCGAAAAACGCCCCTTCTTCCAATTTAGTCACCGAGACAGGCAACGAAATATCGGGAAGGTTTATGCAGTTGGCGAAGGCTCTCGCTCCTATGGTTTCTATGTTGCAGGGCGCAGAAAACACCACAGCGAAAAGCTGCTGCGAATTCTCGAAGGCTTTCTCGGCTATCGACGTTATTGGTTTGCCGTCATATATTTTTGGGATTGTGATGCTGCCATTTGCGTCGGGGACCCCCGACACTATTTCAAAGCTGTCCGTGGCGCTGATAAAGCGATAGGAAAGCCCGGCGGAGATATATTCATTCCTTACGGTATATGTAAAACTGCAACTCTTGCCGCCATATGTAATGCCCATTATTCTTGTGCCTACCGAAACGGTGCTGAAGTTTGTCACCCATTCCGACTTCACCTCAAATTCACTTCTTTTGCCGCTTTCGTAGACGACTTGTAATATTACGTCTTTAAGCGATAGCTGTTCGTTGAGAGAAAAATCTGTTTTTAGCGTGCCGCTTTGGATACTTATGCTTTTTATGGCGTCTTGATCTTGGTTGCCTGCGGAATCGATGGCTCGAATGGTATAGACTACAGTTTTGTTGCCGAGTGTCGTCACTGCGGTGACGCTTACTGTGTAGGTCTTCCCCTGTTCAATTATGATAGAATTGCCGGTCAAGGGCACATCATTTTCTTCTTGGTCTTTTATGCTTAATTGTACACTTAAGCCGATTTCAGTTTTTAGTCTGCCTTCATTATCGATGGTATAAGTGATCGGAAAAACCCCTGCGGGGACATCAAAAGAATCAGAGACACTTATTTTTATGTCTTCAAGTTTATAAAAAGTCTCTACGGCAGGCTCTTTTTCGCACCCCGCAAGACTGATAAATAAAAAAATAAAAATGATGGTAGCAACAATCTTTCGCATAATCATCCAATATATTATC
>CAYJBS010000039.1:0-13954 GCA_964368435.1 uncultured Christensenella sp. | reverse complement strand
GGTAATTATTTTCAGCCTCAGACGTGCAAAGAAAGATAAAGTTTATTAAAATAGGTAAGTTGACCAATCCCGAATTGATAGAATGTGTGTTGAGCGTCATAAAGCGGCGCAGAAAGGAAGTCATTGTGCCTTCCTCGCTGGCGCAGGATTGTTCTTCCTTTGAAATTCCCGACAGAATACTTATTTCCACCGACCCGATCACCGGAGCAGATGAGGGAGCAGGCGCGCTTGCCATAAAAATAAACGTAAACGACATCTTTGCCGCAGGAGGAGAACCTGTGCTTGCCGTGCTTACGGTGCTGGCGCCGCCTACGGCTACGCTTGAACAACTCAAGCAGATTATGCAACAGGCAGAGCAAGAGGCGGAGCGCAACAACCTGGAGATAGTCGGGGGACATACCGAATTCACCGATGCCGTCAACAAAATCATTGTCAACGCGACGATTATCGGCAGAACAAAGAAGCATATCACCGCCAATTCGGCAAGAATAGGCGACAGCATAATTATCACAAAGACCGTCGGCATCGAAGGCACAAGCATTTTGGCAAACGACTGCAAAAAGAAGCTAAAGCAGTTTCTCACCGAAAACGAACTGCAAGAAGCAGTTGAACTGGGCAAGAGCATCAGCATTTCCAAAGAAGCGGCGATAGCAAGACAGTTTGATATTTCGGCAATGCACGACATAACCGAGGGCGGAGTTTTCGGCGCCATAACCGAAATGGCGGAATCGTCGGCAGTCGGCGCGCTTATTGATGTGAACAGCATAAAAGTAGCCGAAGTCACAAAGAAGATTTGCCTTGTTTTACAGACGGACGTATACAGGCTGATTTCCAGCGGCAGCCTTATTGTCAGCACGAAAGTGCCGCAAAAAGTGCTTGACGCATTGGAGAAAGAAGGTATTGTTGCCACAAAGATTGGCGAATTCACCGCCAACAGGGATATAATAGCCGATTTCGGCGATAAAAAAGAGTATTTAGAGACAAGAAGCGACCAGTTGTTTGATGCAGTAAAGAGGTGCAAATGAATAGTATGACAGGCTACGGCAAAGGTGTGGCAGAGGGCGGACAGCGCAAAGTAACGATAGAAACAAAATCGGTAAATCATAGATACCTTGATTTGCTTTTCAAACTGCCCCGAGGGCTCAACTATCTTGAAGACTGCTTGCGCAAACATCTGCAAAAAACGGTTCAAAGAGGTCATCTTGACATATATTGTACCTATGAGGACAACCGAGAGGGCAAAAGCGCCGTACGCATCGACAGCATCATCGCCAAAGAATATATGGCTATGGCGGCAGAGCTTGAGAAGCTGGGTTTTCAGAACGATATGACGGCGTCACAGGTTATGAGAATGCCCGAGGTGCTTTTGACAAAGGGCGCCGAGGACGACGAGGACGCCATAAAAGCGCTTGCCGAACAGGCGATTGAAGATGCGCAAAAAATGCTTTGCGAAATGCGCGAAAGAGAAGGCGCGGCATTGGCGGCGGACATTTTGCAAAGACTTGACACGGCGGAGCAACAGCTTGCTTGCATAAAACAGCGCGCGCCGCTTGTCGCTGAAGACTTCAAAAACAAGCTGACCACAAAAATTACCGACGCTTTGGCAGGTGTTCAACTTGATGAAGCAAGATTGCTCAACGAAGTAGCGTTTTTTGTGGATAGGGCGGCAATAGACGAAGAAATAACCAGACTATCAAGCCACTTTGTACAGGGCAGAAAGATTATTGCCGAAAACAATTCAGTCGGCAGAAAATTGGACTTTTTGGTGCAGGAGATGAACCGTGAAATAAACACTATCGGTTCGAAGAGCAACGATCTTGCCATTACACAAAAAGTGTTGGAACTGAAAGGCGAAATAGAAAAAATCAGAGAGCAAGTGCAAAACATAGAGTAGGGCTGACAATGAGAAAAGGAATACTATTCGTAATAAGCGGACCTTCCGGCGCAGGCAAGGGCACAGTGTTGAAAGAGGTTTTCAAAACAATAACCGACCTCGAATATTCGGTGTCGGCGACGACAAGAGCGCCCCGCAACCAAGAGAAGGAAGGCATAAACTATTTTTTCAGAACCAATGAAGAGTTTGACAAAATGCTAGAAAACGGAGAAATGCTGGAACATGTGGAGAAGTTCGGCAACAAATACGGCACGATCAAGAGCTATATCGAGAACGCTTTGACAAGCGGCAGAGATATCATACTTGAAATAGAGACTATCGGCGCAGAACAAATCCGCAAAACCGACCTCAAACCGGTATTCATATTCCTTACGCCGTCTTCGGTGACCGAAGTCATAAGAAGATTGAAGATGCGCAATTCCGAGACGACCGACTGGCAGCAGAAGCGCGCCGATATCGGACGGGACGAACTGCGCTGTGCATACAGCTATGACTATCTTGTCATAAACGACGACCTCGACGAGGCAGTCGACGGACTTATCGCCATAGTGCGCGCCGAACGGCTGAAGATTTCAAGAACGCAAGAAAACATACAAAAAATAGTAGAAAAATAAACCAACAAATCGATTATTAACAAAAGGAGATAGAATATATTATGATGATTGACCCGCCTATTGATAAGCTTATAAAAAAAGCGCCTTGCCGCTACGCATTGGTGTGCGGTTTGGCAAAAAGAGCAAAAGAGCTTTTGGCTCTTGAAACCGGCGAACTCGAGAAGTCGGGCTTGAAGGCTATCAGCCACGCCGCCAAAGAGATTTATGACGGCAAAATAACATTGAAGATCTAATGAAAACCAAAAAATGCGTGGTGCTTGGCATTAGCGGCGGTATCGCCGCCTACAAAACCTGCGAGGTAGTGTCTGGGCTGACAAAGCTCGGCTACACCGTCAAGGTTATTATGACAAAAAACGCCACGGAATTTATCACGCCTCTTACCCTCGAGACGCTGTCGGGAAACAGGGTTGTTGTCGATATGTTCGCCGAAAAAGAAAGTTATGACGTCGAACATATTTCGCTTGCAAAGGAAGCCGATGTCTTTCTTGTGGCGCCTGCAACAGCCAATGTCATCGCCAAATTTGCAAACGGCGTAGCCGACGATATGTTGACTACGACATATCTTGCCAGCACAGCTGTCAAGGTCATCTGTCCGGCAATGAACACAAACATGTACGAGGACGAGGCGACCCAAAAGAATCTGAAACTCTTGAAAGAAAGAAACTGCGTCATTATCGAACCCGAATCGGGATTGTTGGCTTGCGGAGATATCGGCAAAGGCAGAATGAGCCAACCAAAGGACATTGTCCGAGAGGTGGACAAGCTGTTGACCCCAAACCCCGACTTCAGAGACAAGAGAATGCTGATCACCGCCGGCGCCACAAGAGAGCCGGTTGACGGAGTGCGTTTCATAAGCAACTTTTCTTCGGGAAAAATGGGCATAGCGCTTGCTGAAGCGGCGCTTGAACGCGGAGCTGAGGTGACACTTGTCGCCGCAAATATCAGCGTGACACCGCCCAAGAACGCAAAAGTTTTGAATGTTGCAACGACTGAAGATATGTATAACACCGTTTTGACGGAGCTTGCCGGAGCGGACATAATCATAAAAGCCGCGGCGCCGTCCGACTACAAGGTGAAGAATTATTCGCCGTCAAAAATAAAGTCGGCTTCACTGACGCTGGAGCTTGAAAAAAATGTCGACATTGCAGCAGCAGTCGGCAAACAGAAGGGAAACAAAAAACTTGTGGTTTTTGCCGCAGAGACCGACGATCTGATCAAGAACGCCAAACAAAAACTTGAAAGCAAGAATGCCGATATGATAGTAGCCAACGACGTGACAAAAGAAGGCGCAGGCTTCGGCATCGATACAAACATTGTGACAATCATAAAACGAAGCGGCGAAACAATCAGCCTGCCGCTCATGACAAAAAGGGAGCTGTCGGATATAATTCTGGACAATATTCTGAAAGAATGATTTATGAGGTTATCGTAGATATAAGCAACAGCGAGGTGGACAAGGTTTTTGACTATTCCGCCGCTTTCGATATCCCTCGGGGAAGCAGAGTCGAGGTGCCTTTCGGCAACAGACGGCTCGAAGGTTTCATTATCCAAAAAAAAGAAAATTCACTTCACAAAACAAAAGAAATCATACGGGTGCTTGACGAAAAGAAAGTGCTTTCGGAAGAAATGCTTGAACTTGCAACGTATTTGAACAAATACAAAAACCTTCGTTACATAGATGTATTGAGGCTTTGTATCCCGTCAAAACTGCGTGGCGGCAGGGTAAAAATCCAACAAAAAGCCTATATTACATTATCAAAAGACGCCGACATCGAACAAATTTCTTTGCGCGCAACGGCGCAAAGAAAAGTTTTTGAGAGTTTGAGCGAGGGTGGCGAATTCGAAAGCGTGTTGAACAGCAGTTTTGGACCGCAAGCAGTCAAGGCATTGATAACAAAAGGCATAGTATTGAAGGAATATGTCGTACAAAACAGAACGCCCTACAAGGACTTGAAAGCCAAACAACAGGAAATAATCTTGACGGCAGACCAAAAAAAAGCTGTTAACGAGATACTGAAGGAAGACAGAGAATTTTTGTTGCACGGCGTGACGGGTAGCGGCAAGACAGAAATATATATGCGCGTCATAGAAGAACAACTGAAAAAATGTAAGACTGCCATTATGCTTGTGCCGGAGATTTCTTTGACACCGCAGATGCTGGGACTTTTTCGCGCAAGATTCGGCGACAAAGTCAGCCTGCTTCATAGCGGTCTGTCGGACGGCGAACGCTATGACGAGTGGCGCAGACTGCTTGAAGGCACGGCAACGGTGGCTTTGGGCGCGCGCTCGGCTGTGTTCGCGCCGCTGGAGAATGTCGGCGTCATAATCATTGATGAGGAGCACGATTCAAGCTATGTCAGTGAATCCAATCCGAGGTATTTCACTTCGGACATAGCCAAGTTTCGGCGCAAGTACAACAACGCAAAACTCATCTATGGCTCAGCGACACCCTCGATAGAAAGCTACGCCAAAGCAAAAAGCGGCGAATATAAACTTATAACATTACAAAACCGCATAAACGACAAGAGCCTGCCCGAGATGCAAATAGTCGACATGCGTACAGAGATACTTGAAGGCAACATGTCGATCTTCTCGAAAGCCTTGATTGCGGAGCTCCAAAAAGTTATCGAGAGGGGCGAACAGGCAATGCTGTTCATAAACAGACGTGGCTTTGCTTCCTTTGTTAGATGCAGAAGCTGCGGTTATATCCCGAAATGCACAGCCTGCGATGTCAGCTTGACGTTGCACAAGGACGACAACAAGCTGAAATGCCATTATTGCGGCAAACAGTTCTACAATATTGACGAATGTCCCGTATGTGGCTTTAAACACTTGAAAGAGGGCAGAATAGGCACAGAGAAGGTTGTTGAAGAAATTAAAAAACTATTCCCCGCCGTAAAGGTGCTGCGTATGGACAATGACACCGTTCAACGCAAGGACTCCTATGTTGATATATTGTCGGCTTTTGCCAAGGGCGAAGCGCAAATACTTGTCGGCACACAAATGATCGTAAAAGGGCATGACTTCGCAAACGTCACGCTGGTTGGAATACTTGATGCAGATCTGTCACTGTACTTTCCGGATTTCAGAAGCAACGAGAACACCTTTCAGCTTATCACACAGGTGGCAGGCAGAGCAGGCAGAGAGCAGAAGGAAGGCAAGGTTGTTATGCAAACCTACAACCCTCAGCATTATGTCTTCCGTTTTGCCAGAAACTATGATTATTGCGGCTTTTTTGAAAAAGAAAGCAATGTGCGCCAAACTACGCATTTTCCGCCGTATTCCGTCATAGCCAGGACGCTTGTAGCGTCAGAAGACGAAAGCAAGGCTATGCAGGCGGCGAGAGAGGGCTATGAGTTGTTGCGCAAACTGAAGGAACAAAATTGCGGCATATTTCGAGTGCAGGCTATGCGCGCCCCAATAAAAAGAATGATGAACAAATACCGTTTTCAAATTGTCGTCTGGATAGATTTGAAGAACGGAGAAAGCGCACTGCCGCTTGTATATCAAGAAATGAAGAAACTGCCGACAAGAGGTGTCAGCAGCTTCATCGAAATAAACCCCATGCAAATGATGTAACAAAAAAAGAGGAACAAAAATGGCAATAAGAATGATTTTTACAGATAAGGACGAAGTACTGTTCAAGCGCACCAGAGAGGTGACAAAGTATGACGAGAAACTTGGCGAACTGCTTGACGATATGCATGAAACAATGAAAAAAGCCGACGGCGTTGGACTTGCCGCGCCGCAGGTAGGTTTGCTGAAAAAACTTGCCGTAATAGAGGTTGACGACTTGTATCTAGAGATGATGAATCCGAGAATAATTCATGCCGAGGGCGAACAAATAGACTTTGAAGGCTGTTTGAGCGTCGACTCGTCGAAGAACTGCAAGGTGCTTCGCCCCCAGAAATTGACTGTCGAAGCCTTTGACAGACACGGAAAGAAATATAAGAAAGAACTGGAGGATATGGCGGCAAGAGCCTGCTGTCACGAACTCGATCATCTTGAGGGCATACTCTTTTACGAAAGAGAGTACATTGAGCCGAAACCGACAAAAACCCCTCCTTCAACCGAAAACGGAGAAGAAAAGCCGCAATGAAAGTGATATTTTTAGGCACGCCTGCCTTTGCAGTCGAGGCTTTGCAATCAATTATCCGGTCCTCTCACCAAATTGTTGCCGTTGTTACGCAACCCGACAAAGTCAATGCGCGCGGCAACAAGGCGTTGCCCTGCGCGGTGAAAGCATTTGCCGAAGAGAAAGGGCTGAGAGTTTTGCAATTCGACAGAATAAGAAATGCCGAAGCCGTAGCGTTATTGAAAACTTTGGATGCCGATATTATGGTAACTTGCGCTTACGGACAAATCCTTTCGCAAGAAATTCTTGAATTGACTAAGAATGGTGTCATAAACATCCATGCATCTTTGTTGCCAAAATACCGCGGTTCTTCGCCTGTGCAATGGGCGCTTTTGAACGGTGAAAAAGAAGTCGGCGTGACGATTATGCAGACGGCATACGAGGTCGACAGCGGAGATATCATATTGCAAGAGGCCATAACCCTTGACGGCAACGAGAACTCCGAAGAGACGCTGACTAAGCTCAGTCCGCTGGGAGCAAAGCTGATTGTCAAGGCGCTTGATCTTATCGAGAGCGGCAAAGCGGTGTTTTTGCCGCAACAAAAGGACAAGGTTACACATTTCCCGATGCTAAAAAAATCCGACGGTAGGCTAGATTTCAACAAAACCGCCGAAGAGGTTAAGAATTTTATCCGTGGCATGAATCCCTGGCCGGGGGCTTATACCGAAACAAAATACGGTGTATTAAAAATAAAATCCGTTGAAGTTGTTCACGGCAAAAGCGTCGCTTTTGCAGGAGAGATTATTTTAGCTGATCCCAAGCAAGGATTTGTCATTCAATGCGCCGTGGGCGCAATCAGTTTGTTGCGTGTACAAGGAGAGAACGCTAAAGAAATGAGTTTTGCCGACTTTTTACGAGGCAAGCCATTTGAAACGGGTGTGGCGCTATGAAACCATGTTTGCAAGATTTCAGCTTTGAAGAGCTGTCATTTATCACCGATTGGGGTTTTCCTCGTTTCCGCGCGGAACAGGTCTATAATGCCGCAATGCAATACAAGAGTTTCGATGCCATAAGCAATTTGCCGAAAGCGCTTATCGAGAAATTGAGAGAAAACTTTGCAGACAGAGGACTTGAAATAATAAAAACATTGTCCTCGAAAGACGACACGGAGAAATATCTTTACAAGCTGAATGACGGCAACATAATCGAAGGTGTATTTATGCCGCACGGCTATGGCGACACGCTTTGCGTTTCCACACAGGTTGGTTGCCGCATGGGTTGCGAGTTTTGCGCATCGGGACTGGGCGGGCTTGTCCGCAATTTGAACGCAGGAGAAATCCTTTCGCAGGTGCTTTGCATAAACGCGCTGAAAGGCGGCACGGCGGCAAGACGGGCGATAACCAATGTCGTATTGATGGGCAGCGGTGAGCCGCTGGACAACTTTGACAACACCGTGAAGTTTTTGCGCCTGGTCAGCGACGAGAAGGGCATAAATATCAGCCTTCGCAACATATCATTGTCAACTTGCGGACTGGTACCGAGAATAATCGAACTTGCCGATATGGACTTGCCTGTCACATTGACAATTTCTTTGCACGCGCCCACCGACAAAAAGCGCACTGCGCTAATGCCTATCAACAAGGCGCACAATCTTTTTAATGTCATTGAAGCGGCAAAGTATTATTTTGAAAAGACAAAAAGACGCATAATTTTTGAATATTCGCTTGTGGAAGGCGAAAACAGCGATGCCGACAGCGCAAAACAGCTTGCGGCGCTTGTCAAGGGTTTGCCTTGTCACATAAATTTGATAAACCTAAACTTTGTCAAAGAAAAAGGCTTGCGTGGAGTGTCGTCTGCTCAAATAAAAGAATTTATGCAGATACTTGACGAACACAATGTTTCGAACACACTGCGCCGTTCTATGGGAAACGACATTGAAGGCGCTTGCGGACAGCTGAGAAATGCGGCAATAAAGGAGAATACTTTATCAGAGGACAAGTAATCAAGGCTGTTGCCTCAAAATTTACCGTCATCACCGATGACAAAACACGCTATACCTGCTTCCTGCGCGGGAGGGTAAAGCGCGACATTGATATTTATGTCGGCGACTATGTCGAAATAGACGGCATAAGAGGCGCCACCGCCATAATTGAAGAGGTCTATCCGAGAAAAAACACATTGATAAGACCGTATATCAGCAACATTGACTGTTTGATTATTGTCGTTGCGCCGACGCCTGCGCCCGATTGGGTGCTTGTTGACAAGATGATAATAAATTGTTATATTGAAGGCATAAGACCGATGCTTTGTTTCAATAAGAGAGATCTTACGGACAGGGCAGAAATAGAACGGTTTTTTGCACCTTACAAGAACGAATTGCCTTGTGTCGCCGCCTCTGCCGAACAGTCGGGCGGACTGACTGAACTGCTTTCCGTTATGGAAGGCGGTTTGAGTTGCTTTGCAGGTCAAAGCGCAGTAGGCAAGTCTTCGCTTCTCAATGCCATTCTGGGTAGACAGGTGATGGAAGTTTGCGGAATGTCGGAGAGAATCCAACGCGGCAAAAACACGACTCGGCATATCGAAATCTTCGATTACGGCACAGGCAGACTTGCCGACACTTGCGGTTTTTCGTTGTTTGAATTCGAAAATCTGTTGCCGTCGGAGCTGACTTTTTATTATACGGATTATATAACATATATGCCGAAATGCCGTTACAAAAATAACTGTTCACACATTAGCGAACCCGAATGCGAAATAAAAAAGCAGGTTGCGTCGGGCGTATTGTCGGCAGAAAGATATCAGCGCTACATAGCCATATATAACGAATTGAAGGAGAAACAAGATGACAAATACTGAGAACATCCTCATCAGTCCATCGATATTGTCGGGGGATTTCGTCAATATGCAACACTCCGTCGAGCAGATAACACAGTGGGGAGGCGACCTCGTGCATTGCGATGTTATGGACGGAGTCTATGTCAAAAACTTGACTTTCGGCATGCCGATGATAGCCGCCATAAAGAGAATCACCAAATTGCCGCTGGATGTGCATTTGATGATAACAAAGCCTGAACGCTACATAGCCGCCTTTATTGACAGCGGCGCCGACTGGCTGACCTTCCACCCCGAAGCAAGCGAAAACGCTCTGGAAGCGCTAAAGAGCATTCAAAGCAGAGGCATAAAAAGCGGCATAGTCTTCAATCCGGATGTGTCCATCGGGAAATATAAACATCTGTTTCCTTTCTGCGATATGATACTTGTTATGAGCGTGTATGCAGGGTTGGGCGGACAAAAATTCATTCGAGATTCGCTTGAGCGCATAAAAACCGTAAAGAGATATCTTGACGAAATGTCGCTTGATATTCCAATAGAGATTGACGGCGGCATAACGGAAGAGAATGTCGACGAAGTCATAAAAGCAGGCGCGAGCATTATAGTTGCAGGCAGCAGCGTTTATAAGTCGAAAAATCCCGCCGCAACAATAAAGCGTTTGCGCGGAGTTACAGAATAAAAAGTTTTTCGGGCAAATACTTTATTACAACAAAAGCCGCAATGCCCGTCACAAAACCCGACACACTGCCGGCTATTACAAAATACGGCGCATAACCGAACACCAAAGCGTTTGTCATAAGAGCGGCTACGCACAGCTGAACGAGGTTGTGGACAATCGCCGAAAGCATACTCACAGAGGGTATGCTTATTTTTTTAGAATAAATCAAAATACTGCTTATCACAGTAGATAGCACTGAGGCAGACAGAGAATATAATATCATAACGGGATTGCCGATAAACAACGGCACAAGAATTGATTTTATTGCCGAGACCGCCAAAGCATATTTATAATTCAGCAGTATGATTGCTACGATGATGACGACATTTGAAAGTCCGATGCGCACATACGGCAAGAAGGGCACTATCGGCGGAATAAGGTTCTCGATGACACCGATGATTAGCGCTACGGCAAGTATCATTGCGGCTAGGGCAATTTTTTTCGTGTTCATAGTTGCCCTCCGCTGACTCCGTCAAGTTCTCCGCCTCGTACGATGACGACAATGCCGTTGGGCGCGCATATGATACGTTGCGCATCAAGGCTGATCTTCGCGCTCTTGACACAAATTTGATTTTCGCAGTCTGCCTCTGCCATAAAGACTTTTTTGCCGCTTATGACTATTACGTTATGTCCGTGTTTATCAATGGGTATTATCTTTTCTTCACTCAGCGAGTGTCTTGAAATAAGCTGTCCTTTGTAATAGATTTCGACATAGTCGCCTTGCGCTTTGTTTGTAACCATAGCTACAGAAAAGGCAACAATTACAAGAATAAGCAGCAATATAAAAATATCCGTTTTGAAAAACAGACCTTTGTTTTTGTAATAGTCCGTCAGCTTAGGCTTGGATATGAGTTGTTTGTCTGCTTTCAAAATCGACTTCTCCGATAATCTTATAGCTGTTTTGTGTAACAATTATTACAGAATAACCCCATTGTGGCAATACTTCTGCCCATTGTGCGCCCAAAATCATAACTGAAGTAGACAGCGCGTCGCACATTAAAGCGCTTTCGCCGATGACTGAAGCGCTGATTATGTCGTTGTTGTTTATGCCTGTGGGGTAGCCGTCTTTTGCAATAATGTGGTTGTATCTTATATTGTCAAAAATGTAATACCTTTCATAATCTCCGCTGGTTGCTATGGCAACGTTTTTCATGGCAACAACACCAAAAAGCGTTGCAATGTCTCTTGGATGGGTTATGCCTATTCTTTTATCGTCTCCAAAGGTGGCTATGTTGCCGCCGATGTTGACTATGGCTTGCTTCTTGTCGGCGCAAAGTTCCAGCGCCTTATCTACGGCATATCCTTTGGCGATACCGCCAAAATCCAATTTTGCGTCGGCGTGCAACTTCGTAATGCTAGATTTTTCTTCGCTATAAGAGAATTGCTCCATACCGCAAAAAGCCAACGTGTCTGCAATCGATTGCGCATTGGGAAGGGCTGCCGCTGTGCCTATGAAGGTATCGGGGCTGAATTTCCAAAGTTTTACGAGGGGGAATATCGCCGCATTAAAAGCTTTTTCGGTAGTTTGGTACAGCTCTGCGGATTTTTTGAAAAGATATGCGGTATGTATGCCTACTTTTATGGCTTGTCCCGCCGCCACGGCGTTTATTTTCGAGACATCGCTTTCGGGAATATTGGTCGACACTTGATTTTCTATTTCAGTCAGCAGTTTGTCAATGGCTTTTAGTGTTGCATTGCCGCCGTTTCCCGTCATTTTGACATTATAATAGGTGCCGAAAATTATTTTTTCGCCACTGTCGGCGGCGCAACTCGCCAAAGAAAAAATTGAGATAATAATTATTGCAACGGTAAAAATCCGTCCGAAGAATATCCTCGGACGGAATACTATGTTCTTCATCTGCTCCTTGACTCACCGATAAAGCACACGGCTATTGTGCCGGGTCCGCAATGTGTGCCGATGACAGGACCGACAGGCTGATGCCATATGGTGGCATTGGGCAGGGCGGCTTGCAGGCGGTCAATAATCTTTTGCGCGTCAGACTCACAGTCGGCATCAAGCACGGCTATGGGGTATTTGTCGGTTTCGATGACGTTTTCGAGGACATCTTCAATTATTGCGTTGATGGCTTTTTGTCTGCCGTTTACTTTTGAGGCGCTATACAATGCGCCCTCGGCATTTTGTTTTATTAGCGGTTTGATCTGAAGCAAACCACCGATAAGCGCTTGCGCCGAAGAAAGTCTGCCGCCTCTTTTGAGATAGACAAGACTGTCGGGTGAAAATACTGCGTTTACTTTTTGTACGAAACTGTCAAGGAAATCGACGATTTGTTGCACAGATTTGCCTTCTTTATGAAGTTTTGCCGCCTCATAAACAGAAAGACCTGCGCCCATGCTTATGCCTTTTGCGTCATATCTGGTGAATTTTGCGGCAGGGTACTGCTCGGAAAGTTCTTTTATGGCTATGTCAAGGTAAGTAAAGGTAGCGCTCATTTTTGAAGAAAAACTCACATAAAGTATTTCTTCGCCTTTTTTGAAATGCGGCTCGAAATATTCCCTATAGTTTTCGGCGTTCAGGCAAGACGTGATAGGGGTGTTGCCCTGTCGTACCAGTGAAAAGAAATCTTTTGGATTGTAGTTCTCGCCTAAATCGTAATAATATTCTTTGTCGCAAATCGTATATGGCATTTGTATTATGTTGGTGATGCCAAGTTCTTTGGCTCTCTCCCACCATAATTCACAGTTTGTATCAATAAAAAATACGGACATGTTGTACTCCTTTATTTTTATATATTTTTATTATTATAAGTTATTTCACGCTTGCTTTGCAAGGAAAAAACCCTTTCTAAAGTTCATTGTCCTCGTTTTCGTCATCTTCTGACGTTGTTTCGACAAGATGTTTTTGCGTTTCATTCTCTTTTTGTCCCAAAGCGTTTGTGTTTATACTTTTACGGAAAACAACAAAACGACTGAATAGGAATTCTGTAACAAGATTTATGACCATAGTAAAAGCTAAAGTAAGGTAGGCGTTCCAGCCGGCGTCGTTTGTCAAGGCATCTCCCCACCAAGTCGAAAGCGGCGTAAACACCAAATAATAACCCAATACCTTCAGCATGGCGATAGGCACGTTGTTGGCCGACTTGAAGGTATACTTTCTGTTGAAAGTAAAGTTCCATATTACCGAAAGCGTCAGCGCAACTATATATGACGGCCAATAAAACCCCGAACGGCTTTTGAACGCCAACTCAAAAAGCAACGTGAAGGTGACTGTTTGAATAATGCCGGCGCTGGCAGCAAATAAGAGATATTTCAGCGCGCGTATGACTTCCTGTCTTTTTGCAGTAGCAGACAGTTTGGCTTTTTCATTTTGTGGTGTTTCCATAAAATCTCCTTTTTTTTATTATACAACTTAATCTTCTTTATAGTCAATGCGAATTTTTTTGCGCGGTTTATGCGTCAATTTCGCTAAAAACTCATTGCTATTTTGATGGACGTATGCTAATATAATAAATATATATGAAAGTATATTCGACGGAGGCTTTATGAAAAAGAAAAAGCAGAATACCCCGGTTGTGGAACAACCCACCATAAAGACAGAGGATACCGCCGTCATAAATGAGTATTTCGACAAATACTACAAGGCGTACAAAAACGACTATATCTCGCAGTATTACAAGGCATACAAGGCCCTGAAAGCAAAACAGACCTCAGAAGACAACAAATAAGCGTTTTCCGGAGATATATTTACAAACAAAAATTTCTAGGTTGTTTTGAGTTTTCAAAACGACTTTTTTGTTGGATTTTTAATAAGGATTGAGATTTTGCCACTTCGGTCGAAATGACATATCTTAATGTCATCCCGA
>CAYJBS010000038.1:0-14002 GCA_964368435.1 uncultured Christensenella sp. | reverse complement strand
ATGTCATTCCGACCGGAGCGAAGCGTAGTGGAGAAATCTCATCCTTATTAAAGACAGATTGTATCTCAACCGCATTCTTGAACTCAATTTCCCCTATACTTTATTCATTAATATAGATCATAAAAAAATCCGCTTGTCTGCGGATTTTTGCTTATTTATTTTATTGGTGAATATCAATATCAGATTATCGTGATGGTCTTTATCAGATATGTTATTTCGCTTTCGACTATCTTGACAGGAATTTTGCTTGAGTCATTCATCGAGCCGACGCTACCCACGATGGTGTGATCGGCGCTGCCCGGCGTATAGTAAATTAATATGGATTTGCCCACGGGCGAGTCGTTACGGGAGATGGCGACTTTGTTGCAGCTTATGGCTTTGTTGCCGTCGGGATAGGGCACCGTCAGCGTTTCTGCGCCTTGAGAAGCCGCAGTAAGGCTTTGCAGTCCGCCGCTATGCGCATCGGGTATACTTATGGAAGTATTGATACCGCTGTCGATGTTTTGGCAACGCAGATAGGTATAAAGCAAGTCGTTGTCTATGAAGGGAGCCTTGACTTTTATTCTGTCGCTTGTTTCGGCGCCGTTTTGCTTCAAGGTATAGCTATAATATTTGTTTTCGTAGCGCGCCGTAAGTTCATAGTTTTTGTCGGCGGATATAACCTTCTTGTAGGTAGCCAGCGGAGCAAAGTCGTTCATAAGGCTTTTGATTTCTACCGATTGTCCGTTTTCGGCATTGGTGTAGCTTACACTCAGGCGGCTGGTTGCATTTGTGTATTCGACACCTGCGATAGTTTTGTCGGCGGGAGCTCTTTCCAAAGTCGAGGTCAACTCTCCGACGCTTATGCCATCGACAAGCACGTCATAAACAAGAATCTCTTTGTCTGCCCAGCTGGTGCCGGGAGGAGGCGTGGAAGAACATGCGGCGAAACTAAACGCCACAATCAGTATAATAACAACAAATAAAATCTTTTTCATAGTTCCTCAAAGGTAGATATTTTTTTCATTATAAGCCGACAACGCCCAAAAGTCAATTATTTTCCCCGAGGGCGATTTATATTTGCTTTATTGACAAATAGAAGGCGGAATATTCGGACAGTTGAATTTTTGCGGCGCTTGTAAACAACAAAAAATTATGATAGAATTTCTATTATGGGAATAAATATATTTGCTTCAAATACAACCGCGACTGCGATAAAATCCGCCATTGACGCGCTGGGCAGAAATAACCAAAAAGGCTCAAAGCATATCGTCATTGCGCCCGACAGATTTACGCTGTCGACAGAAAAAGAGATATATGACAGACTGGAATTGTTCGGCAGTTTCAATATAGATGTCGTAAGTTTTTCTCGGTTGGCAATAAAGTTGGAGAAGACCGCCCCAAAGCATTTTTTGACAAAAGAAGGCACGGTAATGCTGATGAAAAAGATCATCGATACCAATGCCGACAGACTTGTATACTTCAAAAACCATAATTCTATGGGTTTTGCCAGAGAGATTTTTGCAGTAACTGCTTCTTTGCGTTCATCGGCAATATCTGCCGATATGCTTGAACAAGCAAGCGCCGATTTTTCCGAACATAAAAAACAAAAGTACCTCGATTTGGCGCTACTCTACAAAGAATACGAAACAGCGCTGAAAAACCGATTCAATGACACCGTTGCCAGACAACAAAAGCTCATTGAGGCAATAAAAACCGACGAAACGGTATCCCAAAGTCATATTTATGTGCTGGGTTTTAATATATATTCGCAGTTGCAGTTGTCGGTCATAAAAGAATTGGCGACATCTTCACTAAGCGTAAATATTGCCGCAGCCACAGAAAGCGGCGGTCAGAACAAAGATATTTTTCAGACAGAGCAATTGGATGAGCTGAAAGAATTCGCCGCCGACAACAAAATCCCTTATACAAGAGGGTATTATTTCGAAAGGCTGACGCCGCCGCTGAATATCATACATAGAGAAATCTTTTCTTTGTCCAAAGAGGCGCCGCCGCAAAGCAAAAACTCTTCGGTGCGCTTGATGCGTCAAAAAAATCCTTATGAAGAAATAAAAGCAATAGCGAGGGAGATTATTTTTCAAGTAAGACAAGGCGCGCGTTTCAAAGACATCGCTGTTGTATGCTGTCAAGAAAATTACAGAGTCTGCATAAAAGAAGTGTTTGGCAGGTTCGGTATTCCGTTTTTTATCGACGAGAAATATAGCGCAACAGAAAGCGCAACGGCAAAATATATCTGTTCGCTGATCGAAGCAAAGTTGTTTGAACTGCGCCGTGACAAGGTGCTGAATTTCATAAAACACCCGTTTCTTTTGCAGGATTCACGGTTGGCAGAGCGTTTTGAAAACTATTGTTTGAAGTACAACATAAATTATTCTAGGTTCAACTCGCGCTTTTCTCTCGGCGATGGCGGAGAATTTGAAGAGACCAGAGCAGCTTTTGTAAAGATCGCCGACAGCATAAAAGATAAGGGCAGCGCGTCGGAGATAGCAGACAGCTTGCTTGCGGTATTGCCTGTTGAAGAGACGGGAGAAGAACTTGTCTTTCGCGCAAGTTTTGGAGTAAGCAGCAGAATAAAAGACCTGCTAGAAGAAATAAAAACACTGCTGAGCGAAGACGAAATGAGCCTTGAGGAGTTTTATTCCGTGCTGTCCGATGGCATAGGCGGACTGGAAATTGCGCTTATACCGCAATGTTTGGACTGCGTGTTTGTCGGCAACACCTCGGAAAGCCGTTTCAACAGCCTGAAATATATTTTTGTCGTAGGCGCATCGGAAGGATATTTCCCGTCGAAAGCGTCGGAACAAAATATAATAAATTTTGCCGATATGCTGATGCTTGAACGTGAAGGACTCAGCGTACGTCCCAATCCCCTTGAAAGCAATCGCCTTGAACAATTTGTCGTGGCGGACTTGTTGACAAAAGCCGAAAACATTTATGTCAGTTGCTCCTCTTGCGCCCTGACCGGCGAACAGTTGCAGACAGGCGAAGCAATAAAAGAGCTTAGCTATATCTTGAAATTACCGCTTGCCGAGGATTATGCGCCCGACGGATTGAGCCAAGAAGAAAGACTCAGGTATCTTCTTGCGACCGAAGAGAATGCATTGTATGAGTATGTATCGGGCACGGTTTCTCCACAATATACGCAAAGCGTAAAGCAATATCTTGTCGACAAAGGTTTCGGCGCACGTATCGAAACGGCACAAACACTGCAAGCCCCCGAGAATTTTGCGGAATTTGTATTTTATAAAGACGATGAGGGTTATATAACCAAGGTTTCACAGCTGGAGAGCTATTTCAATTGTCCTTATTTGCATTTTCTCCGTTACGGACTGGGCTTAAAAGACAGACCCAAACCCGAGTTGCAGGTCGCAGATATCGGAAACATTATTCATGAAGTGCTGGAAATTTATTTTGCGGAAAATCTCAAGAGCCTAAAGACGCTCACCGACGAACAAATAAATCGCAAAGCCGCCGCAGTCGTCGAAAGGGTGCTTGACGCAGAAAAATTGCGCGCGCTCAAGCAAGACACAGTTGGCGAATATACGATAAAATTGATATATTCCGAATGCATGTATGTCATAAAGAAATTGACGGAGAACTTGCGCAAATCGACGTTCTCTCCGTCTTATATCGAACTGAATTTCGGCATGGGCAAAGGCTTTGACGCCATAAGCCTCGACACGCCCAAGCGCAAAATAAAGTTGAGAGGAAAAATCGACAGAGTCGACATTTGCGGCAACAAGGTTGCAATAATAGACTATAAGACAGGCGCAAGCGTATCGGGAAAGTATCAGGACATATATTTTGGCAAAAAGATTCAGCTTTATGTATATTTGAATGTCTTTCTCGAAAAGGGCTTTGAGCCGGCAGGCGTCTTTTATTTGCCGATAAGAGACAGCTACAGAAAAGACGGCGAAAGCTTCGCATATGTGGGGCAGGTCGAGAATTCGACGGAAACGGTAGTCGAGTTTGATAACACTCTTGAGGGTGGCGGTCAGTCGGATATCATAAAGGTCGAAGTGAAAGACGGCAAGATAGCCACGCGCAGCAAAAATATCATCAGCAAAGCCGATTTTCGCAATATTTGCGGCTATGTCAACAGATTGATTGTCAACGCCGTTGACGAGATAGCCGACGGCAACATAGATCGTTCTCCGCTGTCAAAAAGCTGCGAATACTGTTCGTATAAAAACCATTGCGACATGTCGATAGTTTCTTGCCGCACAGAGACATCAATGGACGTCAAGGACTTTTTGGAGGAGCAATGAGCGGAATAAAATGGACAAAGGCTCAAGAAAATGTGCTGAACTCAAGCGGCAACGTACTTGTCAGCGCCTCGGCAGGCAGCGGAAAAACCACTGTTATGCTGCGAAAAGTGCTGTTGCTTTTGAAAGGCGGATACAATATAAACCGCTTTCTTGTCATGACCTTCTCGAATGCAAGCGCTGCCGAAATGCGTGATAAGCTGGTACAGAAGCTATACGAAGAAATAAGGTCGGGAGAAACCCAACTAAAAAAACAGTTGGAATTGCTGAATTTTTCCAATATATGCACTATAGACAGCTTTTGCTTCAGTTTATACAAAAGTTTCTTTGCCGATATCGGGCTTGATCCCTCATATCAGTTGCTGGATGCGCAGGAAGCAAAACTTTTATTCCTTGAGAGCGCAGACCAGGCGCTAGATGACTTTTTCGAAAAGGGTGGACAGGAGTTTTTTGAATTTGCTCGAAGGTTTGTCCGTTCGAGAGATTTTTCACCGTTGAAGGACGCCGTAAAACAGATTTCGGAATTCCTCGATGTGCAAATTGACGAGAGCGAATTTATTGACAAAACTATGGAAATGTTTCAGAAGCCGTTGAATGACTTGCCGGCAATACAATTCTACTTGCAGCGGCACAGAAGAACGCTCAAGAGATTTTCTGCAGAGGCGCGCAACCTGCTTGAAGAATATGACGAACAGGACAAATATAAGGATATACTATATGATATAAATAATTATATAGACAACCTATACGGCAAAACTACCATAAAAGAGTTGGCATCGGCATTGCGCTCTCCGACGGATTTTGGAGCGTTGCGAGGCAAGAAGCCCGAACATCTGAAAGATTTAATCGACAGCATCGGCGCGCTCAAAACGGCGGTAAAAGGTTTCGTCGATGATTCGCGCAAAGAACTTTCAGTCGACTTCGGCGAACATTTCAAGCAAAGCATGCGGGATATCGAAATGCTTTTGTCGCTGACTTTGGCGGCAAGATCGCAATATCAGAAGAGGAAAGAGCGCAAGCATAGCTTTGATTTTGCCGACCTTTCCCGCGTTGCTTTGAAAATACTTGCAGATGAGAACAGACGCAAGCAGGTGGCGGAGCAATATGATTTTGTATTTGTAGACGAATATCAAGACACCAACTATATTCAAGAAAAATTGATGACTTTGGTATCTTCGAAAGACAATTTATTTATGGTAGGCGATCCCAAGCAAGCCATTTATCAGTTTCGCCATGCCGAACCGCAAATTTTCCTCGACAGATATTATCGCTATGACAGCAAGCAAGACGGCGAGAACCGCATGCTAAATGACAATTTTCGATCCGACAGTCGGGTGCTGGACTTCGTAAATATGGTATTCAACGAGTTGATGACCGAGGATTTCGGCGGCATCAGATACAAAAACAACGCCGAATTGGCGGCAGGTTTGACATACCCGAAAACAAACGAAATTCCTGCCGTCGAAATAGCCGTTTTTGAAAAAGACAACGAAAAGGACAAATCTATCGGTTTATACAGCGTCAAGAATGCAGTGTCGAAAAAAAAGCGGCAAGATATGCAAGCAATATACATTGCCGACAAAATAAACAAGTTGGTAGGCAAAGAATATATCTATGACGCAGGCAGCAAACAAAAACGCTTGACGGCATATAGCGATATAGCAATCCTTATGTATAAAAGAGACGGCGAAGCAATCATAGAAGAATTGCGTTCGAACGGGATACCCTATTCGGCTCCGGGTTTTTCCGATTCGGTACTGCACGAAATTGAGATGTTGGTGGATTTATTGCGCGTAGTAGATAATTTTGCCGATGATATACCGTTATCTGCCGTTATGCAGTCCCCAATGTACCGTTTTTGTCCGCAAGAATTGCTGGAAATCAGGAACGAAACACCAAAAACGGACTTTTGGGAGTCCGTACTGGCGTTTAAGGGTAACACAAACATCAAAAATAAAATTGAAAAGCTTCTTTGCGACCTTGAAAGGTGGAAAAAAACAGCCGCTCGAGTAAACGTTTCGGAACTTATGAGCTTGATTGTCGCAGAAGGTTATAGTCAATATCTGCTTTCAAGAGGTACGGAAATCATCGAACAAGTAAATAATTTCGTAAATACCGCGTCGGGAAAGGAGTATGCGCGCAATATTCCCTCCTTCCTTGCATATTTTGACAATGTATACGACGGAAAGTCTTCGATCTCGGCTTCGCGCGATGCCGTCAGGCTGATGACGGTGCATAATAGCAAGGGATTGGAGTTTCCCATAGTCTTTTTGGCAAATGCGCAAGGCGGCTATTCGGCTACGCACGACATAAACAAGGATATTTATTTGGACAACCTTTTCGGAATGGCAATGAAATATTTTGATGGGCAGACCAAGACGAAAAAGGATACCGTATTGACTGTCAGTTTCAAGAAAAAGGCGGCATATAGGGAGAGGGAAGAGTTGCTTCGGCTTATGTATGTTGCCATGACCAGAGCCAAGAACCATTTGTTTATCACTTCGGTCGAAAAGGAAATAAAAAGCGCATTTCCCGATATGCAGGACAGCTTCATTCAGTGGATTTATGCCGCTGCAGGAAAAAACGCGCGCATAAAAGACTTTTTTGTTTCCTACTGCTGTGAGGTTGCGGAAACAGAAAAAGAACAAGTATCGGTGGAACAAAAAAGTTTGACGCTTGACGGCTTAGATTTTGAATATCCGCACAGCGAAGCGACTGCGATGCCGCAGAAATATACCGTAACCGGACTCAAAGAGTCGCCGCAAACCGAAATCGACGAAAAGCGAGTTTATTTGTCGGAGGAAGAAAGAATAAGCAGAGGCGTGGCGTATCACACCGTGATGCAACACATAGATTTCAACAGTGACGGCACCGAAGAAATCAAAAGACAGCTGGAAGAGATGAAAGAGCAGGGCATAATATCCTCGGAAGAATTCATGTCCATTGATGTTGCGGTGCTTGAAAGGACATTGAGCAGTGCAACAATAGCTCTCGCCAAGCGTGGAAAGGTTGAAAGAGAGCGGCAATTTATGTTATATTTGCCGGCAAAGGAAGTTTTGCCCGAAAGCCAAACAAATGACAAAATTTTGGTGCAGGGAGTCATCGATTTAATCATTTTGGGCGAAAGGAATGTTATAGTAGACTTTAAGGTTACCCAAAGCAGCGCCTCCATATTGAAGCAACGTTACAAAAGGCAGTTGGATTTGTATGCGTTGGCAGCCGAAAAGTTGTTGGGAATAACAATTGACAGCAAAATAATCTATGAAATAACTCGAAATATGGCGATTGAGGTATGAATTTTTAATTTTTGTTTGGAAAATCTATTGCATTATTGGGCGCATATGATATAATTAAATATAATTTGTGTTTAAGGAGAGAGACATGGAAGCTATCGAAAACATCATTATCACCCCAATAAAAGCATTGGCATCCCAAACAGGTTTGGCTGCTGACCTTCTGTTGGCGATATTCGGCATAGCGCTGGTTGCTATTTTATTTGCGTTTTCACTTATTTTCAAAGGACAAAGCGCCCTGAAAATCTTCGCAAAAAAACTCGATTCAGCCACTGCTTTTCTTCAGGCTTCTGAAGAAATCACCGAAGAGAATGTCGAGGCTTTCCACAACAAGCTGAAGACAATGCCCGAGTCGATCATTCGGGGCTGGGGTTTCTTCCTTGAACAAAAGATTGGTTATCCTTCGGATTACATAACAAGCAGAGATGTGCTCTCCGATCAAAAACTGGGCACAAAGAACAGAGCCGGACGCACTTTCTTCAGAATAGCCAGCGCTCTGGTCATCGTTTTGACTATTTGGTTTGAATATGCCGTCGGAAAAGGCGCCAGCCTTGCTTCTGTCGGTTTAGCCGACTTCACCGCCAACTTCGGCTTGGTGGCGTCGATTATTGCGGTGTTATGCGCTCCGCTGTTGATTTATGTCATACTTAGCGCAGCGCTGGGCATACTATACAACAAACAATATCTGATGCTCGAGAACTCCTTCGCTTCTTTCCAAAACGCGCTTGACGCCAAAGTCATTATTTATACCGAGGAAGAGGATGAGTTTGTTTCCGAGAATATCGGCGAAATAAATGCCGAAATAGAAGAGATCATCGCAGACAAACTTGAGAACACAGAGATTATTGAGATTGTCACAGCGCCCACGGCAGAACCGGAAGAAATCGTAGAAGTCGCCGAAGAAGCCGAAGAAGAGCCCGTTGCAGAAGTCGAGGAACTTGCTGTTGAGCCTGTTGCCGAACCTGTTGCGCAGGAGGAAGAACCGGTGGTCATTGCCATTGAGGACACACCCGAAGCCGCAGAAGAAAGAGAGCAGAGACTCAGCGCGCTGATCGACATCATTGATACCGCAGTTTATCGCGATCCGAATGTCACAAAAGAAGACATCGAAGAGTTGGCGACGATATTGAACGAGGAGCTTCAGTCCCCTTACCGCGATGCCGACGAAAGATCCGTGATAGAGGACAGCATGTTCAAGCTTGCCGCCCGTCACGAATTCTTTTTACGCAACAAATAAATCAAAAAGGTGCAAAACATGGATACAGACCCTTTAAGTAGAAACACTAATCGACACAACGAACCATAGACGAAGTCAGCGCATATGGGAGCTTCCCGAATGCAAAAAGATATGGTTCGCCATATCTTTTTTGGTTAATAGGAGGCACAAAAAAATGATAAGCATATATCAGACAGATCAAAGGACCAAGCTGACCGAAGAAATTCAAGCCGAGAGGCTGGGAGGTATGGACCTCAACAACAAGTGGATTCATATGATAAACCCCACCGATCAGGAATTGGAGCTTGTTGCCAGAGCCACGGGAGTTGCCGAAGATACCTTGAAAGCTGCGCTTGACGATGAGGAGCGCGCCAGAATTGAAGCCGAAGACGATGAGACTCTCACCGTTTTTGACATCCCAAAGATTGAAGAAGAGACCGAATATTTCTCATATTCCACTATGCCGTTTGGCTTTATTATCACAAAAAACTGTGTTATTACCGTATGCTTGAAAGATACTTCTTTGACATACGCTTTTATCACCAACCGCATAAAAACTTTCACAACATATCAGCGTTCGCGTTTTTTGTACCTGTTCATCTACAATACCCACATAAAATATTTGCAGTACCTCCGCCAAATAGACAAAGCGTCTTTGAGAATACAGAACGAACTTCACAAATCGACAAAAAACAAAGAGCTTATTCAATTACTGGACCTCGAAAATTCACTGGTTTACTTTTCGACTTCATTGAGGTCGAATTGTCTGGTCATCGAAAAGTTGAGCAGAACCGACTTGGTGAAGAGATACGAAGAGGATCAGGACTTATTGGAAGATGTCGCCATCGAGAACCGTCAGGCGCTTGAAATGTGCAACATCTATCGTGATATATTGTCGGGGACTATGGATGCTTACGCTTCTGTTATTTCCAACAACCTGAACATAGTCATGAAACTGTTGACCTCGCTTACCGTGCTATTGTCTATTCCGACGCTTATCGCCTCTTTTTGGGGCATGAATACCGGAGTGCCGTTTCAAGGCAAGCTATGGGGCTTTTTTGCCGTAATCGTATTGAGTATTGTTATGACGGTTGTCGGTGTGGTGCTCTTATTTCGGAAAAAAATGTTATAATCCGGCGGTTTCGATGAGAAACCATTATGGTTATATCTAATTGTATTTTTTTCTGCGCCATGCTATAATAACTCGTATGCTTATTTAACAAATAAGAATTTTGTAGAATAAGGAGAAGTGAATGGCGGGTATAAGCGAAAACAACATCAGAAAAAGACCGTCCGTAAAAGGCTCTCACAAGATAGCTTTGGGCGTGGGCGATTTCGGGTACAGTTTGATTTCTTCCACTGTTGCCACCTACATAATGACCTTCGGCACAATGGCAGTGGGTGTCAGCGGCACCATAATGGGTATAGCCATCGCAATAGGTACGATTTTTGATGCTTTATCCGACCCCATTGTGGGTTATTTGTCCGACAACAGCAAAAACAGGTTTTTTGGCAAGCGTTTCGGCTTCATGCTCTTCGGACTGATTTTTCTTGTAATTGCCAGTATTTTTATTTGGGCAATTCCGATGGATATGTCACCTACGGGACAATTTTTGTGGTTCGCCGTCGGTTTGACACTTATTCGAACGTTCAACACCTTATATTTTACCCCTGTCGGCGCGCTGTCTGTAGAAATCAGCGATGACTACAACGAGCGCACGACTATTCAAACAACAAGATCAATTTTCTACATAATCGGTATGATTCTTCCGATAGTCATAATCGGTGTGTTCCAAAACAAGTATACCGTCTATGACGAAGCAGGCAAGGTGCTTATTCCGGGACAATTCTCGGTGCAGGGATATATTGATTTCTCGTATGTCGCCGCCGCCGTCGCCATAGTATCCGCCGCCTATCTTTTTGTTATGACCTTCTCGAACGTACCTCGTCTGAACGCTAAATATATGGGTGAAGGGGCGGAAGTAAGAACCAAAAAAAGCTTAAAAAGGGTGTTATTGGATTTTTTCAGCGTCATGAAGAACAAAGACATGCGTTATATCATTTTCGGCTATTCTATCGCAATGATTTCGGCGACTTTGATTATTACGTTGGGCTTCCATATGTTCACCTTTACTTTCAAAACGACTACCTCGCAGATGTATACGCTGATGGGCGGTTTGCTTTTTATGACGATAGCGGGACAACCGCTTTGGATGTTTCTTTCGAAGAAAACCGACAAAAAGAAAACTATGTTGATAGGACTCATCATAAGTCTTTGCGGCTGCGGACTGCTGTTCGCGGCATTCCTTATGCGTGATTGGATAAATGTACTGGTCCAAACAAGTTTTGTCGGCGCTTTCATATTGTTGCCGCCGCTGATGATTGCCGGAACGGGAACAGGTGTGCTGTATTCGATGCCGCTTGCGCTCATCGGTGACGTTGTCACAAAAAACAGCAAAGTAGAAAAAGGCGAAAAAACCGGCACCTATGCCGGCATGATGACATTTGCATACAAGGCAAGCCAAGCGCTTACGCAGCTTATGGCGGGTATTGCGCTCGACGCAATAGGATTCCAAGAAGGCAGCGCCACACAGCCCGACGGAGTGTCCTCGGCTTTGGGCTGGTTCCTCTGTATAGGTCTTGTACTTGCGGTGACGGCGGGCATTGTCATCTTCAGCAAACTGGATGTCAACAAAGAAGAAATCACTAAGATATTGGAGGAGCAGCGCAATGCTTAATATGCTGCCGTCAAGCGAAAAAAAATTACTGGACAAGATGTCATACGAGATATTTGCCAAGCCTTTTCAAGGCGATATCGGTTATGTTTTTTATGACGACGGGCAAGCAGTTGGTTTTGCTCGGCTGATAATAGGCGATACTTCTGCCATTGCAGAGGTGGGCATAACACCCGAACATCGAAAAAAGGGCAGAGGAGATTTTTTCACTCGCTCTATCTTGTTCAGGTTGACCCAAATTTCAAGATACATAAGAATCGATTATAAAAGCGGTTATTTTTTGCAATTCGGCTTCGAATACGATGGCGAAGGTATGAAAATAGCCTCGGACAAATTGGTTTTTCCAAGCAGCTGCGGACATTGCTAATCGGAGGATAATTTTTATAATGGAAGCGTCTAATTTTATTGAGAGCATCATAATCGGGGACTTAGAGAGCGGCAAAAGAAAAAAGATTTTGACCAGATTCCCCCCCGAACCCAACGGGTATTTGCATATTGGCCACGCAAAAAGCCTTTGCATAAATTTCGGCATAAAAGAGAAGTTCGCAGGTCAATGCAACCTGCGTTTTGATGATACCAACCCGACAAAAGAAGAGGTCGAGTATGTCGACTCCATAAAGGAAGACATAAAATGGCTGGGTTTTGAATGGGACAGGGAGAGATTTGCTTCGGACTATTTCGAGAAGATTTACGGCTATGCCGTCATGCTCATAAAAAAAGGTCTGGCTTATATATGTGATCTTTCTGCCGACGAAATAAGAGATACCAGAGGAACGTTGACGCAAGCGGGAACCGAAAGCCCCTACCGCAACAGAACCGTCGAAGAGAACTTGCAGCTTTTCCAAGAAATGCGTCAAGGGAAGTTTGCCGACGGCGAAAAAGTCTTGCGAGCAAAAATAGATATGTCGTCCAGCAACATGAATATGCGCGATCCTGTCATGTACCGTATTTTACGCGCGCACCATCATCGCACGGCAAATGAGTGGCTGATTTATCCCATGTACGACTTTGCTCATCCTCTCGGGGATGCGCTCGAGGGCATAACGCATTCTATTTGTACGCTTGAATTTGAGGACCACAGACCACTTTATGACTGGTTCACGAAGCATTGTGACTTCGAGGTGCCTCCGCAACAGATAGAATTCGCCCGACTCAACATAAAGAATACCATCATGAGCAAACGCTACTTGAAAAAACTTGTCGACGACGGAGTAGTAAGCGGTTGGAACGATCCGCGTATGCCGACTTTGAGCGGAATGAGGAACAGAGGTTTTCCGCCGCAGTCAATAAAGAACTTTTGCGCCAAAGTAGGCGTCGCCAAAGCCAATTCCGAAGTAGACGGGGGATTGCTTGATTTTTGCGTAAGAGAGCATCTGAATCAATATGCTCCGCGCGTCATGATGATAGAGCGCCCTTTGCGACTCATTGTCGACAACTGGGAAGAGGGGCGTTTTGAGGATATAGAATTGCAGAATCTTCCAAACGACGAATGCGGCGGCAGTCACACGGTGCGTTTTGGCAAAGAACTGTTTATTGATGACAGAGACTTTTCGCTCAACCCTCCGCCGAAGTACCACAGACTGGTCAAGGGCGGCATGATAAGACTCAAGAGCGCATATATTTTGAAATATTCTTCCGTCGATATGGCGGAGGACGGCAACGTGGCGGCGGTGCATTGCGAATATATCGAAAAAAGCAAGACAGGCGAAGAGAACAGCGGCATAAAAGTCAAAGCCACTGTACAATGGCTGTGCCGCGAGGATGCTGTGCCGACAATTTTGCACAAGTACAACAGTTTGCTTGAAGACGAGACAGAAGCCAAAACAAGATTTGACGAAAGACTCAACAAAAACTCACTTGAAATCGTCGAAGGCGCATTGGTCGAGCCTTATTTGATGTCGCAACCGGTGGGAGCAAGCTTTCAATTTATCCGAGAAGCGTATTATAAACTTGCCGCTAAGGAAAATAATGGATTGAAATTCTACAGAATAGTCGAATTGAAGGACAGTTTTAAAGCTGTAACCACATAACTAGACAAGATATAATAAAAAACTTAAAATAAAATTAAAAATAATAGCATAAACCTATTGAATTATTTTTATTTTAATTATATAATTAGTGATATATGTAAAATTGGCATATTGGCTGATTAATGACCTGTAAAAGGAGAAACACAATGAGTAAGTCCGATGTAATAATGAATCAAGAAGAGCTAAGCAAGGCGCCCGTACAGAATGTAGGGTCTGATGCTCCCGCAAAGGATGCGGATTTCGAAAAAGAAGCTCAGATCAGCTTAGACAGAGAAAGACTTACATACATATGTGATTATTGCGGCAAAGTCAACAGCGTCGACGAACCGAGATGCACGAGATGCGGAAAGAGACGCCCCCGCAGCGAATACATAAAAGCCATAAACACCATAAAAGAAGCAAAGGCCGCGCAACAGGAGTTTGCGGTAGAAGAAGCGGCAAAACAAGCAGAATACGAACAGGC
>CAYJBS010000037.1:0-14277 GCA_964368435.1 uncultured Christensenella sp. | reverse complement strand
CTTTTGATATGACGATAAACAGTTCCTATGCCACTTGGTCTCTCCACGAGGAGAACATTACCTTGACAAGCATTGAGGAAGAGAAATATTATCATCTTGAAGATATCGGAATGATGTTTTATTTCGACAACGGCAATTATTTCTTGGAGTCACTCGAGGGTGGCGATGTCATAATACAACTCACAAAGTTGTCATAAAAACAATTATTGGAATACTGTATGGCTATGGAATTCCTTATTCTTTTGATAAATTGATAAATCGCCTTTTTCGTTCAGCGTAGCAAGCAGGATTTGGCTATATTGCCTATATCCTTGCCGTTGCAACTCTTTATCCAGCCATTTTTCGTCCTTTTTCATCGCAGAAAGGTTCTGCGGCAGGATTTTTCCGTCTACAATTACATTTGAACAAAGTCCTTCGGCAACCTCTTGCGCGCCGATATCGGCTGCGACGACGGGACGCTTGTTCTCCTTCGGCATGACGCTTACCATGCCGTTTGTTTCGAGCACGACATACTCGACATCGGCTATATTATAATAACCCTGCACGCGCAATTCCCGCAAAAGGTCACTGATGTTGAACCGCGCTTTTTTTAATCCGTTATAAAGTATTTGTCCTTTTATTATCAACATGATGGGTTCCCCTGTAAAGAACCGCCTGCCCTTTATACTTTTGCGGACGATAAAAGAAATAACAATATCCGACAGAGCGAAGAACGCCATTGCTATCAGCGAATACAAGATATTTATGGAATGGTCAAGGCTCAATGTCGCGGCTATCGAGCCTATGGTTATGCCGACGATATAGTCAAAAAAGTTCAATTGCGATATTTGTTTGGCACCCATAGCCTTGGCAAGCACAAACAAAAAGACTACCGCTATTATCGCCCGAATTATTATTCCCCAAAAACCCTGCATATCTTCTCCTTTTTGTTTAGTATTTGCTTCATCGCCACTGATATACCGCAGGTTTATTCCAAAGATTTTTGACAATAATGCAGGTTATGAATAAACTGACATATAAACTTTTAGCCTTGCTTTTACTTATCGTATCGGCTGTATGCTTTTTTACGCTTTATGAACAACCTGCCGATCCCGATTTTATCCGCATTCATATCCGCGCCAACAGCAATTCGGACTTCGATCAGTCGGTAAAGCACAAAGTCAAGGACAGCGTTATTGCCTATCTTACGCCGTTGCTTGCGCAGACACAAAGCAAAGAACAAGCTTTTGCCCTCATCGACGACAATCTCGATGAAATTACGGCGCGCGCATGCCTGGCTTTGGACGAAAACAATTCGCACTATTCCGCCAAAACAAAGCTTTGCCGAGAAGAATTCCCTGCCAGAGCCTATGGCGATGTAGTACTTGAAAAAGGTGTTTATGATGCGCTCATCGTCACCTTGGGAAAAGGTGACGGCGATAACTGGTGGTGCGTAGCCTTTCCGCCGCTTTGTTTTGTCAATTCAAATGCACGGTATAAATCGAAAATTTTGGAAATAATCCATAATGCAAAGAACAAAAAATAACGGAGAATATAAATGGAAAAACGCAGGCAAATAGAAAAAACCATTCGCATAGCATTGGCGTTGCTGCTGCTCATATGTATTACGGGCGGTGTGCTGATACTTTATACCGACTTGTTCGAAAAAGAGGAAGCCGAAGCAGTGGTGCTGAAACAAGGCAGTACAGGACAGACGATAAAAACCGTACAGTCGCGCTTGAAAGCATGGGGCTATTATACCGGCAGTGTAGACGGCATTTACGGTCCGAAAACCGCCGCCGCAGTACGATACTTCCAACGCAGGAACGGACTTGTAGCCGACGGCATAGTCGGTTCAAAGACGGCAGCCGCAATAGGCATCTCATTGCAGGCAAGTTCTTCTTCGCACAGCAATGACGCTTATTTGCTGGCAAGATGCGTATATGCCGAGGCGCGGGGCGAACCGTATGTCGGACAGGTGGCAGTGGCTGCCGTGGTACTCAATCGAGTCAAGAGCTCTTCCTTCCCCAACACAATTTCCGGCGTAATATATCAGCCTTGGGCTTTTACGGCGGTGGATGACGGACAAATAAACCTCGCTCCTGACAACACCGCAATACGCGCGGCAAATGACGCCCTGAACGGCTGGGACCCGACATACGGATGTTTCTTTTATTACAATCCCGCCACTGCGACTAATGCTTGGATACGGCAAAAGGAAGTTCATCTAACAATAGGCAGACATGTGTTCTGCGTATAAGGAGTTTTTAATATGGAGAAAAGAAGAAGAATAATGCAAATGGTCGCTTACACGGTAGCTTTGCTGATTGTTGCAGGGCTGTCGGTAGCGCTGGCGCTTACTCTCGATCGGCAGAACAGCTATAAGGCGGAGTTGGAAAATCTCTACCAAAAGTCATATTACGAAACGATGGACTCGGTATCCAACATCGAAACAAAGCTGGATAAGCTGAGTGTAATCGAAGGCAAGCCCATGCAAAAGGCTTTGCTTGGAGACATCTGGCGGGAATGCGAGTTGGCAGAAAGCAACTTTGCGCAACTCAGCTCAAGAAACGAATCGGTTGAAAGCATAATGAAGTTTTTCAATCAATTGGGCGACTATTGTTATTATTTAAGCAACAAACTTGAGGAAGAAAACATTGCCGACACCGAAAGCACCCGATTGGAAAAGTTTTCGGAGATGGCGGCGGAGTTGCGCAATCAACTTCAAAATGTGCAAGCAGAGATAATGAAAGGCGGCAGTTTGATGGGCAAGTTCAACAGCGAATTGAATTATTTCACGCAGGCATTCAACTCCTATCGCAGTTCTTCGATAGATGTTCCCGAATTGATTTATGACGGACCTTTCAGCGACGGTTTGACCGAAAGAGCGCCGAAAGCTCTTTCCGGGCTGTCACAGCTTGACGAAACTGCCTGCAAACAAAAAATCGAAGAGTTCTTCCCCGAGCAAAACACCACTGTCACTCTGAACGGCGAAACAAACGGAAATATCCCCTCTTTGCTTTTTGATGTCAAAGTCGGCGGCAATAGCGGCAGTATGCAAATCTCGAAGATCGGCGGAAAGCCTGTCATGTACAATTGTTATAAAGAAATAGGCGCGCCTACGCTTGCGGAGGACGAGTGTATCGCAAAGGGAGCAGAATTTCTAAAGACCATTGGATATGACGGAATGGAGGCTGTTTGGGTAACCAATAACAACTCTACGGCATACATCAACTTCGCATACGTGCAAAACGATGTAATTATTTATCCCGATTTGATAAAAGTAAAAGTCGCTTGTGACAACGGCGACATACTCGGACTTGAGGCGCAAAACTATCTCTATAACCACACTGCAAGAACGCTTGTCATGGCAGATACCGACTATGTACCAAATTCAAAACTCCAAGTCGTCAGCAAAAAACTTGCGCTGGTTCCTACCGAGTGGCACACCGAAGAAATGGCGGTAGAGTTTATTTGCACACGAGAAGAGGACATCTATTATATCTATGTGAATACCGATACGGACGAAGAAGAGAGAGTGCTGGTAGTCATTGATGACAACGGCAGGATGCTGATATAACAAGGTGGCATCTCATCGATTCTAGTCTTCAACTATTCTGATTTTTCCGGCAATATCCTCGCCGTAGGTTATTTGCGCATCAGCATCGATATAAATGTATTGAACGTTGTTTATCACGGCATTGGCAATGATACTCTCCACCCTTCTGCCCTGCATGAATGTAGGAATATAGAGTTGAGTCAAGAAGCCGGAATATTGCAAAATTCTTGTTCTGCCTGTATACAACTGTTCGATGGCAAAGTTCCCAAAGATACACTCTTTCGATATTATTCTTGATGCAAACTCAGCCCAAATGGTTTTTGTGTGGTAGCTTTGAAGATATGCCTCGTCGGCAAATATCCTCAAGTACGGCGAAGCATTCAACAGCATGCTTGCTCCGCCTTCGATAATGCCCGCGGTATTGAGGTGTATTCTGTACAAAGCACGGCAATCTGCAAAAGCCATCTCGCCTATTGTTGTCACCTTAGAGGGAATATTCAACTCCCGAAGCGATATACAATTCTTGAAGATTCCTGCAGGCAAAGCTGTGATACCCTCCGGCAAATAAACCGAACGCAACGCAGTGGCATTCGAGAACGCATATGCGGAAATGGTCTCCACCGTTTCAGAAAGCAGCACGCGTTCGAGAGAAGCGCATTGGCTGAAGGCAAAGATGTTTATGGCTTGGCGGAAACCCGGTTGCATGGTTATGGTTCGCAACTGATTGTTTCCGAACATTCTTCCGATAGACTTGACATTGTAGGTGTTTGCACCGACGGCAAAGCTGCCGGGTATTACCAAATCGATCTCATTGCCCAAATACTTCGTAAGTTCCACACTGCTACTGTCAATAATGGAATAGGCATAGTCACCGTGAATAAGATTGGGTACGATATAGTCCGGATAGACAAGCGGATCCAAAACTCCGTTGGCGCTGAAGCCTGCATAGGTTTTCCAGTTCGCCATATTTTTGTATTCCGAAACGCTATTCCTCGGAACAAATATTTTTATGAAGGGGTTGTTTATGTTGTTGAGTAAGCCGGGACCTGTAGTTGTCAAATTTTCGACTTGGGTTTCGCCGCCGTCCTTGCCGCGCATCATGAATATCGATTCAAGCGAAGTGCAATAATCAAATGTTCCCGTGTACATTTCGGTGACGCTAAAGGGAATAGTAATCGACGAAAGGGCCGAACATCCTGCAAAAGCATAGCTGTATATTGTCGTCAATATACCGTCCGAAGGCAGGTCGATGTTTGTCAACGCCGTATTGTTTTGGAAGGCGTATTGACCTATCGAAATCAACCTTCTGGGCAACGTAATGCTTTGTAGTTGGGTATTCTTGCTGAAGACATAGCCGCCCAGCGTCAATCCCGGCACCTGAACAAAATCAATCTCAAGCGTGTTTGCGCCGTCAAAGCTGATGTTTTCCAATTTGGAGCTTGCGAAGGTATAGTTGCCTATTGAGGTGACGCTCATAGGTATAGCAATAGTAACAAGCTGTGAGCCGAAGAAGGCGTAGTCCCCTATCGAAATCAGTTTGCTTTGCGGCTCAAAATATATTATTTCGATGCCGCTACGATAGAAAGCATAGCTGTTTATGGTAATTACGGTGTTGGGAACGGTGACGCTCTTCACCTTGTCGCTGAACGCATAGGATGCAATCGATAGAATTCTATAGCCGTTTATGGTGGAAGGTATTATGACATCGGAATCATTTCCGATATAATGCACCAACTCGGCAGTCTTTATGTCGTTGTCTATGATGCTTATCGAAAAACCGTCAAAGGTGTTTTGTTTGCTGAATATTCGTGAAGTGTATTGGCTCCAACTTGACGCACCGTCGCGGTAATAGCTCAATTTGTAGTTGTCGACATATATTTTGACATAGTCACAACCTTCGAATACATTTTGCGCGCCGACATCAAGATCTACAATCGTCTTGGTCTGGCTACTATCGTTCAAATATACCAGTAACAGATATTGGCAACCGCTAAAAGCGCCTTCGCCTATCTTAATGAGGTTCTCAGGCAGCGTAACAGTCTCCAGTTTTGTAGCGGCGAATGCGTATCTGCCGATATATGACATTTTTTGTCCAAGGAAAGTAATGCTTGAAAGTGACATCACGGCGCCATTTTGCCAGTCGGCGGCAAAGGCATAGTGCCCTATTCTGTCGACTTGAGGCGGCACCGTTACTGATGCGATGTCCAAGCAATTGAAGAAGGCATAATCACCGACTTCTGTCAATCTGCTGTTCTGCAAGGACGCTTCCGTCTGTCCTATGACAACGCTGTCTATGGCGGTATTATAGAAAGCATAAGCGCCTATCTTGATGAGCGACAGCGGCATGCGGAGAGACAAAAGTTTTTCTGAGTAGCGGAAAGCGTTTTGGTTTACGTCCAATATACCCTCTGATAATACTACGTTGCGGATTTTGTTGCTGAAGCTGTATGCGCCGATTTCCAGCACAGGCTTGCCCTGTATGTTTGACGGCACCGTGATATCGGTGGCTTCGCCAAGGTATTTCAGTATTCGCAGTCCGTTCAAAGCAAGGTTCAGTCTTTCGATTCTGACACTATGCGGTCTGTTGCTGCTGTCGGGAATAATTATTATTTGTGATGTCCCATTCAGCGTATAGCTTGAATATGGCGTATCGATAAGCGTATTGTTCAATCTGTGACGGAAAGTATTCAGTTGAGAATTCAGGGTGACTATCGGTTGTCCCCCGAATGTTTCAGGCGCAATGAATAGATTTTGGAAGGACTTATCGTAAATAGTTGTTTGACTGTTATAGATACCGAGATACTCAGTTATTCTTATACCCTGATATGAATAAACCGTATCCTCTACGGAATAGCCCTCGACTACACTTTCTTTTATGCCAATGCGTTGGGCGAAGTTCTTCCAGTACCTGGCTTTTATGTATTCTTGCTTGGCGGCTGAAGGCACATAAATCATCAGTTCCGTCGGCGTATCGGAAAATACGCTTTCGTTCTGCAACTGAGTGATGCTCTGCCCTCCTCTGCTAAGGATTACGCTGTTCAGTGCCGAGCAGTGTTTGAACATGTTTATGCCCATTTCTGTCAGGCTCTGCGGCAATGTTATGGTTGCCAGCTGGCGGCAATACTGGAAAGCATAGCTGCCTATGGTTGTCAGCACACTGTCTTGACGGAACGTTATGGAGTTTAACGACATAGGCGCCTTCTCCGTTCCTGCAAAAGCAAATATTCCGATCGAGCTTACGCGGCGCGGTACAGTGAAAGATGTCAATGATACGCAGTTTTGGAAGGTATAGTTTGAGATAGCAGTAAGTAAGCTGTTTTCTTCGAATACAACATTCTTGAGCGATACACAACCGAAGAAAGCATATTCGCCTATTTCCTGCACGCTTTCACTTATGTATATATTTTCGAGTGAAACACAGTTATAAAAAGCGTTGTCGGCAATCTCTGTCACTCCCCGAGGAATGCGAATTGTTCTTATGGTGGCGTTATAGCTGAAAGCGTTTTGTCCGATTTCTTTGACTTTCAAGCCTTTTAGGGTAGTCGGCACCGTCAAATTGTCGCCGGCTTCGGCAAGACCGATATATTTTATTATGCGGCAACTTTGGGTGTCGCTTGGCAACAATTCTATTATGTAGTTTTCTACCGAAGTCGCCGAACTATTTATTTTGTCGGCATAAGTTCTCCACATGGGGTTCTGTTCATATAGGAACTCTACAGTGCTTACGACAAAGAATTCAAGGCTTGACGAGGTGTTTTCGAAAGAGTTGCCGTGAATGGTGACAACAGCTGTTTCTTTTGCGTCGATGCTCAAACTTGTCAAATAAACATTGCCGCTGAAAGCTCTCTGTCCGATTTCCTTGGTGTTTCTCGTGATGCCATAAGTCGAACCTTGCTTGCCTGCGGGGTAGAGTATCAATAATTCGTCTTCGCCATAGGTCTTCGGCGCGCCGTCGACCATATGCGTAACATTCTTGGAATAAAGCACACTGCCTATTGTTTTGTAATACGGGTTATCAATGTCGACATCAAGCAACGAGAGGTTGTCACAGCCGTACGCGGGAGCATCGCCTATCATCGAAACCATCTTCAACGAAAGGTCTGTCAGAGCGCTGCATCCGGCAAAGGCATAACTGCCCAGCGTATAATCGCTATTGCTCATTATGTTGACTCTTTGAAGAGCGCGGCAATTTGCAAAGGCGCTGTCACCGATGACTTGCACCGATGTGGGTATGTCTATTTCAGTGATTTTGGTGCAACCGAAGAAAGCTCCCTCTCCTATCGAGATAAGTCCCTGATTGAGAATAAAGTCGGTATATGACGAAGAAGCGCGGAAAGCAAAGTCACCCAGTGCCACCAACGACTGCGGCGTTGTTACTTTGTGCAGCGTTTCGGGTTGGACAAAGTTGCGATAGCCTGCAAGTTTCCCATAGGCAACATCAGAAATACTCAACGGCGCCGCGCCAATATTTTCGAAAGCGCCCTCGCCTACCACGGAACAATGCGAACCTGTCGCAAAGTTTATGATGAACAGATTTTGGTTGCCGGAAAAAGCATATGCGCCTATTTCGGTAACTCTTAAGGGAATAAGGATATTCGATAATGCCGTTTCGGCAAAGGCATATTCGCCGAAGATCAATGGTCTTACACTGTCGGAAAAAGTCAGTCCGTCACGGTATGCCACTACATAAGAGCCATCTTTGACCATGCGCTTTGCTTGGCTACCCAGTCCGCTGCGATAAAAAGCATAATCTCCGACAAAAGTCGTACGGGCAGGCAATTCGAAATCTGCTATTGATTGACAACCGTTGAAGGCATAAGCGCCGATTTCCAAATTAAACGCGCTATCGGTAAACACCATATCTCTTATGCTGTTGCAGTCTTGGAATGCATAATCTCCGATTTTTGTGATATGTCCGGGTATGATTACGGTTCTGAGTTCGTTGCTTCCTGCAAAAGCCGCCGCTCCCAGTTCTACTCCCTCCGGAGCAAATACTGTGCCGTCAAGTTCTTCTATGGCGGCATATTCAAGATAAGAACAGTTGCTGAAAATGTTGCTGCCCATTTTGGTAAGACGCTTTGGCAGCGTGACGCTGACAAGCAATTGACAGTTATCAAAAACATAGTCGCCGAAAGTCAATGGGGTATCGCCATCGGAGAAAATCAGCTCCGTAAGCCCAACGCACCATGAGAAAGCAAAATCGTCTATATGCCCAAGTCGTGAAGGCAAAGTCAAACTGCTTATTTTTGCGCACTCAAAGAATGCATTCTTGTCTATATACAAGCCTTCCGAAGCCTGAGCTGTTTGTGTGAAAGTCAATTTTGAAAGATTGTAGTTGCTGCCGAATGCGTATTGTCCGATTATGTTGACGCGTTCGGGAATATTTATTTCTTTTATTATATTGTTATAGAAGGCATGACTGCCTATGGACAACAAGTTGTCGTTGTCGCCATCATTTATGGTGACGGAAGAGAGTTGAGGACAGTTGTAGAAGGCGTATTGTCCAAGAGAATTTACTCTTGTCGAAATCGTCGCCTTTGTAAGCACCTTACATTCGGCAAAGGCATACTCGCCTATCTCAAGACCCGTCCCACCGCCGGCAAAGCTGAGTTGCATCAGTTTTGAGCTGTAGAAAGCATAAGGCGCTATTCGCTGAACATCGGTCGGCACCTCAAAATTCGTCGCTATTCCCGACGGGAAAAGCATAATGGTCTTTTCTCCGACCTTGTTGTACAGTACGTTATAATTCTGTTGCGCCGAAAACACCGCTTGAAAATTCGGATTGCTCTCATCAATAGTAAAGCCTACCAGCGAATTGCAGGAAGAAAACGGATTGCCTTCAATCGTCGTCACAGAATTGGGAAAACGGAAATTTAGTAAAGCATTGCAGCCCTTGAATAAATCTCTGGGCAGCGTCGTTATTTGCGTATTGGCGTCGTATCTTATGGTGTTCAATGCTGTGCAGTCTGCGAACGACTCCTCGCCAAGTGACTCCAAAGAAGCAACAATACGGATATTTGTCAGCTCTATACAACCTGCGAAGGCTCTCTTGCCGACCTCTTTCGTGTTTGGGAAAAGTATGCTCTGATTCAGGTTAGTTTCGTTGCTGATCAGCCTTGCGCAACCTTCAAATGCCGATTCATCTATATATTCTATTTCGCTGGGAGTAGTTGAGCTGCCTGCTTGCGCCGTCGTTAAGTTGGCGCAGCCATAGAATGCGAATGCGCCAATTCTTGTGACTGTTCTGGGGATAACTATGTTCGAGAGTGTCGTGCAGCCATAAAAAGTATAAGGAGCTATTTTCTGAATCACCGTATTCAAGGGGCTGAACTGAATCCTAACCGCCTTGCAATTGTAGAAGGCTTTTTCGCCTATTTGCGAAACGCTTTCGCTGACGTTAAATTGGTCAAGAAAAACACAATTTGCAAATGCGCCTTCTCCAATACTTGTTAAGTGGCGACTGCCGTTGTCATCGCTCTCGATGATAACATTTGCCAACTGCATATTTATGGCGGAGCCGTCATCGTTCGAGAAAGCATAAGCGCCTATTGTCAGCAGACTTGCCGGCAGCGACAGCTGTTTTATGTTGTGACATCCATAGAAAGCAAAATTGCCGATATTTTCTAAAATACTTTCGTTCGTCGTGAAGGTCACCGACATTTGTTCACAGCCATAAAAAGCTCTGTCTTCTATATGCTGAACCGTCGAAGGAATGGTTATGTTTATCAACTGCGAACACCTCTCGAAAGCGCTCTTGCCGATATTATTCAATCCGTGGGGCAAGGTCATTTCGCGGATACCCATAGACTCATTCTCGACGGCGCTGAAAGCCGATTCCATGATGTCCTTCAATGAAGCCGGTAGCAGCAAAATCTCTATTGCCGAACAGTCGGCAAAGGCAAACTGTTTTATGGTTTGGAGCTGTGAATTTGCGACAAAGGTCAAATTCTTCAGTTTTGACATATTTGCAAAGCTATATTCTTGTATGTCGTCGATGACGGTTGAGATTGTTACGTTCGTCAACTTGTTGTTGTTGCGGAAAGCGCTGCCTAAGATTTTTCTTGTGCCTTCGGGTATTATGTATTCATATAGCTGTTTGCCGCTCGCATCGGTGCCTACATATCTCCCGCCTTGATTGGGAAAATAAAGCAAGCTGACTCTGTCGGACTTGAATAGCACGCCGTCTATGGCAGTCATTGTTGTGTGTCCTTGCTCGACGTCAAAGGACTCTATGCTGCAATTTTCAAAAATGAGATAATCAACGTTCAATTGGAATTGCGGTATTGTAAAGAATTTCAGATACGATGTGCCGTAAAAAACTCCTCTTCCCATCGATGACAAATTGCTTCCCGTTTCAAACCGAACGCTTGATAGCAAAGGAGTAACTCCATCCGGCAGATCAAAGAAAGAAAATACATAGTCGCCGAGAGTCTCGACGCTTGAGGGTATGACAATCTCCTCGATTTTGGCGCAGTCGGTAAAAGCATAGGCGCAAATCTCTTTCAAGGAGGAATTTTCTTCAAAAACTACTCTCGAAAGCTGGCTAGCCTTGGCAAAAGCTCGTTGTCCGATATATTCTACTGTTCTCGGAATTCTGACAGTTGTCAAATATTCGGTTTCAAATACAAAATAATCCTCGGGTTGTCCGCCCGCCAAATTGTTATAACCAATAAATTTCACGTCCAAACCTTCAATTTGGCGGGGAATGACAATGTTAGTTTGAAAATAAGCCGCGCGCGTGATACCTGTTATTCTGATGGCGTTGTTGGTGAAATCGCCATAATCGGCAGTTTCGTAAATGAAATAATTCGAAAGCTCGTTTTCGCGCAGCCACCAAGCATACAATGTGATGTCCTGAGAAGGCATAAGCGCAGGGAAAGTATACGGAACGGCATATGCTGTATCGGTATACCAACCTCCGAAAACATAATTTTCTCTTAACGGTTCTTCAGGCTTTTCGTAGGACTGTCCCATTAGTTTGCTTATGACCACAGGCTCTTCTGCAGGGTCGGCAACAAAACGCATATTGATAGTGGCTAAATCATATTTCGCATAAATAACAACGCTCGCACGTATGTTTGAAAGCGCGCCTTCGGCATATACCCAACTGCCCGTATACCCTGTTTTTTCGGGGACGACGGGAATATCAGTCAATGTGCTGCCGTGGTTGACAGTTTTTACTGTCGATATGTATTGACTCTCTGATTCAAGTTTGGCGCTGAAAGTTACCGTAAATGTTTGTCGGTTCCAATTCGCATAGAGCGTAATATCCTCTTGTGGAAGTTGGTCAAAAGTGAATTCTTGGGCTTTTTCGATGTCGGTATACCAGGCGTCAAAAACATAACCTGTCTTAGTCGGATCTCCGGGCTTCTTATTTATCAATTCTTCTGCCGAACCGACTGTAATGCCTCTCACCATGCTGCCGCCGTCGACATCAAACTCTATTTTTATTCCTGAGGAAGTACAACCCGCAACAATCAAAAGCATCAATGCGACTGCTATTATGAGAAAAAGTATTCGGCTTGCCTTCTTTATGTTGATTATCATTGCCTGCTCCTTAGGATTTGTCCGTTGCTCAGTATAATATAAATAATAATATATTTATACAGATACTATATTACAATATCCAAGGCTTTTTTGTCAAGTCGGCAAAAAGTAAATAATACAAATGACATCAGAAAAAATATGTAAGAAATGGGTACAACCAACCGGATAATCAGAAATTATAGCCATCGGGATGCGAACCCGTCCTAAAATTTCGGTTGAGTGAAGACACCAAAGCCATCTCTTCATCGGTCAGAGAAAAGTCAAATACCTGTGAGTTCTCAATAATTCTATGTTTTTTCACCGATTTCGGTATGACTGCTGCGCCACGTTGCAAATGCCATCGAATGACAATTTGGGCTACCGTTTTCTCATATTTGAATGCCAAATCAAGCAGTTTCGTTTCGTTCAGGATCTTTCCTCTTGCAAGCGGACTCCACGTTTCGGCAACAATGCCGTGATTTTTGCAATAGTCCAAAACAACACTGTTGGTCAAATACGGATGCATTTCCACTTGATTTATGTCGGGAATCAAACCGGTATCGGCTTTTAGATTATCCAAATGATTAGTTTGAAAATTGCTGACGCCGCAGGCTTTTGTTTTGCCTTGAGCGCGCAACTTTTCCATCTCGAGATATACATAGGCATTTTGTTTCGGGTCTTTGAGCGGCCAATGCATCAAATAAAGATCGACATAATCCATGTCTAACAAACTCAGGCTTGTCTCCAGCGCTTGCGGCACTTTGCGACTTCGCATGGAGTCTGTCCATAGCTTCGTAGTAATGAAAAGCTGTTCTCTGGGTATTCCGCTGTCCTTCACGGCTTTGCCTACTTGCGCTTCGTTTTCGTAGACTTTGGCGGTGTCGATATGGCGGTATCCGGCATCAAGTGCATAACGGACTGCGGTATATGTATCATCATACGCCTTGAAAACACCCAAACCCAGAGCGGGGATTTTTGTGCCGCTTGCAAGCGTAATTGTCGTATTAATATCCATACTGCCTCCTCAAAAAAACTCTCCGTCTAACTAAACGGTAATCGTCACCTTCGCCAGTCCTCTTGGACTGTCAGGATTTATGCCCAAACTCTCGGACATAAATGCCGCATATGCTTGTATCGCCAAAGCGTATACATAAATTTCCGATGTCTCTGCGCAATTCATTTTTACGCTATGGCTTGACAACGCTGCAACCTCGGCAATGTTTGTAAAAGATATAATTTTTCCGCCGTCACCCGTGATCCTTTTTGCGATGGCGACAAAATCCTTTTTGAAAGCTCCGTCAGGCGCCAACAAAATGACAGTCCTGCCCGGTTGAATCAAAGCGTAAGGACCGTGAGCAAACTCGGCTACGGAATAGCTCCTTGATAATTTATAGCAAGTTTCAAGCAATTTTAGGCTCATTTCGTCGGCAATGAATTGCATCTGACCTCTGGACAAAACCAACATATTGTCAATATCGTTGGTGTTCAACGCCAGCGTTTTTATTTCGTCAAGCTTTGATATATTTTTTCTCAAATCGCCGACTATTCCTTTGAAATCAGGCTCGGCAGTTCCTCTAAGTGCGCAAGCAAGCGCTTCAAGCGCCGCAAGTTGCAGCGTAAACGTCTTTGTGGCGGCTACGCTCTTTTCTTCTCCACAGTTGAGATAGAGGTGGAAATTGCACATTTTTGCCAGCGGCGAAGAGGTGTCATTGGTGACGGCGACTGTCAACGCGCCGCCGTCGATGGCTTTTTGCATAACTTTTATGGTGTCGGTACTTGCTCCGCTTTGGGATATTCCGACAACTAAGCTGTTTTTCATTATTGGCGCAGAACCCAAGATTGTGGTAACCGAATGATTGAATCTGGATACCATAAAACCGTTTTTCTGTTCCAGTACATATTTAAAGAATGCAGCGGCATTGTTGCTGGTGCCGCGCGCGACGGTGACAACCGATTGTATTCCTCTTGTGTTTACTTGTTTTCGTATTTCTTCGATGACGACTTTGTTGGTCGGCAATACACGCGATAGAGCATTTTCTGCAGATATCAGCTCTTCAAACATCAGTGACATATCATAAGCTCCTCTTTATTATTATTTTTATTATATGGCAATTCCGCCTCAAAGTAAATACTTTTAATTAATTCAATTGACAATACCGAAACTAATCAATATAATATTAGTAGTCAAAAATGCGGACTTCACCACAAAAACC
>CAYJBS010000036.1:327-14683 GCA_964368435.1 uncultured Christensenella sp. | reverse complement strand
TATTGTTAGACAACGGACTAAAAAACCTGGCAAAGGTTGCCGAACGCGATCTGGATTTCTCCGACCACGCATTTGCCGGAGCAGGCGCTGCAGGCGGTTTGGGTTTTGGAATGAAAGTCTTTTTGAATGCGAATATGCAGATGGGCATACAGACTGTGCTTGACACCGTAAACTTTGACACGATTGCAGCCGATGCCGATCTTGTCATCAGCGGCGAAGGCAAACTTGACGCCCAAAGCCTTGGCGGCAAGGTAGTCATCGGAATAGCTCAGCGCACAAAAAAACTCGGTGTTTTTCTGCTTGCCATCGTCGGCTCAATGAGCGAAGACATCAGTGCCGTCTACCCTCTCGGAGTAAACGCCGTCTTTTCAACAAACCGCGCATGTCTCCCCTTCGAAAAAGCCCGCTTGCGTTGCCAAAGCGACCTATACGATACCGTACGGGATGTTATGATTGTCATGAGTTTGAAATGATTTTTTATCATTTATACACAAAAGAGCGCAACCTTCACGGTTGCGCTCTTTTGCGTTAGCTATTGGTATTGCCAAGTAAAGCCTGTATACGGTGTTTGGTTGGCGACCAAATAATTGTTTTTGATATACGCAAGTGACGTTGATTCATTCAAGTATGTTCCATTGTCCCAATCACTAAAGGGTATTTCGTATACGAGAGTACCGTTTTCTTTTGTCCTGATTACTCTGCTGTCGGTAACACCGCTCAAGGTTGCGCCGCCGATAAACGGTCCGCAGAAAGCAGGATTGTTCTCGCCGGAATAGTCGTCCGAGGGCATGCCGTCTGTAAATCTTGAAACGGAAACAAAAGCCGATTGAATATTAAGCGTAATTGTTCTTCCTTTATACGATTTATCACGATTCTCTCGTCTACTCTCCCCGTAAGCTGATTCAATATCACCATCTCCTATTGCATACGAATATAACAGCTTTTGGCTCTCGGGTCCGTCTCTAAATACACTGCCGAAAGATGAACTCAAGCGGTTGTCATCAAGACCATAAACATCCTGCCAGCCATTCCAGTCACTGCTTCTGGTTGCGCCCCAGCTATAGTAAGCTCTGGACATTTGCGGTGTACCTCCACCGACTACCAAACCGACGTTGAGTTTTAAAGTTGTTTGATTATTTTGAGGTTCATTAACGTCAAACCACCAGTAACCGTCGAATTCCTTAACTGTTGGTTTGCATGCCTCCCCAAAAGCCGCGCTATACATGCGGAAGGAGTTGTTTATGCCATAGCTATATCTTACAGAAAAGTGCGAAGCGTCGGACGACTGACCATATGATTTCGTACCGCCGACCACGCCGCCGATACCGATATTGCCTGCGCCGCTTGCATTGTCGGCATACATTATGTTGTTCAAGACCAAACCATTGCCGTCGCTATAGCAACTGCTGACGCCTCTGCCCTGCGAGATGGCTCCTACATCGTTGAAGCCTACGACGCCGCCGAGATGCATGAAATATCCCGGAGGAGAGTTCTTCGCCATCAATATCTTGGATTTCTTCATGTAGCTATTGAACACCCTGCCGCTGTTATAACCTACTATTCCGCCTACGCTGGTGTATCCGCCGTTGCGAGTTGAATCGGCAGCGGATATATTGTCAATAGTCGGAGCAAGGACATCTCTTCTCCCATTAGAATACACATAGAGTTTTGCGCCTGTTCTGTTATAGCCTGTATTGCCGTCGTTACTCAACACACCGCAATCGGTCACAAGACCGTTGTAGTTGGTCAAGCCCATAGAATAATAGACATTTGCGCCGACGATTATGCCATAACCGCCGTTTGAGACGACAGGAGTCTCCACCTCTACGTTAAAGCCTGTATTCAGCACGCAATTCCTTATCGTGCCCAAATTTGTGCCGACAAGTCCGCCGCAATAGTATCCAATAAGTTTTATGAAACCTCTTATCGAGCACTTCTCGATAACGGCTTTTATGTTGTAACCGGCAAAGCCACCTGCGGAGCCTGTCATGATTGCGGAACCTGCCGCAGTGCCTCCGTTGCCGTTGCCACTGACCTGAACATAACTGGACGAGCCGCCTGTTACATAACAATCTATTACCAAGGTGCCGTAGTCACCTGCTAAGATGCCTCCGGCAAAGCCTCCGGAGAAGTTCGAGCTGTCTCCGCCGATCTGATAGACACCAGATACATAACTACTTGAGACATTGCTGTCTGTTATGGCGCCGAACAGACCTCCTACATAACTGTTGTAGCTTGTAATGCTAATCGTTCCGCTGGGGTAGCGCACCGTTGTTATGTTGGATTTATTGATATTGCCGACAGCACCGCCAAGATAGCTCTGACCATATATGGTGATATTCGTTGACAAGGCGATATTCTCCAGACTGCATTGCAGCACCTCGTTTTGACCTTGCATGACGGATGCGCCGACAAATGAGCCTGCTATCACGCCGACATTGCTGGCGCCGGTTTTCATATAAATATTATGTCCCGGCTCGTAGCCTCCGGCATAGGTGGATTCTATGGTGATGTTCTCTATTATGGTTTTTTCTCCCGACATCCTTGCGGCAAGATAACCGACATTTGTTGCGATACCGGGCATCGAGTTGCCCATGGCATCCCTCATAATGTCGATAATAATCGTCGCAGTGCCGAGCTTCACATTCCTTATGGTACCGTTTTGGACGGAGGAGAAAACTCCGTAACCATAGCTCATATAGTCATATGTGGTATTCGTTGTAAAGAATGCCTCCGTCGCTTCGACATTCAGCGAACGCAATATTTTATTGTTGCCTTCGAGCACACCGTCAAAACCATTGCCATCCTTTGAACAGATAGGTACCCAGCTGTAAGCGTTCTTTACTTGCACCTTTGTCGGATTGCTTACGGTAACGTCATTCAGATGGATATCCTGCATCAATTTAAAGGTGACATCCTCGCAACTGGCTCCGTTGTGGTCGAAGAATACTTCTATATTTCTGAATTGCAGCCGCGCCGCTGTGACTGAAGAAAGCGTACCTGCATTGTCGACGCTTACGCCGATAAGATAGGGGTTGCTTGCGGTTCCCGGCGGATTGGCTTTTGAGGAGATGCCAAACAGCTTGTATGACTGATAATTTATGGTTACTTGCTTTCTCACATACTCGTTTCGGCTGTTAAACATAGAATAATTCTTCTCGTCGTTCGTATGCGTAACTTTTATGCGTCTGTCCTCGTCGAGCTTGAAACCATACGGCACATAGTCGTATGTCAACGCGCTTCCTGTACCGAGATAATTGGTGTCGCGTATCGGCACTCTGTTGAAAGTCGCTACTCCGTCAATGACGCCGTCATCTGCATCAAATATTACGATGGGCGCTACGGGATCATAATCGTTGGGGAATCTGGCTTTTACGTAGCCTGACATAATATCCGTCAATCTGACACCCGAATACCACATCAAATTTGTAAAGGTCATATGACCGAAGGATTCGTATCTGATGCGGAGCGACCTATTGGCGCAGGAATAAAGCACCATCGAAGTAACCTCGTTGTCACTGTTGAAGGTAGGCGTGTCCTCACCTGCTCCTGTTCTGAACGACGTATAGTCGTATTGCTTGTCAAACTGAGGATTAAAGCCTTTTTGGTTTGTGCCGTTGCCGATGACCGTTCTGTCTGTATTTATTTCGAAATGCAATCCTGCATCCATCGTTATGTTTATGAACCATTGCTCCTCGCCCGTTTCCACACTATTAAAGGCATACCTGCTTCTTGTGTTTTGGTAGGCGGCGCCTGTTGTGTCGGGCACATTGATGGGCAATGTTGCGCCATTCAGCGCTAATTTGGGCGCGTCATGCTTGACATAGTCGCCTGCGGCAATGTTTATGGATTGAACCGTCATAGTCCACTGCTTTATATACCTTGCAAAAATATATCTGTCATTCTGCTCGGAGTTTTGGTTCAGCGGATCGGACGGGTCAAAGAAGTCAAACTTCAAATGCGCCTGCCACGCCATTGTCGTCTCGTTGGGAACAATCGTTTCTATCAACGCATCATCAAGCAAAGAGGTATCTGCCGAATCGCCGAACTCGGTCTTGAACCAGCCGATAAACCTGTATCCTGCAGCGGCTCTGGGTATAATCAAACACTTTGTGTAATAGTTGAAGGTGGCATATGTGTCGGTGCCGGGCGACGAATAGATTTGGGGTGTCTGCGCGGCATTGCCGTTTGAGCTGCTGTCATTCAAATAATAGTAATATGCCTTTTTGTTCAATGTAAGGTTTACTTTCTTTTGGTATTTTGGTCTGATAATGAAGGGCTTTGTATGGTCGATAAAGCTCGACTGCGCAAGATTTATGGAGTAGTTCTCTTTCTTGGCATTGTTGGTATAGGCTGTTATGACGCCCTGCTTGTTGTATACCGGACCGCTGACATAAGGAATTTCAATAAATTCTCCCGATGCCCAATCATAATATTGCCACTCTACAAGTGTCATGCCTTCGGAAAGGAAGGTTTGGAGTTGTAATATATTATCTGTCCAGTTGTTGTATTGTTGTTCGGGGTTGTTGAGGTTTTCGAGCAGCATCTTGTAATATTGCGTAGTCGAATGCACCTTCCTGCCCGACCAAACTCCTGGATTTGCGTTTATGAGTTTGCGAAGTTCGGACCATGCCGGCAAGGCGCTGTCATATTCAGCGCTTATTGCTCTGTCGGGAATAACCCGATTATAAACATCCATTATGTTCTCGGGTGTTTCGCTCATATAAATACTCTTGATTTCTTTCTCGGGGGGCAAAGCAAATTCTCTATCGCCGGAATCGCCGTTTTGGACCTGCTCCATAGTGAAATGTTCATAGAAGCTGACGTTTACATTTGTGGAGGGTACCCAACTGTTCCAGTGGTCATCTGCAGCGTCATAGAAAAATGCTTCGTTGATGACAGTAATTTTATAAATGGGCTGATACACCGCCACTATATTTATGGAATAGATATCTGCGCCGCCACCCTTCAGTTCCATACCGTCATAAATGTTGTTGGCTTCGGAATTCTGATAAAGTCTGAACCAATAGCTGAAAAGCGAGGTATCGGGGTATTGAAGCTGAAGATTACGATAAATGTTGTCGCCGTTTACGAACCAGCCGATAAACTGATAATCCTTATCTGTGGCGGGGGTGACGAGTTTTATTTGGGAGTTATAATCATAAATCTCATACTCTATTTTGTCGCCGTTCATTTGAGTATAAACCGACTGAGTGCTTGAAGAAGCATCCTTCTCCACATCGCCTATGCCGCTACCCTTGCCTTGATAATCGGCGGAATATCTGACCTCAAAGGTTCTGTAGAATTCAAACTTCATCACCATATTAGAGGTGACAAAAATTCTGTACACGGTATTGCCCTGAATATCGGTACCCATGTTTATTAAATCGGTTGAGGCGTCCACCCAAGTCCATTCGGCAACAGCGCCGGGGTTCTTGAATATCAGCTCACCCTCTTGTCGAGTCATTTCTTCATCAACATTCTTTATATACAGTCCCGTAAAGCGGTAGTTCTGCGTGGGCTTAACTGTAATTGTTACGGTATCCAGCACTTTGGCGCTGTTCATGCTGCCTCTGAATACAGTTGCAGGCTGGCTGACATTGTCATGGCTTTGGATGTTCCAAACCAGCGTACCGCCGTTTATTCCCGATTCGTTCTCGATGGTCTTTATTTCGAAGCTCATCATTGTTTGGTTGCGCGATACAAGATATATGTCTCTGTTTTCGAGCACCTTTGTTCCTGTTGTGGAGATGCCGGCGATAACACGGTATGTTGTGCTGTCTTCCTTATCATAGAAAGCCATTGCGCTCATATTCCTCGTGTCATGGTCTGTTGCTGTCAACTTCAGGAAGGACCCGCTGTCTACATAATAGGTGTACGATTCGACATAAGCGTTTGTTTGGTTCTGTTGCGCTGTCTGATAAATCCATTGATTGGCGGGATTTTTGTCTTCAAGCGCATTGGCTCCCACCGTTGCAAGTACCGTAATATACGGCATATAACGCATATTGTTGGTGGTGCTGTAGCCGCTTACATATTTGTATTCGGGCATAACTGTAACAGTCACCGTCAGCACTCTGAAGTATACTGCGCGGAAATACCTGTCGCCGTTTACGTTGTTGCCGCGGTCGACTCTTATTTGGTATTCCATAATAGAGTTGTTGTCGCCCGAAAGAGTCACACCTCTCTCTCCGTCGCGTACGATTTGCCATCCGCTGCCCACTTGCTCTTGATAATATGCAAACCTATAAGTCTTTTCGGGAGTAGAACGGGCGACTGCCGACACCGAAACATTTGTGAAATACTCGTATTTCACAGTATTGCCTACGACTACCATCGTATTGTCGGGATTGTAGGTGACTATTGTGTCGCCTGCAATATCGCTGTAGCCGTCAACTTCGATTTCGTATACAAACCCTCTTATGCTGCTGACATGTAAGTCAATGGCTGTAATAAAATACAGCAGCAAGGTGTTGTTGCCGTCATCGTGCACGTCAAGACTGTTTACTATGTCGCCTGCAACAGACAAGCCGAATTGCATATTCGGATTGGAGATTTTGGCAGTGTAATTTGAGCCGTTTATGATGACTGCGACAACCGAGTATCCCTCGGACAAAATAGGCATAATGGCAAGCACATTGCCGTGCGTAACCATTTGGACGGTTTCGACTTTTAGGGTCGGCGCTTGATTGCCGATAGTCAGCGTATCGCTCTTGTTGTCATAAATCTCTATTGCAACATTATATATGTTTTTGCGCAGCTGCGCCTCAATACTCAAAAAACTCTTTCCGTTGAGTAAATCGTCGTTTATTTCAAGTACGAAGATGTATACATAAACATTGTTTACACAGGTATACGAAGTATATGGAACGATTCTGTCGTTTATTCTCATTTTGTCAAGAGAAAGACCGTATACAGGAGAAAGGATAATGCGTATATTTTCGAAATGTTCCAATATATCGCCGTTGTTTACTGTCGAATAGCTTCCGCTGTTTTTCTCGACTATGATTGCGCTATCGGAAACTCCCACAAGTTCTGTCGGGGTCTTGGAGATGCTGACAGAATATGTTTTTATGACAAAATCAATGTCAATCTCCATATCGCTGGATACTTTTACGCCAACAGGCAACGTAAACCGTCTATAGTCGGGTTGATCCTGCTGCCACATAATCGTATTTATGGTATACACTATCGGAACATTGTAGTTGTCGGTGACAGGTACTCTCTCTCCGTTGACATATTTATATAATGATACTCTTACTTTATCCGGAGCCGGAGGTGGTCCGTCCATCTCTTTTATTCTGTATCCGTTGTTGGGCAACAAAAAGAATACCAACTCGTCATAATGCTTGGCTTTCATTGTGACTATGTCCCATTTGTGCTCTGCCATTCCCCAATAGTAGTCATCAATAATAGGATCATATATCCATTCTTCGACATATGCTGTTTTTTCCGAATAGGTCTGAGGAATGTCCGTATGGTTCGGGTAGAAATCTCCCGTGATGTCAACTTTCAGTGAACCGATATCCAAATCATTTACGGTGACTTTTATGCTATATTCCTTGCGCTGATAAACAGCTCTTACTGAGATATTCTCTCTGATATTTTGTACAAGAAGAATATCCCTGTATTGCATGGTTCTGGGGTTCAACACGTTCTTTTGGATGCTGTCTTTTGCTTCCGTCCACACACCGTTGCGGAAAATCTCCAATGACATCAGGTCATAGCCTGAATCTGTGGACACCTTCAAAACGGCTGTTTCTGCCCATGGCACCTTCGAAAGCTCGGGATATGCCTGCACCGACTCGAATGACACGGTGTTTTTGCCGTCATCGCCTTGGTGCGAGAAATCGACGGTAAAGCTCCGAATTTTGTAGACGACGGAAATATTCAGCACGCCGTCGCTCATAAGTCTGTTCAGCGTGAACTCGTCGTTTCTGTCGGGGATGTTCGAGATGTTCTGTGTGCCTACTATTAATGAATCAATATAATAACCCTCGCCCGGAAGTAAAGAAATGCCGAGCTGTGCGCCGAAATCCGATCTTTGGCTTATGGTGTTGGTGCCTGCCGGTTCGAATATGGCGGCGCCGATTGTCAACCTTATGGTGGCAAAACCGGTACCGGGATTGTTTATGAGGTCGCCTTTCTTGTCATATACATAATAACTGAAATTTATGGGGTGGTTGTTTACGACATATTTTACTCTGGCATAAATATCGTTCTGGATGATACTGTTGTAAGAATTTGCGCGGACGCTGCTTGTGCGATCAACTTTTGTGCCGCTTACGAGGAAATAAAATTCCGTTCTGGTATATCCGATAGAGGGAGCCACTGAAACAGTATAGCCCAAGCCGTATTCAAACTTTCCGTCGACAAGAATAAGCGTAGAAGGCTCCTCTGAGCCTACCGTCAATGCTCTCGAAGAGTCATTGGGGTGATAGAATCTGGTGACTATTGTGCCTGTATTTGGCGCCGTTTCGACAAGCTCATCGTATATGAAAGCTTCCTTCGTGAATCTTATTTCGATAAGCTGAACATCGCCGACCATTGACGAAGCATATTGTCCCATCAACTGACTAAAGAACACCGTTGCGCCTGTACGAAGCACGGTTGCTCCGATGCCTCCTACTTGCGGATTTATGGTGAATATAGTTTGTGACTGGCTGTCAGGATCAATATAGGTGATGGTCACTCCCGAAATCACATAGCCTTTCTCTCTGATCGGGCTTATGCTTAGGCGGAAGTTCTCGCCGTGGGGGATGCCTGAATATATATTACCGTTCAGAGTATAGCTGCCCAACACCAACAATGTGCCGTAGCTCGACGATACAAGGTCAAATTCCTTGAAGTTCGGCGATTCATTCTTTGTGACGAACTGGAATTTGTAATAGTTTATTTCGTAGTCTACACGAATAAGAAGGTTTGTGCTTACGCCCTGTCCGTTTATGCCGCTATAAATATAGTTTATGAGGCGGTTGTTGTTGGGGTTTTTGTTGTCATGCTTGAAATCGGTGATTTCTACGCTGTTTATATACAGTTTTGAGATGTTGTAGCCTGTGCCGGCAAGCATACTTATTTGGATGCTTCTGCCATGCTCGACGTTGCCGATATTCAGTGCCGCATCCTCTCCGCTTTCGGCTACAAGGTTGACAGCAGTCAATCCATTGACCGAGGGCAGCACCGTAACCGAATAAACATTCTTTGCGTAATAGACATTTATGCGCAGATCCTTCGTGACAAGCAGTCTGAAACGTCCTGCCGTGTATTTCTGCGTGGTGTTGTTGAACGTATAATTATATAGGTTCGAGTTGTTGATTTCTGCTCTTATGCCGTCGATTTCCACAGCTTCGATAAAGTTGTGTTCATCGGCGGTTATGTCAAGATAGAAGGTGTCACCGTAAGCTATTTCGTTGAAATTGGCTTGGTCTATTTTGCCGTTGCCGTCAAGTTCGACATCAACCCTGTGATAAATTCTCGCGAAACTGACTCGTACCAAAATATCCGATTTGCTGGCGGCGCTGTCTGCCGCAACGGTGTACATCTGCGTAGCCATGACAAGCAGTTCTTGCTCGTCGGTTATGGCAAAACCGTTTATCATGACCGTCGAAATTTTGTAGCCCACCGCCGGAATAATCTTCAGTACGGTTTCGGTGCCGTAATCAAAGGTGTTGCTTGGAGCGCTTATGGTGCCATAACCCTCGGTAACTTCTGTAGTGATGTTCAGCGGAATGAGTTTGTAGCTGACTTCTACCGTCTGGTCTGCCATGATACCGCTATAGGTATAATAGCCTTCCGCAATATAAGAGGCGACTATGACGCCGTTTATTTTTAGGTAGTCGAGAGTATATCCGATATCGGGAGCCAAAACTATTCTGAGATATTGGTTGCTTGATGCCGTGGCTGACGGCGCAAAACCCTCGGACGGAGTGTCGCTGACCAACAATGTCGCCCCTCCATTCAAAGGTGCATTTATGGAAAGCGCATAAGGTATCGGAAGGTACCCAACCGAATATTCCGTCTGAACACCGTCAAAGTCCAAAGCATAGCTTGTCGTAAAGCCGCTTAGGGTCTCTCCTGTGATCGAAGCGATATAAGAGCCTTGAGGAGCCGTCACCAATGCCATATTGCGCAAGCCCGAAGCCACCGAGGAAGAATAATCTCCGCTTTGTCCGTTTATGAGTCCGCCTGCTTGGCGGATAGTCACAGCGATGTCCTCGCCTGCCGAAGCGGCAACGAATTCTGCATTTATTACGAGATTGTCGGTGACAGTCTTGAGCAATACATAGTTCTCATAACTGCCTGTCAGCGCGACAGGTACGCCGTTTATGGAAAGTGTCTCCAGCGCAAAAGCTTCGAAAGCGTTCAGCTGTATTGTGACCTCTTCGCCATAAATTGCCGTCACAGGATGCGAAGCCGTTCCGCTGCCGATAACACTTGATATAAGCGTATAACTGCGCGGCTCTAGCTCGACTATGACCAGCTTGTTTTCTGTAATGTTCTGAATTTGAAGTTTTGTGTTGTTTTCGGAAAGAGCGCCTTGGCTGACCGACTTCAAGGTATAGCCTTCATTGTAAGCTATCGCCAACTCTGCCGTCTTGCCGTATTCCACTGTTGTTTGGGCAGTCACTGAGCCGAAGCTGTCGTTGTTTACTCTGGCTTTTATGACAAAGGTCTTTATGGCGCAATTTACTATAATATGATAGGCGCGGTCTACGTTGTCAAGCTGCACAGGTTGTTCTGTGACGCCATCGGGAATGACCATATTCACGCCGTTTATTTCTATTTTTGTTATATAATAACCGGTATTCGCCAGCACAGTAAATCTGTTGCTGCTGTTGTGCTCCGCCGTAAAGTCGGCATTAAGCGAAAATGTCTCGCCGCTACTCGAGCGTACGGAGGAATAACGACCGCCGTTTGAGGAGCCGTCAAAGGTGACAATATATGTCGCAATAGAGAAAGCGACGGTTATGGTTTTGTCTTCTTTTATGCCGTTGAGGTCAATGGTCTGCAACTCCAGCATATCGACAAAATCAAATGTCGTTCCGTTTATGGAATAGCTCTTAACATAATATCCGCCGTCGGTCTCGGCGTGGATTTGGACCGAATCATTATAATCTACTTTTTGTTGGGTGAAATCTATGGTGCCTCTGCCTGCTTTTTGTACGGTAATGTTGTAATAAAGCGGCGCATACAGCGCTTCTACGTTGTAGTCGTTGCTTATGCTCTCTACCATGAAAACAAAATCGGTTATGCGGCTGTCCTTGATACCTTGGATATCTTCGTCTCCGCCCGACTCGTTGTTGTTTACGATTATTTCGAATATTTCAAAACCCAGTTCGGGAGAATATAAGTCTACATTCTTGCCGTTTATTTTCAGTCCGAGAATATAATATCCGTCGGCAGCGGAAAAGAGAAACATCGGATGCTGTCCAAAGCCATATGTCGGACTCTTCGCCACTGAATAATAGCTGTCGGTCTCTTCGTTGTAGTCGGCTTGGAATATGTTTATGTTTGAGTTCGCGGCAAAATCCACTTTGTAGGCGAAAGGCTTGTAGGCTATCGAGATGACGGTGTCGGCTGTTATGCTGGCAGGCGTCAATACTATGGTGTATTCCGAAGTATTCTGTGGGATGCTCCCGATGTGTTGGCTGCCGATAGTTACCGAATCTATGAAGTGGGTGTCAACAGCGGTGACATAAATGTTTCGGGAGGTGTTGTGCTCCATATATAGGTTTATGACAGGAGAACTGCTTATGCGTTCTGTCATGATGTCGCCTTGCTTTTCGTGGTATCTTATGGTGCCTGCGTCTTCAGCCAAACCGTTTTGGATTGTTACGACATAAGTCTTCGGTATGAACTCGACGGTGATATACATATCTATGGTGGGATAAACGACTTCGATATCCGCCCATTCCACATTTCTGCCATAATTGTTGACATGACCATTGACATCGATGTATTCGATCTGGTAGCCGCTGTTTGCGGTAAAGCGATAGGTATATTGATTTATTTCTTGGATGGCGTTGTTTCCGGCGGGAACTTCGGCAAAGACGGCATTCTCGCCAACGCTTCTTTGTATTCTGCCTGCGCCGTTTATGGTGACCGTGAGTTTGTGCTCAATAGGCAAAAACTTCGGGCGGACAGATATGTTTTCGTAAACCTTGTAGTCCTCGTCGATAACGACATCGGTAAGTATGTTGCCGGCTCCGACAAGGTACCAGCCTACAAATATATAATGTTCTCTATAGGGTATTTCGGTGGGGATGCCGTCAACGGAAACGGGATTTTTGTAGAAAGGCTCTTCGACCGCCGCCGCCAGCGTGTTTTGGTAAAGCACATAAACCGTTCTGGGATCCAAATTGCCGTCGCCCTTCAAAAATGAAATCGAGCAATAGACCTTCTGCCATCTGGCGACAAGTGTTGTGGGTTGTGTGAACGTGTCATAAGCCTGCACGGGAACTTCGTTGCCTTCGAGGTCAACTGTGTTGTTGTTTTCGCGGAACCATCCGATAAAGCTGTATCCCAGTCCACTGCCAACAGGGTCTGCGATATTGCCGCCGATAGCTTCACCGTTCGGCAAATTGGCTACTCTTTCGATATTGCCGACATTGCTGCTCATGCTGTTTATGAAAGTAATGGTACTGACATCATAGACGAAATCAGCCTTCATTTCGATCAAGTCAGTATCGCTGTTCGGGGTGAAGGTTATGTAATATTCGAGAGAGTCCCCTGTCTGACCTGCCTCAAAAGTAATGTCATTGCCGGCGGTGCCAATCTCCACGACCTTGAAGCTGTCAAAACTTTTTATGTCGGCGACGGTGATGCTTATCCACGTGCCGTCATATTTTTTTATTTGCCAACCTGAAAAGCTCCTCGCTTGCATCGGGTTTGCTCTGATAGTCGCCACTTTGTTTTTTGGGTAATAACCTTCCGGCGGCACATCAAGAGTGCCCAGCACTTCGTTCTTGTTGTTTTTTGTGATTTCGACGGAAACGTCGGTGGCTCTTTTCACGTAAATCGGGTCAATGGTCATATTCTGCGTAACCTTGTCAAAAGGCAGCGACCATCTGTCAAAAACATAACCGTATACCTGCATCTCCCTGTCAGAAGCCGAAGGAATCTGTGTCGGTCTTTCGTTGTAGGTGACAAGCTGCTCCTTTGTGGCTGTGCCGTCGGGATATCTGAATACAACTATGTATTTGGCTTTTTCGAAATTTGCAATAAAGGTTTGGGTTGAGGAGACTTTCATGTCTTTGCGCTCGGGATTGGGGTTGTCGTCGCTCCAATTTTTGAAAACATAGCCCACATCGGGACGCGCGATAACTTGGTTGCCGTCGTTGCCGATGGAGATATTTTGCGAGGTTTCGCCGTCTATGCGGCCGCCTGTGCTTGGTTGGTACTTCAGGACGCAATCGACACTGCGAACTGTTATGGGGACGACCTGTTCAAAACCGCCATAGGAAAGAGATACGTCATTTCCGCCTTCTCGGTCAAGATACAGACCTGTATATATCATATCGGTAAGAGCGACTTCGGCAGTTGCGCCGTCGCTGTAAGAAACTATTACGAATGTTCTGCTTGGGTCGGCGTTTACACCTATTTCGCCTTTTGGTTCGATACTGATTATTCTTCTTTCTATTGTGGGCTCTTCTTCAATAGCCGGTAAAATGATGAGCATAAAAATCACCAGCGCAGCAGCAAGAACGGCAATCACCGCCAAACTTATTTTGTAACCTGCACTACCCATCACTCGAATGCTTCCGTCGCGTCTTTTCATAACAGAATCTCCTTTCCGATCTATCAAAACGGTATAAAACCGCCCCATAATAAATATATATGTATATTATAGTATAGACGGACGGTATTTACAATAGATTGACTTAATAAATTTGAGTAAAAGTTTTGCTCCGAGGATTCTTAACCGAGGCTTAAGGGAAATTCAAAAAAATAGTAGAATTTGTTGACATTTGATAGATAAAACCGCTTGCAAAACGGCGATTACTGTGATACCATATTATCACAATTTTGCCGAAATGGCGGAATGGCAGACGCGACGGACTCAAAATCCGTTGGTGGCAACATCGTGTGGGTTCAAGTCCCACTTTCGGCACCATATGACAAAAACGCTCAACCGAGCGTTTTTTTCATATACAACCAATGGGACTTGAACGGGCGGATTAGCTGACAGTCCGGTGGACTGTCAGCCCGCCCCGGCGTGATAGCGCAGAATAACGGCAACTTTTCATGAGACGATTGTTGAAATAGTATTTTCAAGTATGTAGATTGAATTCTAGCGCGGAGCAAGTCCCACTTTCGGCACCATATGACAAAAACGCTCAACCGAGCGTTTTTTTCA
>CAYJBS010000036.1:0-227 GCA_964368435.1 uncultured Christensenella sp. | reverse complement strand
TATACAACCAATGGGACTTGAACGGGCGGAAAAGCAGACAGTCCGTTGGACTGTTTTCTCATATCGTTATTTACCTTTTTCGAATAACTCATCTATAAGTGACAAAACTTGACCTTCATTTGAGCGCAACAAAAAAAATTATTGCCACAAATTATTCATTGTGCTATAATCGTTTATAATAATCCGCAATGATTTCCAAAGTATCGACATCGAACACTGCTGCATAA
>CAYJBS010000035.1:0-15251 GCA_964368435.1 uncultured Christensenella sp. | reverse complement strand
AACACGCCAAAGAAAAGATGAAGGACTGCAAATTCACATTAATAAAGGGTCAAGCCGAAGGCACCAGACCGTTGATTGTGCAGGAAGCATTTCAAGTAATGGAGTGTACCTGGGACAGCTCGCTTGAAGATGCTCATGATGACAAAGCCGGTCAAATGGAAGGATACGCTCCGCCTTATCGTAACTTTAACGGCATAACAAGCGAATACGGCGCTCATTTCATTCTTCAAGTTGACAAGATTCTGATGAAAGAAAAATATTATGACGCAATAATAAACGGTGTCAGCGCCGGCGCTTTCCCCAAAGTCCCTGTCGATTATGGATACCGCGACAGCACAAATTTTTGGTATACAAAATTTAGAAGACCAATAAAACAAGGCATCCCTGCAGGCAAGGAAGCTGATTTGCAGTCGGTCGTTTATGCTGCAAACAGAGTCGATCCCGATGTGCAATTCACCAAAGAAGCATGCCAAACGCTGGTCAAAGTGCCCAGAGTTTTCTTGAAACTAGTTTTGAAGGGTTGCGTTGACTATGCAAAAAGCAATGATATCGCCCTCATCGACGAAACAACCATGAAGATAATCAATGACAAGAGAAGCAAGGAAAAAGAGAATTGATTGCCCTTTGTCTAAATATTGATTTTTTCTGATATGTGGATATACTAAAAATATAAACCATAACAAAGGAGATACTATGAACACACAAAAGGTATTAAGCCATGTCGATCATACGTTGCTTTCGCAGACGGCGACTTGGGACGAAATAAAAACCATATGCGACGACGCAATAGAATTTTCGACGGCTTCGGTATGCATTCCTCCGTCCTTCGTAAAGAGGGTGAAGGAGTATGTCGGCGAGACTATGCAAGTTTGCACGGTTATTGGATTTCCCAACGGATACAGCACCACGGCCGTAAAGGTTTTTGAAACCGAGGATGCCATATCAGGCGGCGCAGATGAAATCGATATGGTAATAAATTTGGGCGACCTGAAAGACAAGAATTATAAGAGAATCCAAAGCGAAATATCACAGATTAAAGGCGCATGCGGCGCAAAGATTTTGAAAGTCATTATCGAAACTTGTCTTTTGACAGATGAAGAAAAAATAAAGATGTGCGAGCTTGTCACTTCGGCAGGAGCTGATTTTATAAAAACCTCTACGGGATTTTCGAAAGGCGGCGCTACAAGAGAAGACATCAAGTTGTTCGGCGAATATGTCGGCAAAAACATCAAAATAAAAGCGGCGGGCGGTATAAGAAGTTTTGAGGATGCCGAGGATTATATAAATCTCGGCTGTACGCGTCTCGGAACAAGCGCGCTAGTAAAAATAGCAAAGACAAACAAATAGGAGGAACCATGGCAAATATCCCGACACCTCATATTACGGCAAAGGTGGGCGACTTCGCAAAGACCGTGCTTATGCCCGGCGACCCTCTGCGCGCGAAATTTATTGCCGAAACATTTTTGACAGATGCCGTGCTTGTCAATAGCGTACGCGGAATAAACGGCTATACCGGCAATTACAACGGCAAAAGAGTTTCCGTTATGGCATCGGGAATGGGCATTCCATCCATAGGCATCTACAGTTATGAACTCTATAACTTTTATGGTGTGGAAAACATAATAAGAGTGGGTTCGGCGGGAGCCATCCATCCCTCGCTCAAATTGCGTGATATCGTATTCGGAATGGGCGCCTGCACCAATTCAAATTATGCCGGGCAGTTTAATCTGCCGGGAACCTTTGCGCCTCTCGCTTCCTTTGATCTGCTACAAAAAGCCACAGAAATCGCAAAGAATATGGGTATCGTTCCCGTTGTCGGCAATTTACTTTCTTCCGACTGTTTTTATGACGATGCCAACAGTTTGAAAGACTGGCAGAAAATGGGGGTGCTTGCGGTAGAAATGGAATCGGCAGCTCTTTATATGAATGCGGCGCGCGCCGACAAAAATGCTCTTTGCATATGCACAATTTCGGATTGTCCCTTTACGGGCGAATCTTGCAGCGCCGAAGAGCGTCAGCTTTCATTTACCCAAATGATGAAAATAGCTTTAGAACTGGCAACGTTATGATTAAAAGAGTTTTTCTTATAGTTCTTGACAGCGTCGGTGTGGGAGAACTTCCCGACGCAAAGGCATATGGCGACGAAGGCAGCAACACTCTTGCCGCAATTTCTTCTTCTCCGCGTTTTTCCGTTCCCAACCTTACGAAACTCGGGCTGTTTAATATATCGGGAGTCAAGGGCGGAATGCTTCATCCCTATCCGCAAGCAAGTTTTGCCAAGCTTGCCGAAAAATCAAACGGCAAGGACACCACAATAGGGCATTGGGAAATAGCAGGAGTTATTTCGCGTAGCCCATTGCCGACCTATCCGAACGGTTTTCCCGAAGAAATAATAAAGGAATTCGAAACAAGAACCGGACGTAAGGCGCTTTGCAACAAGCCATATTCGGGAACAGACGTAATAAGAGATTATGGAGAGGAGCATTTGCGGACGGGCGGACTTATCGTTTACACCTCTGCCGACAGCGTCTTTCAGATTGCGGCGCACGAGCAACTTGTTCCGATAGAAGAATTATATCGTTATTGCAAAATAGCAAGAGAAATTATGCATGGCGAACACGGAGTAGGCAGAATTATCGCAAGACCTTTTGAGGGCGCCTATCCCGATTATAAAAGAACGGCGAACCGACACGATTTTTCGCTCTTGCCTCCAAAAACGACTATGCTTGACATATTGCAAAAGAACGGATTGGACACAATTTCCGTCGGAAAGATTTTCGATGTGTTTGCAGGAAAAGGCATCGGCGAATCGCATCCTGTAAAAAGCAATGCCGAGGGTATGAAAATAACGACACAACTGCTATCAAAAGAGTTCAGGGGTTTGGCTTTCACAAATTTAGTGGACTTTGATATGGATTTCGGACACAGAAACGACGTGGACGGTTATGCCAACGCGCTTACGCAATTTGACAAGCAACTGGAAGTTTTTATTTCCCAAATGCAAGCGGAGGACATAGTGATGATTACCGCAGACCACGGTTGCGATCCCTCCACACCCTCTACGGACCATTCGAGAGAATATGTTCCTCTTTTGATTTATGGAAAAGCAATCAAAGAAGGAATTGATTTGAAGGTGCGCGACAGTTTCTCGGATATTGCCGCAACAATTCTTGACATCTTCAACCTTCCGAAAGAGATTTCGGGAACAAGCTTTTTTACGGAGATATATAATGGATGATAATATAATAAAGAAATTAATAACGGAAGCGTTGAGGGCGCAAGAGCGGGCATACGTTCCTTATTCAAATTTCAAGGTGGGCGCGGCGCTGTTAACTTCCGATGGCGAAATATACACCGGTTGCAACATAGAGAATGCCGCTTATTCGCCGTCGAACTGCGCCGAAAGGACGGCTTTTTTCAAGGCGGTATCGGAAGGCAAAAGAGATTTCAGGGCGATGGCGATTGTTGGCGGACAAAAGAACGATAAAGGGGTTTATTGTCCTCCGTGCGGAGTCTGCCGACAAGTTATGTTGGAGTTTTGCAAGTCGGATTTCCCCATTATTCTTGCAAACTCCATACATGATTTTACTTTGTTTACATTAGAAACACTTATACCATATTCTTTTAATAAAAATAATCTGTAATTTTGCAGAATTCCATAAAAACCATCATAATTGGCATAATCTATTTGTTTGTGATATACTAAATTTGTAGAAATGCAAAAGCTTTATACATAGGAGGATAAACACAAATGAAAAAAATTCTTAGTATCGTACTCGTGTTGGCCTTGGCGCTTGCTTGCATGACAGCTTTTGTTGCTTGCAAAAGAGGATCGGAAACATACGAGATTGCTCTTATCACAGATAAGGGCGACATAGACGACAAATCATTTAATCAGGGAGCTTGGGAAGGTGTCGTGGCTTATGCTGCGGCAAATAATAATATTTCGCATAAATATTACAAACCCGAAGCGGCAACCGACGAAGCTTATCTTGCGACTATAGATTTAGCGGTGGCGGGAGGTGCGAAAATCGTAGTAACCCCCGGCTATTTATTTGAAGTACCCGTATATTATGCGCAAACGAAATATCCGGAAGTCAAATTCATACTTCTTGACGGCGCTCCTCACACGGAAGAATACGCCTATAATACAGAAGCCAATGTGGCGTCGATAATGTACGCCGAAGAGCAATCGGGCTTTCTTGCGGGTTATGCGGCAGTAAAAGACGGCTATACAAATATAGGCTTTATGGGCGGCATGGCAGTGCCTGCGGTTCAAGCTTTCGGTTACGGTTATTTAAAGGGCGCTGAATATGCGGCAAACGAACTCAGTTTAGCAACCGGCGCTATTACGGCAGCATATCATTATACCGGTGATTTTGCCGAATTGCCCAAAAACAAAAACACAGCGGCTGCGATGTACACAAACGGCGCGCAAGTAATATTTGCTTGCGGCGGCAGCGTAGGAAAATCGGTTATGTCGGCAGCGGGCGAAGCAAACAAAAAAGTAATCGGTGTAGACGTAGATCAGCGTTATGACAGCGCAACTGTTATCACATCGGCAACAAAAGGCTTAGGAAGATCTGTTCAAGATGTCTTGACTTCTTTTTATAACGACACTTTTGCTGACACTTACGGTGGAGATACCGTATATTTCAATGCGGCAAACGGCGGCGTAGGCCTTCCTACAACAGTAATCGGAGACGCGAATGCCAATGCATTTGACAGATTCAGCGCGTTTAATAAGGCGGCTTATGATGCTATCTTCGCTAAATTGGTAGCCGAAGAAATCACTCTTCTCCGCACAATCACCGTTGCTTCCGACACAGGTGTGGCAACAGCTCAGGAATTGACAACAGGTCTTGGCTTATCGAAAGTTACAGTATCGGTTGTAGCTTAATAATTCCATAAAGAATCATTGATTACGGGTGAAAGGAGAGATCCTTTCACCCGTTAATTTAAAAAGGGGTATACATGGAAAACGTTATCGAAATGCTGAACATAACCAAAGAGTTTCCCGGTATAATCGCAAATGATAATATTACCCTTACGCTGAAAAAGGGCGAAATACATGCGCTCCTTGGCGAAAACGGAGCGGGGAAATCCACGCTTATGAGCGTCCTTTTCGGTTTATATCAGGCGGAAAAGGGTGAAATAAGAAAGAATGGACAAACAGTAAAAATCAACAATCCGAATGACGCAAACGCATTAGGTATAGGAATGGTACATCAGCACTTCAAGCTGGTGGAAGTTTTTACCGTAACCGAAAACATTATACTAGGAGTGGAGCCCAACACCTACGGTTTTTTAAACAAGAAAACAGCAAGAAAAAAACTTATTGAAATAAGCGAAAAATACGGATTAATGGTCAATCCGGACGCATTGATTGAGAATATTTCCGTTGGCATGCAACAAAGAGTAGAAATTCTCAAGATGCTTTATAGAGAAAATGAAATACTAATTTTTGACGAACCTACCGCGGTGCTTACGCCGCAGGAAATTAAGGAGCTTATGCAAATTATGCATAATCTCACCAAGGAAGGCAAATCAATTCTTTTTATCACACATAAACTAAACGAAATAATGGAAGTTGCCGATCGTTGCACCGTCCTAAGAAAGGGTAAACATATCGGCACGGTCGACATTCTCGAAACGGACAAAGAAGAACTATCCAGAATGATGGTAGGCAGAGAAATAAATTTTGAAACAGACAAAAAAATATCTGCTCCTGCCGGCGAGGTTTTAAAAGTCGAAGGCTTGACCGTTCCGTCAAAAATGCATAAAAATAACGCAGTAAAAAATATTTCCTTCAACGTTCGCGGCGGTGAAATCGTATGCGTGGCGGGCATTGAAGGAAACGGGCAAAGCGAGCTTGTCTATGCGTTGACGGGACTTGAAAAGCCCGCTGCCTACGGAGTTTTCAAAACTTTATATGCGCACAGAAAAAATCTTTCGGTCTTTTATAAGAACAGAGGACTGAAATATAAAGGGAAAATAACATTATGCGGACATAATATCACTCAAGCGTCCATTCGTAAACGAAGCAAATACGGTCTAAGCCATATCCCGGAAGACCGACATAAGTATGGCTTGATTTTGGATTACACCCTTGAACAAAATCTCGTGCTTCAACGGTATTGGCAAAAGGATTTTCATAAATTTGGATTTATTAAATTTAAAGAGGTAAGAGAATATGCCAAGAAATTGATTGCGCAATACGATATCAGAAGTGGTGAGAATGCCGTTACCCCTGCAAGAAGTATGTCGGGTGGCAATCAGCAAAAAGCCATAATAGCAAGAGAAATAGATAAAAATCCCGAACTGTTGATTGCAGTGCAACCGACAAGAGGACTTGACGTGGGCGCAATAGAATATATCCATAAACAGTTGATTGCAGAGCGTGATGCCGGTAAAGGAGTGTTGCTTATTTCTCTTGAGTTTGACGAAGTAATGAATATTTCCGACAGGATATTAGTTATGTACGAAGGTGAAATCACGGGGGAATTTAATCCGAAAGAAACCACTGTTGAAGAACTCGGTCTTTATATGTCCGGAGCCAAGAGGATGGTGAAAAATGGATAAATTCAAAGCATTGTTAATTAACCTAAAAAATTCCATGGCATTGTTCCTTAAAGGATTATTTGTTCCGGTCAACAACAAAGAACCCGCTTTAAAGTTATTTGTAAAAAGCAAAGGAATGAATAGCTTTGTATCCTCTTTTCTTGCAATAGTCTGCGGTTTGCTGGTTGGACTGATAATTATGCTTTTTATAAATCCTTCGCAAGCTTTTGCCGGCTTAGGTATGGTGCTTAAAGGCGGATTTTCGGGAGGAATTACCGGTATTGCCAATGTATTTTATTATGCAACACCGATAATATGTACCGGACTTTCCGTAGGCTTTGCTTTCAAAACAGGATTATTTAATATAGGCGCCACGGGACAATATACTATGGGAATGTATTTTGCCATGTATGTTGCGTTTATGTGGCAAAATGCCATACCCTCAAGTCTTCTTTGGCCGGTTTGCGTAGCTGCAGGGTTGTTCGGAGGAGCGCTATGGGGGATTATTCCCGGTGTCTTTAAAGCGCTTTTGAACGTAAACGAAGTAATAACGTCGATTATGCTGAATTATATCGGCATGTATCTTGTGGATATGCTGATAAAAAACAACGGCGCAATGTTTACTTCTGTACAACAAAGAACAAGGTTGCTACCCGAAGCAAGCAATATCCCCAAGATGGGTCTTGACAGTATATTTCCTAACTCAAATATTAACGGCGGAATAATCATTGCTATTGTATTCGCCATAATTCTATGGATAATTCTTAACCGTACTACCTTCGGTTACGAATTAAAGGCTTGCGGCTACAATAAAAACGCGTCAACGTATGCGGGCATGAATGCAAAAAGGAATATAATATTATCGATGACAATTGCCGGAGCAATTGCCGGACTCGGAGGAACGCTGATGATTCTTGCCGGCGCAAGCAATGTTTATGAGCCGATAAACTCTTTGGCGGCAAACGGCTTCAATGGTATCCCGGTCGCGCTGCTTGGGATGTCCAATCCCCTTGCTATTATATTTGCCGGCTTATTTATCTCTCACCTCCAACGAGGCGGATATTATATCCAATTACTGAATTTCGCTCCGGAAATTATTGATATAATCATCGCGATAATCATTTATTTCAGCGCCTTTGCCTTAATTATTAAAAATGTTATCGGAAAACTCATAAAGAATGCCGCATCAAGAAAGCAATCAAAAATAACAAACGACACCGACGGCAACGGAGGTGAAAAAAGGTCTATGCCTCTTTCCCCTTTGCCCGATGCAAAAAACGAAATTAAGGAGGACAAATAGTATATGGATGCATTTTATTTTATTGTTCAACGTACGCTCCCCATAGCTATCCCTTTACTTCTCGTCGCTCTGGGGGGAATGTTTTCCGAAAGAAGCGGCATTATCAACATCGCTCTTGAAGGTATCATGATAATCGGCGCCTTTGCAGGTATTATTTTTATTTATTCGGTGCAAATGTCAAATTCAGCTTTAACAGGCCAATTGTTATTGTTGGTGGCTATGCTGATAGCGGCTATTGCCGGCGGGGTATATTCGCTTTTGCTTGCTTTTGCATCAATAAATATGAAAGCAGACCAAACGATAACAGGCACTGCATTGAACATGATAGCGCCTGCTTTTGCGGTTTTTACTGCCCGCACGATGTTGACGGTGAAGAACATACCCTACGATAATATATTTTTTATAAGAAAGATTCCCGGGCTATCCGAAATTCCATTCATAGGAAAAATGTTTTTTACCGACGTTTATCTTACGGTGTTTATCGGTGTGATAATTTTGATAATTTCTTCTATTACACTCTATAAAACAAAGTTCGGACTTAGGTTACGTTCCTGCGGCGAACATCCGCAAGCCGCTGATTCAGTGGGTATAAACGTATTCAAAATAAGATATTCCGGAGTATTCATTTCCGGTGTGCTAGGCGGCATAGGCGGTTTGTTCTTTGTTATTGCGACTATGGCTATTTTCTCGGGCAACGTTTCCGGATACGGTTTCCTCGCTCTCGCCGTTATGATATTCGGACAATGGAAACCGGGGAGAATATTTATCGCCGCTTTGTTTTTCGCTTTCATGGGCACACTTTCTTCGGCATACACCCTGATACCGTTTCTTGCCGGCTTAAAGGTGCCGCGCGACGTATATAATATGATACCTTATATTGTGACTTTAATAGTCCTTGTTTTTACCTCAAAGAAATCAAGAGCGCCAAAGGCGGAAGGCATACCCTACGATAAGGGTTCAAGATAGGAGAAAAATTGAGAATATACGATATAATCAAAGAAAAACGTGACGGAAAAGCCCTTTCCGTTGAAGAGATAGAGTTTTTTGTCAAAGGCTATACCGACGGCTCGATTCCCGATTATCAGGCGGCGGCGCTACTTATGGCGATATACTTTCAAGGTATGAACCGTGACGAAACTATTGCCTTGACCATGGCTATGGCGCGTTCAGGCGATATGGTTGACCTTTCGGGTATAACCGGTCTGAAAGCCGACAAGCATTCCACTGGAGGAGTAGGCGACAAAACCACGCTTATCGTTGCCCCAATCGTTGCCGCATGTGGCATCAAGGTTGCAAAAATGTCAGGAAGAGGTCTGGGACACACAGGTGGCACCATCGACAAACTTGAAGCCATAAAAGGCTATCAAACAGCTCTTCCCCGTGAGAAATTTCTTGAAATAACCAACAAAATCGGACTGAGTGTCATCGGTCAATCGGGTAATCTGGCACCGGCGGACAAAAGACTGTACGCGCTTCGCGATGTTACGGCGACTGTCGAGAGCCTGCCTCTCATTGTATCGAGTATTATGAGCAAAAAAATTGCCGTTGGCGCAGATTGTATTGTGCTTGATGTCAAAACGGGCAGCGGCGCTTTCTGCAAAACTCTTGAAGAAACAACGGAACTTGCCGGTCAGCTTGTATCCGTCGGCAAAGGCGCCGGGAAAAAAGTCACCGCCGTTATTACGAACATGGATATTCCTCTGGGGTATGCCATCGGCAATTCCCTTGAAGTAATAGAATCTGTTGAAAGTCTCTGCGGAAAAGGCCCTGAAGACCTTATAGCTGTTTCTTTGACGCTTGCGGCGCATATGCTCAAACTCTGCGGAAAAGGCAACATTGAAAGCTGTTATGAACAGGCCAAAAACGCGCTGGAACAAGGCAAGGCATATAAATGTTTTTTACAAATGGTAGAAGCGCACGGCGGCGATACCGATATATTGAAAGATTTATCCTTATTCCCCAAAGCGAAATATCAAATTGCCGTAAAATCGAAAAGTCAAGGCTTCATTCAGAAAACCGACACGGAAAAGCTGGGCGTCGCGTCACTGCTTCTGGGCGCGGGCAGACTGAAAAAGGAAGACGGCATCGATCACCAAGCAGGCATAATCTTGAAGAAAAAAACAGGGGATTATGTAAACAAGGGCGAGACGCTTGCAATTATGCATACCAATGACGAAAACAGATATGCCGATGCGGAAAAGGTATTTTTTGACGCTTTGAGCTTTGGCGCAAATGCTCCTGAAAAGGAAAAAACAGTTTTTGGAAGCATAAGTTCGCAAGAATAAAACTTATCCAAGCGCCGATGCGAATTACTATGTAAATTTATTATATTATGCACATCGCATATGGCAACAAGTCTTGCGCCTTTTACGTTGTGCTTTTGTAAGTTTCTTGCGTGGACACGACCCATGCGCCCAACGCCGATTACTGCAACGCCAACCATAGTTTATTACACTCCGGAATAAGCGCTGAAACCGCCGTCAATAGGCACTACTATGCCGGTGACAAAGCCGCTTTTGTCGTCATCGGTGAGCCACTCCAAGGTGCCGAGCAGTTCTTTGGGAACGCCGAATCTGCCCATGGGAGTTTTCGAAAGAATTTTGTGCGAACGAGGAGTCAAACTGCCATCCTCATTATAAAGCAAACTCTTGTTCTGATTTGTAGAAAAGAATCCCGGGGCAATGGCATTTACTCTTATGCCGCTTGCCGCAAAGTACACGGCAAGCCATTGGGTAAAGTTTGAAACAGCCGCCTTTGCTCCCGAATAGGCAGGAATTTTTGTCAAAGGACTGAAGGCATTCATGGAAGAGATGTTGATGATATTTCCCTTTCCGTTTGCTGCCATATCTTTCGAAAACACCTGCGTCGTAAGAAAGGTGCCCATAAAATTCAGATTGAACACAAAATCCACGCCTGCTTTTTCCAATTCAAAAAAGCCTTTTACGCCCTCTTTTTGTTGCGAATGGAATTCAATGTCGGTACTTGCTTTGGGGCTGTTGCCGCCTGCGCCGTTTATAAGCAAATCACAGCTGCCGAAGTCCTTTTTTATTGCTTCGTACGCCTCTTCGAGAGAGTCCTTTTCAAGCACATTGGCTTTGTAACCCTTTGCCGAATATCCTTTTTTGTTCAAGGTTTCGGCTAAAGCAAAAACGCTGTTTTCATTGATGTCTAATAGCGCGACATTGTAGCCCAAAGCTGCATAAAAATTTGCGATTTCGCCGCAAAGAACGCCGCCTGCGCCAGATATAACTATATTCTTTTTCATTTTTTGCTCCTGTCAGATTTTTCTATTGCTTCCATAAGTCCTGCGATATAGGTTGCGCCCAAGGCTCTGTCATATAAACCGTAACCGTATCTTCCCTCTTCTCCCCAAATCATTCTGCCGTGGTCGGGACGGATATAGCCGTCAAAACCGTCGTCTGCCATGGCTCTTAATATGGCGTACATATCCAAGCTTCCGCAAGCCGAAGGGTGAGCCGTTTCGACAAAATCGAACTTGTCGGTGCGCTTAATGTTGCGAAGATGCAAAAAGGGTATTCTGCCCTTTGCAAGACGGGCAATAGCGATAATGTCGTTGGTCGCCGAAGCGCCAAGCGAGCCTGTGCAAAGTGTTATGCCGTTATATGGGCTGTCGACGGTTGACAAAAACCGTTTGTAATTTTCATAATTGGTTATTATTCTCGGCAAGCCAAAAATTCCCCACGGCGGATCATCGGGGTGAATTGCCATTTTTACGCCGCATTCTTCGGCAACGGGAATAATCTCCGTCAAAAAATGAGTCAGATTGCGCCACAAATCGTCTTCGGTTACCGCAGAATACTCGGTAAGAAGCGTTTTCAGCCCGTTTTTGTCGTAGCTGCTGTCCCAACCGGGCAGACTGAGGTCAGAGGTGAGAGGATTCATCGACAGCACGCTGTCGTGATTATAAGCCAAGCTATTTGAACCATCGGTATTTTTGTGGGCAAGTTCGCTGCGTAACCAATCAAAAACCGGCATGAAGTTGTAGCAGATGCATTTTATGCCGTGTTTTGCAAGTCGGCGAATATTTTCCTTATAGTTTTCGATATATTCGGTTGCTGTGGGTTTGCCGAGTTTGATGTCCTCGTGAACGGGCACGCTCTCAATAACCTCGCACTCCAAGCCGTTTGCGTTGCATTCATCTACAAGCTTTGCTATGGATTCTTGACTCCAAATCTTGCCGACAGGCGTATCGTAAAGGGCGGTGACGATGCCCGAAAGAGTGGGAATCTGGCGTATATCGTTGAGGGTGATTTTATCGTCTTTTCCGTACCATCTAAAAGTTAGTTTCATTGCTCGCTCCTCATAATTAAATAATTTTGGTTATTGGTTGTCCGATGCGCCGAAGAGTTTTGAGATCTCATACGCCGTGTTCAGCAACGCGTTTTTTGCGCTACCGTTTTCAAGCAACCATTCGTCGGGTTTTGACATACTGATTGCCGCTATTACGGCTCCGGTATAATCATAAATAGGCATCGCAATACAAAAAGCGCCTTCTTCGTGTTCTTGATTGTCAACGGTATAACCTTGTTCTCTTGCAAGAGCCAGCGCTTGACGCAAGCCGTTTTTGTCCAAGGTTTGGCGAGTATAACGCTTGAATTCTGTAGTGTTCAAATAGGCCTCAAGAACTTCGTCGCTGACGCCCAAAAGCAAACTTTTGCCCAGTCCGCTGCAATACAAATCTATGATTTTTCCAATATCGGAATAGGTGCACTCAAAGCTGAAAGGACGCAACTTTTCGATGTAAACCGCTTTGTTTCCTTGCAGAACAGCAATATGCGCCGTAATTGAGAAGTCAACGACTAAGCGTCTCAAGAAAGGCCTTGCTACTTCTCTTATGTCCAGAGAGCCGAGATATTTTTTTGCCAGCAAAAGGAATTTGTAGCCTACCGTATATAACCCCGAAGCGTCTTTCATGATGTAGCCGTTCTCTACCAAAGCGTTTAGGGTGCGATGAACCGTCGTTTTGGGCAAATTTACTTTTGTTACGATTTCAGAAAGGGTTTTGCCTTTCGGATTTTCCGCAACAACATCAATTATGTCAGTAAATCTGTCCACCGATTGTGTACTTGCCATGCGCCTCCTTAATCATTCCGTTGAACGGAATTTCGTTTCATATATGATAGCACTCTAGATAAAAAATGTCAATATCTCCATGCGAAAATAGTGGGTTTTCGAATGCGCTCAAAGACGGAATGGGTATTGACAAGAAACCTCTGAATGTGGTAATATAAAAATAATGAAATTTAGTTCCGCTCATCGGAACAGACGAATATTACGGGATAAGGAGCAACTTGTGGGCAATAAAAAATTCAAGAAATTAAGTAAAAAAGCAATCATAATTATCACAACTGTGGTTGTTGCGCTGGTAATTACGGGAACAATGTTATATTTGTTCATACCCGTGAAAATCGACGTTGATATTTCGGCAATACAAGCCGTAGGCAGTCGATTGGCAGTCAACGCCGCAGAAGGCGACCAACCTACATCCATATACATACCCGACACAGAAGGGAACATTTCGTCAACGCCGCTCAAAATTTTATCCTTTACCGATATGCATTTGGATACCTATCGCAAAAAGGGTTATTTTACGATGAAATTCTTTATCGAAAATATTCAAACAGAAAAACCCGATTTAGTCGTCCTAGAAGGAGACGTCATCACATCATCGACAAACCGCGCGCGTGTCATTCAGTTTTGTGAGGTCATGGAAAAGCTCGGAGTATATTGGATTGCGGTTTTGGGAAATCATGAAGGTGATAATGCACGAAGCATTTCATGTGAAGAATTTATAGACATTTATTCATCATATTCGCATTGTCTTATCGAAAAGGACAAACAGCATACCGCCGCAGGCGAAGAAGTTTGGGGCAACGGAAATACTCAAATAAATATCTTAACGACTGGCGGCACTGTATCACAATCGCTGTTTTTCTTGGATTCCGGCGAAAATATAAGCAAAGATGACGCAAAGAAATTTAACGTTCCGAAAGATAGCTACGACTACGTTAAGCCTTCGCAAGTGTCTTGGTACAAAGAACGCGTAGCTATGCTTGATGAGGGCATAAAATCAATGGTGTTCCTTCATATCCCATTATGCGAATACGCAGACGCATACGAGGCTGCCCCTAAAAACGCAGAAGGAGCGTTGAATATCGGAGTGGAGGGAGAAGATGGCACCATGGCTTCCTTCGGAGAAAAAAGAGAAAAAGTAGGATGCGCAAAGCATAACGGAGGCTTTTTCGATGCAATACTAGAGAGTGGAAGCACTCAAGCTGTCGTCGCAGGCCATGACCATGTTAACAATTTTAGAATTCGTTACAAAGGCGTATGGCTTTGCTATAATCGCTTTTCCGGCTACAGTAGCTACAACGCATTTAACAAAAAGATGTCCGACAAGCTTAATCAAGGCGCAAGCATATATACGATTCTAGCCGACGGCACTATCGAATTCGGCGACATAATCAACGGTGACCGCTTCAATGATTCGGCAGCCTATAAGCTGTACTGATTTCTACAAAAAAAGCAAGGTACAAATATGAGGTTTACGCAGCAGAAGTGCTTGAAAGGTTTGCAAATCCCTTTATCAAAGTTATGCAGACAATCAACGGTGAATACAGATGCAAAAGCGAAAGCTTTGCCGAAATAGCATTTTAGGAGTAACATTATGAGTTATATCAAAACAAATTTTTTGTTATCAAATGACAGCGCAATTGAGTTATACACGCAATATGCCAAGAATATGCCGGTATTTGATTATCATTGCCACTTGTCCGAAAAGGAATTGTTAGCCGATGAGCAGTTCGAAAGCATCTATGCTGTCTGGCTGAAAGGCGATCATTACAAATGGCGTTTGATGCGAAACTTTGGAATAGACGAAGAATATATCACCGGAAACAAAAGCGACAAGGAGAAATTTTTTGCCTACTGCAAAACCGTGGGCACGGCTTTCGGAAATCCTCTTTATCATTGGTCGCAAAGCGAGTTGGAAGAATATTTTGATTGCAAAGTCGAGATAAACGAGAAAAGCGCCGAATATATCTGGGACTTTTGCAACGAATATATCAAAAAACATCATATCAAGCCCTCCGATATCATAAAAAAATCAAATGTGAAATATATCTTCACGACAAACGAAGTCTTTGACGATTTGTCTACATTTGCGGCGCTGAAAAATAAATTTAGAGATTTTACCGTTTTGCCGGCTTTCCGCGCCGACAAAATTATGAATATCGATGCTGAAGGATATGTAGTCTATGTTTCCAAACTTGCGCAAATCACCAAACCGATTTCGTGTTTATCCGAGCTTGAGACGGCGCTTGAAGAACGGTTGAAGGCATTTATTGCGACAGGTTGCACGGCTGCCGAC
>CAYJBS010000034.1:0-15480 GCA_964368435.1 uncultured Christensenella sp. | reverse complement strand
AATCAATAGCAATTTGCAAAAACGTTTATAAAAATCTTGCCCCTTGCTTGAATTTTTGGAAGTGGTATAATTGTATTATCAAGTTTCATAAGGGAGTGGGGTATGGAAGAGACAAAAAGCAAGATCAGCGCAAAAAATTGGATTATCATTTGGATTGCGGGACTGGCGGGACAGCTTTGTTGGAACATCGAGAATCAGTGGTTCAATACTTTCGTATATGCAAAAGTTGCGCCCAACCCCGAGATTATCACTTGGATGGTCGCAATCAGCGCCATTGTGTCGACGCTTTCGACATTCATTTCCGGTACGGGTAGCGACAGACTCGGCAAGCGAAAACCTTTTATTGTGTCGGGCTATATCCTTTGGGGTGTATTCACCATAGTCTTTGGCGCGACGGAATTCATAAAGAGCAGCAACATTATGGTTATGGCATCTATGGTAGTCATGGCTGACGCCATTATGTCGTTCTTCGGCTCGCTGGGCAACGACGCAGGCTTCAATCCTTGGACAACCGATATCAGCACGGCAAACAACCGAGGCGGACTGGGCGCGGTGGTCGCTGTGCAACCCGTCATTGCGACGATTATCGGCTCCGTAATAGGCGGCATCATCATCGGAGCGCTGGGCTATTTTGCATTCTTTATCATAATGGGCAGCTTTGTAATCTTCGTCGGCATATATTGCGCCTTCACACTCAAGGATTCGCCGTCGCTGAAACCAAGCGTTGACCCGAAAGGGTATTTTCATCAGTTTGGCAACGCCTTTAATTTCAAATTATTACTCAAAAACAAAATGCTTCTTCTTGTGTTTTTGATATTCAGCATGTTTTTTATCAGCTTTAATGTCTACTTTCCGCATCTGACAAACTATTTCATCTATACAAGAGGCTATGATGAAGGCACCTCGGGCATTCTGCTGGGCATAGGACTGATTATTGCCATTCCGTTTACTCTTGTCGCAGGGAAGTTTATCAATAAGCAAAAATACGTGCCTGTCGTCGCTGTGGCACTGCTGGGAAACATCCTGGGTCTTTTTATTCTGGTGCTTTCTCACTACGTGGGCAATGGAGATTTCATCAACAAGCTCGTAATCAGCATTGCTGTAATATTTATCGGCGGTGGCTATATGGTCATTTATCAGTCGCTTATGATGTGGTGCAAGAACCTCTATCCCGAGGAACAGCGCGGACAACTTGAGGGCGTAAGACTTTTCTTTTATGTGTGTATACCGATGGTACTGGGTCCCGCAATCGCCAATCCGGTAATCAAAGGTTTAGGGAAGGCGATAACGCTGTTTTATGACGGCGTACCGGTCAGCGGGTTCACTCCGTCGAAAGAATTGTTTATAATCGCCGCAGCGGTGGCTGTACTGACCTTTGTTCCGCTGTTTTTTGCCAACAAATACAAAAACAAAAAGGCAGAATAACTAACTATATAATCGGCGGCGCGGATAAGAGATTTTTCCGCTCCGTACCTTGCGCGTTGACAGAATACCATCGAAGGCTTATAATGAAAGATATTACGTTTAAAGGAAAGACTCATGCAAAACCTCGACACAAAAAAGAATTCTGTTAACAAAATCTTTTCGTTTATTTTCAATGATAATCTGTTTGTTTGGCTGATTGGGGCGCTGATATTGGCGTTCTGGGCAACAAACTTATGGGTTGTGGGCGTCATGGTGTTATGCACTCTTGCCGCCGCAGCGCTGTTTTTCAGTCGTGATACCTCGAAACTGTTGCCGATACTGTTTATGTTTGTGCTGATTATTTCGATGAATAGGCATGACTTGGGCAACTTCGGTTGGATAATTTATGTGGCGGTCGGACTGCTGTTCGGCGGCATAATATTTCATATAATTTTTTACAGACCAAAATTTTCGCAACTGTTTGCCGAAGGCAGACTGAAGGGCTCGACATTGTCGTTGTTGTTTTTGACGTTGCCTATGGTGCTTGGCGGTGTCGCTCGAAGCGGCAGGAACTCAATAGTCGTGCTATTGGTGTTGGCGCTTATGTTGGCAATTTCGGCATGTTTTTTGTTTTTTCTCGCAACAACCGACAAAAAAAGCGGCGAAGAAATGCTGAAGTACATACTGCTCATTATGTTTGTAGCAGGTATTGTCATGAGCGCGCAAATGTTGATTTATTATTACCGTCTTGGCAGTTATGAAGCGATAGAATACTGTATAAACTACAAACAGCTTGACCTTGGTTGGGCAAGCACCAACAACGTGGCGCCGATGCTGTCGATGTGTATGCCGGCAAGCTTTTATTATGCCATAAAAAAGAAACGCTTTGGCTATCTCTTTATCGCTTTGGCGCTGTTGCAGTATGCGCTGATTGTGACCACAGGTTGCCGCGGCACCATACTTTTCACAACTATGGCGCTGCCGTTTATGCTGAGTTATACCATGGCAAAGACCGAGAACAAACTAGGTGTCGGACTGACTGTTTCGATATGTTTTTGCGCCGCTGTGGCACTCGTTGCATATTATGGACCTCAAGTGTCAAAAATCCTTGGCATAATGTTAGGCAAGGGTTTGAGTGACAGTGGCAGAGACGGGTTCTATTTGCTTGCGTGGGACACCTTCAAGAACAACCCGATTTTTGGCGCAGGCTGGGACTTCCGCCTTGGCGGGTTGGCAGGCGACGGCTATTCCCCTTATTGGTATCATTCGACATTTTTTCAGATATTGGCAAATATGGGCTTGTTTGGGTTGATTTTCTTCGGATTCTTCACCTTCTGGCGCTACCGCTCCGCGCTCACCAAAGGTTTTCAAATAGAGAAATTTGCCATAGCCGCAGGATTGCTACTGTTTGAATTATACGGTTTGATAGATGTAAATTATTTCGGTCCGACTTTCTTTATTTCCATGCTGATTATGTCTTTTGGAATCGAGAAGAGCCTCACCGCAGAGCAATGCAATCCAAAGCTGTTTTTCAAAGGAGTGAAGTTTATCGGAGCCAATCTAAAAAAACTAAAAAAGGCGGGCTGACATGGAGAAATATTTGTCATAAATATGGTTGTACCGCCGAAAAGAGCGTTGCCTGTTCTCGAACAGGCGGCAGCCTTAGGCATAAAATACATTTGGTTTCAGCCCGAAACCGACGACGAAAACACACAAGAAAAAGTTATGGAACTTGGACTTGAAGCGGTATACGCTTGTGTGCTTGTGGCGACAAAACTTTATTAAGGAGGTATTATGGCGCATCATAAAATCACAGAATCGAAAAAACTTCTTGATAGTTACGGACGGTTGACAGAAGCCGGATACGCAACGCATTTGGTGCTAAATTATGACAGAAAGGACATAAAAGCCGCCAAAATCCGCGTCAAAGAGTGGGACTATTATTATTTTGGAAACGACAAGTTCGGCATATCTTTGACTATCGCCGACAATTCATATATGGGACTTGCCAGCGCGCAGGTTTTTGACTTTGAGAACAAAAAACTCGACACTAACTTCGCTTTTATTCCGCTACCGATGGGCAAGATGAATATGCCCTCAACAAGCGTTACGGGTGACATAGCATATAAGAACAAAAAACTGGAAATGAGTTTCAAAATAGACGACAAAAGCAGACAGCTGTATTTTTATATGCCGAAATTCAAAAACGGAAAGGCGCTGAAAATTCAAGCAAACTTATCCGAACTGCCGAAAGATTCTATGGTCATCGCCACGCCCTTTGCCGAGGATGACAAAGCTTTTTATTATAATCAGAAAATAAATTGTATGAAGGTGTCGGGCAGTATGGTCTATGGCGACAAGGAATATGACTTGAACAATTTGCTTGCAGTGCTGGACTGGGGCAGGGGTGTTTGGACATACGACAATACTTGGTATTGGGGCTCAATGTCTGCAAGACTTGAGGACAACAGCACCTTTGGTTTCAATATCGGCTACGGCTTCGGCGACACCTCTGCCGCAAGCGAGAATATGCTTTTTTATAACGGAATAGCGCATAAAATTGACGAAGTCGATTTCGGAATACCGTCAGTTGAGGGCAAAGAGGATTTTATGGCGCCTTGGCGCTTCAGCTCAAGTGATGGCAGACTGGAGATGGATTTTCAACCGATTTTTGACAACAGGACCGACCTCACTGCCTTGATAATCTCCCAAGATGCGCATCAAGTCTTCGGAAAATTTTCAGGCGCCGCCATTCTTGATGACGGCAAGGAAATAAAATTCAGCGACTGCATGGGCTTTGCCGAAAAAGTCCGCAACAGGTGGTGAATGAACGAGGTTTTCTTGCGTTTGCTGGCTGATACCGCGCACTTGAAAGAAAGATTTGCCGAACTGGACAAGCTTATCGCCGCGCCGGAAATAGCCGCTCACGGCAGCATGTGGAGAAGACTTGTCAGGGAACGCGCTTTGATCCAGGACAGCGTAGAGGCTCGAGATTTGCTTGAAAAGAACCTAGCGCAACTGGAGAAATGCGAGACGGCATTGCCGCATGCCAACGGAGAAATGCTGTCACTTTTGCTTGAAGAAAAAATAGAGTTGGAAGAAAAAGCCGCCCAAGCAGCTGAAAAGCTCAAAAATTCCTTACTGCCAATTGACGAAGAAACGCAGACGGTTACGCTGGAAATCCGTAGCGGCGACAGCCGTATACAAAGCGCTGAATTTTGTCAAAGGCTTGTTGAGATTTATCATAAATACGCAGGCAATGTCGGTTTTGATCTTGACATCATGAATACCAATTACATAGACGGCGGCATAAAAAGCGCAACAATCGACATCATAGGCAAAGGCGCGTATTCAAGACTCAAGCATGAAAACGGCATTCATAAAACGACAAACAAACTTTCTGCAATTGTTGTCGCATTGCCTAAAATATCGAACAAGGCTCCCAAAATACAGGAAAAGGATATCCGAATCGACATTTTCCATTCGGGAGGCGCAGGCGGTCAAAATGTAAACAAGGTCGAAACAGCTGTGCGAATAACACATTTACCGACTGGCATTGTCGTGGTATGTCAAGACGAAAGGTCCCAACTTAAGAACAAGGACAGAGCCATGAAAACTCTTTCGGAAAGGGTAGAAGATTATTATCGCCGCCAAACTGTCGAGGAGCAAAAAAAGATTCGAAACGCCGCCAAGAAACAAACAGTAAGAACCTATGACTTCGAACTCAACAGCGTAAAAGATCATATCACCGACAAAACCTTGCGGCTCAATACGCTTTGGGAAGATGCCGATTTGGACGTTTTTTATTTTTCGACAAAGAAATAAATTTTTCAAAAGATTTAAGAATATCTAAATAGACAAATAATAAACTTGAGAATATCTGTCTTTTTTTGTCATAGTGTGATAAAATCTATACTAAGGAGAATCTTATGCGGCTTATTGTCGACACAAAAAAAAGCGTACTTTCAAGTCAAAGTCAGATTTATAAAACTCGGCGATTTATTGATGAAACAAAGCATTTCGCCGCAGTGGATTTTTTGCTGTCAAAACTCGCCGGCGGCATTATTGTCGATTTGTCTAAATTCCAAGAAGAAAACAATTTTTGCATATCATTGCAAGAAGGAAAACACCTTTTATATTTCAAGTTGGGTAAAAGCGTAAAAACAAAACTCAAACTGTCGGAAAAGGACATTGTTTTTTATGCTTATACCGACACCGAAAACTTGAAAAGACGCAATGACCAACGTTTGGCGCAACTGCTAAACAGTGTTCAAATATTCGCAGAAATATCCCAAACGGCAACAGTTGACGAGGATTTCGACAAATTATATATTCTTTCAAACGCAGATCAGGTGAATTTTCCGCTACTAAACGAGGACCAAAAGCGACTTGTTGCCATCGAAGACAAAAATGTCTTGGCGCAAGGAGTGGCAGGTAGCGGCAAGACAAATATTTGTATTAGCAAAATTGTTTTTTCTGCTTGCAGAGGTTATGCAGGCAAGGTGCTGTATACGACTTTTTCGCGTGGGTTGCTCCTCGATACTCAATCGAAGGTGGAAATTTTTAAGACCAATTTGCGTCAATTCGTCAAAGATTATGCAGAGGGCAATGTGATTTTTGCCGACAAAAACCATAAAAAAGCCATCGAAACCAGACTGGGAGTCTATTTCACCGTAAATGAAGACGGTCGTATCATTGACCAAATAAACGATATTATTGCTTTTCTGGACAAAAAAGTCGAATATATGCTGCTTGAGGATATGTATGTAAAATACATTTCTTCGCAAATCAAAGTCGTTGGCGAAAGCTATTTCACAAAAGAGTATGTTGCCAACATCAAGAATCATCAGCTTGCCGCCAAACTCGAAAGAATAAAGCATCTTTCGTACGAAGTCATATACAAAGAAATTTATGGCATGATTCTCGGTTGTTATGACGTCGAAAACCCCAAGTCTATGCTTACTCTTGAGGAATATTCGCAGAGACGAAAGGACGGTTTCTCCACAGCAGAGTGCCAAACGATATTTTCCATTGCGCAGGATTATATAAAACATTTGCAACAGAAAAAACTGACGGACAACAATTTTATCAGCCGATCTCTCATTGAAAAAGCGGAAAAACTCGACAAATATTCGTTGGCGGTCATAGACGAAGTGCAGGATATGACCGAGGTCAGTCTGTATTTGATGAAGCGGCTTTCGCTGAAGCTGTTTTGCGTCGGCGATGCCTTGCAAATGATAAATCCGTCATATTTCAGTTTTGCATATCTGAAAAGGTTGCTTTTCGAAAAGGACGTCGTATCTGTGGCGGAGCTTTCGCATAATTACCGCAACACCAAGAGCATTGCCGAACTTATCGACAGATTAGGCGAAATAAACGTGCGCCAATTCGGTACGCATAGTTTTGTGCTGAAGGGCGACAGCGTAGACAATTCTGCTCCGAACATTCCGAAATATATCAAGGAAAAGAATTTTATCGCAGCCGTTGCAAAACAAAATTTTGACAATTTCACAGTCATTGTGTCGGGCGCAAAAGACAAATCCGCTTTGCGAAAATTGTTGAAATCGCAAGAAATTCTTACGGTGTCGGAAGTCAAGGGACTGGAAAGAGATACCGTTGTGCTCTATAACGTGTTGAGTTCAAATGCCGAAAAATGGCGCTCCCTCGAACGCACACTAATAAACCGCAAGAGCGCCGACGAGAACTCAGTATACAGATATTATTTCAATTTGTTTTATGTCGGTATCTCTCGGGCGAAAAAACATTTGTTCGTGGCGGAAGAAAAAGAGATAGACACTTTCAAACAGTTTTTTGCAGACAATTTTGAACAGCAGCAGACGGCGCAAGCCATTTCCGCACTGGACAACATCGTCAGCAGAATCGAGGTGGAACAAGAGGACATAATAGAGCGCATAAGGCAGTTCGTCAATCTCGGACAGTACGACAACGCGCGCTTTGCCGCCGACAAGATCACAGACGACAAACAGCGCACCTATCAGCTTGAAAGCATTGATATTTATGAAAAATTTATTGCTCACGGCAAGTACCGCGAGGCAGGCATAAGGTATTGGGAAATCGGCAGCGCCGAAGACGCAAAAAAATATTTTGCGCTGTCGGGTGACGAAATTTTGAGTCAGCTTGTCGACGCTTGCGCAGGAGCGGACAGCAAAGCGCTTGATATTGACATCTTGCACTTCTTGCCTGAGGTGTCGTCGAACAGCGCCGCAACAAAACTCATACTTCAAACGGTAAGCAACGATTTGCAAAATCTTAAAGAAAAACAAAAACAAATAAACAGCAAGTTCGCCAAAATAAAGGAGAAGAGGCATGGATAACGACATAAAAACACTAATAGAAACCTTCAGAGGCTATCGAGATTTATTAAGTCCGGTGCAAAACAGCTTGCACGACTTCGCAGAAACCTATGATGCCATGAGAGGCGATATAGACAAACTCAATGTGGCATTCAAAGGCGACATACAAGGCAATCTCGAGAAAATTTATAAAAATCTCTCGGCGCAGGCGGAGCGCGCCACAGACCTTTCGTCACGAATAAATCAGTTCATAACCATGACCGACAAGTACACCGAAGGCGTCGGCAAGTTGACGGCTGTCATCTCGAAAGTCGAGGAGAGGCTAAAGATTGTCAACGATATGGAACAAAAAGCCGAGGAGCAGATCGGCAGGCTTGATGACATTCTGGAAGAGAAGAAAAAGGGGTACAACCTCAGAGAATTGCAACGCACGCTTGAGAACTATAACGCTAATGTCCAGAAGGTCAGCGAATATATAAACAAAGACATTGCCGAAGCGCTGTCGCAAAATTACAAAAAACTCGACATCATAAAGAGCGGCAATGACAACCTTGTCAAAAGGATAAGCGAGGAGAATTCCGGCGTTGAGGCGCTTTTGGCAACGCATAAGAGTTCAAACGAAATGTTGAAACAGATTGCCGAAAAGGGCGATGTAAACCAAGAATATATATTTGAGATATTGGACAAATGGGCAGAAGAAAGAAAAGTCAAAATAAAGAAATAAACATTTTGGGGAAGAAGGAACCGTTGTCGCAACTTCTTGATGCAATAAAAAGTGACGACGAAAAACTTTTTACCGAAATGGTCACGCAGAACAAATCGTATCTGAATTTATGTTTCGGACGCTTTCCGCTGCTTTCGCTTTGTTATTTGTATAAAAGCAGAAAAATAGCCGCCGTCTACGAAAAAAGTCTGTTGAATTTCTCGGCATATGTCTATGTCGATGAGGATTACGACTGCTATCGCCTGTTCCGTAAATATGCAAAAAGGTGGTTGCGCTTCTATATTTTAGACAACATTGTTTCACCGCTTGAGATGCTGGCGGTGATGGGCGACTCGCTTTATCTTGTAGAAAAATACGACGACTCGCAAAAGGACACAAAAACCGTCAACCGCATAAAAAATATCTATCGCACGCTTCACTCCCAAGATATCGAAATAACAAGCGCAAGCATAGCCATAAAACGAAGACCTCTCAACACAAAACAAAAATATCGGATATTTGCTGTGGCTGTTGTCGCCGTGCTGATTGCGGCGCTTTGCGGCGCTTCGTGGTGGGGTTTCTCTGCTCTTTCGGGCAAAGACACCGCAGAAAATCCTTATAGAGTGGCAGGAGAGAAGCAACTAAAAGCCGCCATTGAGAAGGGCGCGCATATAGTCATTGCAAAGGATTTCATTTTGAAGAAACAATGGCAACCTTCGGATTTCAGCGGCAGCATTGACGGCAACGGACATACTGTCTTTGTCGGAACCAATATGCCGAAAGGGCTTTTCAAAACGCTTGAAGGCAAGTTGGAAAACACCAATTTTGTCTTTGAAGGTTTGGATATGAAAATCACCGAAAATACCGCTCTGATAACACATATCAACAACGGTTATATCGGCAATCTTAACATAAAAGTAAAAGGAAAGTTCGTCACAAATGCTCCCGCAGTTTCCGAGGACGAACCGTCCCCTGCAATATATTTGTCACTGCTTGCGCACGAAAACAACGGCGAAATAAACCGTTGCCAATTGGACGCAAACGTATCTGTCACAGGTGAAGGCGGACACGATGCTTTTTTTAGCGGCATAACGTCTTTGAACAGCGGCATAATAAAAGGCTGTTCAACAAAGGCAGGGAAGTTTTTGACAGATACCGTTGATGTGGCGGCGATAGTCGCCGAGAACAAGTTGGGCGCCACTGTTTCGCAGTGTATAAACAACGCAGAGGTTTCTCAATCTACCGCCAACACCAACTGGCTGCCGAATGTCGGCGGAGTGGTACTGCATAATTACGGAACAGTCACCGATTGTATCAACAACGGCGCGCTGTCGGCAGTTTCGACAGCTTCCGAGACGGTTTTGAATGTCTATGTCGGCGGAATCGTGTGTATAAATTCCAATAAGATTATAAAAAGTAAAAACAACTCCGGAATTTCTGCCAAGTCACAGAATCATAATATTTATGCAGGCGGAGTGGCGGCTTTTAATAGCGGTTCCATTGACAACAGTTGCGCATACGGAACGATAAGTGTCGAGGCTTCCGCAATGGAAGGTCCGTTCTTATTTGCCGGAGCAATAGCAGGCAGTCTGAGCGGCGGCGTAACAAACAGCTTTGCTTTGACAACTTATAGCTCTGTGGGGCAGAACGTCTACCTCGGTGGAATAATAGGCGTAGCAGACTATTTTTCGGCAAACAATAATTATTATGTCGAACAACCGAATGTTGCGTACGGCATTGCCGGCATACTTAGCGGATTTTATGTATATGGCGGATCGGATTCCGGCATTACAAAGGTCACGTCTATTGACGAAATAAAGGCGATTGAGGGGGTATATTGGCAATGAAAACAGATAAAATGTTCTTTTTCTTTCGCATCGCCGCTCTTGTCACCGCCATTGTCGACGCATTGTTCATAATTTTCGGCGCAGTCATTCTTGGCTTATTCCTTGGTTCGGTGATGCTTGTGCCTGATTGGTTCGGCAAGCTCTGCCTTGCCGTAATTATTGTCAATGGCTCATTCTTATGCGTTGTCGCAGCGTATTTGATATTCAGAAAACAGTAGAGGCAATATGAAAACCGTAGTATCAGTAGATTTGATGCGAAGAAGCGACGAGTACACAATCAAAAATTTTGTGTCGGGCAGAGAGCTTATGCTTCGTGCAGGCAAAGCAGTTTTTGACAGCGTCGACTGGCACGGCAAAGTAGCCATAGTCTGCGGCAGCGGCAACAATGCCGGCGACGGCTATGTACTGGCGCTACTGTTGAAACAAAAAGATATTTCTTGCGATTTGTTGCGTCTTTCCAAAAAGGTGACCGAGGACGGCGGTTTTTATTTTCGGCAGTGCAACAGTGTCGGAATAGCCGAATACTCGTGCGACGCCGACACAAACTTCGACGGCTATGACTTTATTGTCGATTGTATCTTCGGCACAGGCTTCAAAGGCAGTGTTGAAGGCAAAACAGCTTTTGTCATAGACAACATCAACGCTTCGTCGGCAAAGAAAATTTGTGTAGACATCAACAGCGGACTCGAGGGAGACAGCGGAATGGCGCATAAATGCGTTAAATCCGACTTGACGGTTTCAATCGGAGAATTTAAAAGCGGTCATTTTTTGAACATGGCAAAGGATTGTATAGGAAGGCTTGAAAACTGCGATATAGGTATCCGATTGGTGGAGAAAGGTTACTCATTGATAGAAAATTTCGACGTGTCGCAACTGCTTGCGCCAAGAAAAAACTTCTGTCATAAAGGCGACTACGGCTATGTGGCAATAATCGGCGGTTCGGCGAACTTCCCAGGCGCGGTAAAGCTTGCCAATCTCGGTTGCGCCGCGCTTAGAGCAGGTTGCGGAGTGGCGACACTGATTATTCCGAGATATCTTACCGCAATGGTAGCGCCTTATATTTTAGAAAGTACGCTTTTTCCTATCAGTGAAAAAGACGGCAATATGGTTTTTGTTAAAGAAGAGTTCGAAAAAGCGCTATCTAAGGTGACAGCCGCCGCTGTAGGAGTGGGTTGGGGACAGACACAGGATAATAAAGAGATTTTGCATTACTTAATAACGGAGTTTGGCGGCACGTTGATTATTGACGCAGACGGTTTGAATACGCTTGCGGCTATGGATAAAAGTATATTCTCTCAAGCCAAGGCAAAACTTATTTTGACGCCGCATTTGAAAGAATTTGAGCGTCTTTGCGGTGTTGAGAGGGCGGAAATACAGCGAAACCCGATAGTCTACGCAAAACAGTTTGCCAAACAATACGAAGTAATATTGCTACTGAAAGGCACTGCCACCGTTGTGACGGACGGCGAGCAAGTTATTTTATGCGACAGAGGTTGCGCAGGTATGGCGACAGCAGGCAGCGGAGACGTGCTGACGGGTGTGATTTTGGGCGTTTGCGGATGGCGCAAAGACATATTGATTGGCACTGCCGCCGCGGCATATATCGCAGGAGCGGCAGGAGAGCTTGCGCAAATAAAAAAAACCGACATCGCCATGACTTCGGCGGATACGGCGGCTTTTCTTCCCGAGGCAATAAAAGCCATTCGAGAAAAAACACTGCATTGACATTTTTTAGCAAATGTAGTAAAATTGTATTAACAAAAATCAAAAAGGAGAATGATAATATGTTGTGGAAATGTTCAGTTTGCGGTTTTATGCACGAAGGAACGGAAGCTCCTCAGAACTGCCCGAAATGCGGCGCGCCGCAAGAAAAATTCGTAGCTTTGACGGCTGAAGAAGCCAAGAAAATTTATGATTCCGATCGTACAAATGATATACACATGCAAATAATAAAATGCGCAATGAAAATAACAAAACTAGCCAAAGAGGGCATCGACATAGACCTTGATCCGCCTTGCGTGGCTTTGTTCCAACAGGCGCTTGACGAGGCATGGGTGCTGAAACAACGCAGCAAAGCCGAGATTGCAGGACACGTAAGCAGAAATAAGTGGTAAAAAAGAAAAGGCGCGGTATAGCGCCTTTTTTTATGGAGGATTTCTCGACGATTGCTTTGTATGATTGTCATCCCGACCGAAGTGGATGGCTCTCATCCATATCGGTTCAAACTGACTTGCGTATTAACTCTTTGTCACCCCAAACGCATCATATACCGACACCTCGCCGCTACCGTCACGGTCATATTCGTAGGCGGTATAGCTTAGGTTGTTGCCGTTTATTGCAACATGAGAAAATATCGGTTTGGCGACTTTTTGCGTGTCGCCTTTTTCGATTAAATTGTCGTTCATATCGTTAGATTTGCCATAGAATTTTGTGCCGATAGTGCGGTTTATTACATAAATCACGCCTTCGGGATCGTCATAAAAATATTTCGTTGCGCCGCCTGCAAGCATTTCCTCGCGGTTGCTTTGGGCAGTAATATTGCCGAAAGAACCAAGCGGATAGGTGCGGCAATATACGTGGTCATGCCCGTTCAAAACAAGATCGACTCCGCAAGAAGCCAAAATGGGCACGAGATTGTTTCGAATGTTTGTCACGTCGCTGTCATCGGCGTGGGTGCCGCTTGAAAAAGGCGCCTTATGAAAAGCTACGATTTTCCATTTTTTTGAGGATGTTCGCAGTACTTCTTCCGCCCATTCTATTTGTGAGGTGAGGGAAAAATCGTTGGTGTCAAGTATGACAAAAAGCGCGTCGTCGGCTTCAAAGGAATAGTTGATAAGGGAAGATTTGCTGTCCAAGTAAAAATGGTTTTGTACCGCTTGAGGAACAAATTCGTGGTTGCCGCTGACGGGCGCCATTGTTGTTTTCATCATGAGATGTTGAGAATAAGCGAAAAAATAGTCCCACATCTCTGCGGACAACCCTAATTCCACTTGATCGCCTGTGGATACTATGAATTCCGGTATGCCCAGAGTGTCATACGCCTTTTGCAACGAATTGCCGTATGCGGCGAAATCCTTGGCTGTTTTTGCTTGCGGGTCGGTTATGTGCAAGAATGACAGCTTCCCGTCATTGTCCTCGGTGACAAAATATCCCCAAAGGCTCCATTTGTTGCGCTTTTTTGAGCCGACGCGATAAAAATATTTTGTGTCGGGCAGAAGATGTCGCACTGCGCCGTAGTGTCGCAGTTGTGAGGGAAAAACAAGTTTTGTATACTCAGAAGCAGCCGAAAAAATAATATTATCTTTGTCAGAGAAAGAAGGCTTTTCTTCATCTTTTTGCGCCGGATCGATTTGAATATCGCAAATATTCTCATAAGAGGTATCGGCTGTATAAAAGCTGAAAGCTCGGCTTGTCGAGGCATCGCCTAAAAAGCAGACAGATATTTTTGTGAAATCTTCATTTGCGGTTTTGATGTCCATGCCGACAAATGCCGTCATGAGAAGTGTCAGGCACACTATTAAAATTAAGGTTATATAAACGGCGCGTTTCTTTTGCATATCATCCTCTTGTTTTTTTATATTATACTATGTAGTAAGCTATTTTTCAAATAATATATTAAATGCTGCAAAAATATCTCCTTAAAAGGAAATATTATTGAAAAACCTCTGTCAATATGTTACAATAAATAAAAATTAAAGGATAGGATTGAGATAAAATGACAAAAAAAGTTTTAACAAAAATTTCCCAAAAGAAAATATTGCTGATAACATTGATTAGCGCAATTGTTCTTGTTTTGGCTTTTGCTTCGCTTTCGGTGACAACCTTCGCTTTATATAAATCCGAAAAGAAAGCCATAATCATTTTACCGGGTCTTTTTGGCAGCGGACTGTACAACTCCGAAACGGGCGAAGACGTGTGGGATCCCTTTATCGGACTGGAACTATCTTTCGCCGATTTCAACGGTCCCAACGGCTTGAATCTGGGCGGCATTGTTCCGCTGATTACGAAAGATGTCGTGCAGGATGAGTTGAATAAACTTTTTGACAATGACAATGCAGGCGCCCCCGACAGCGTTTTGAACGCAATTGCCATGAACGAAGACGGCACACCTGCAGTTGAGAGTGTCGTTGCAGTGCCTTGGACTTCAGAATCACGGCTAAAATACGGCGTAATCAACGCACAGAAAGATATGTGCGATTCGATGCAAGCGCAATTCGGAAAGGAATACGAAGTACAGGTCTTCAATTATGACTTCCGTTTGGACAACAGAGCAAGCGCTGTGTTGCTTGAGAATTACATAAACGAAAAGGGCTATGAAGAGGTTATTCTCGTTGCCCATAGCAACGGAGGACAGGTTGCAGCGATATACCTTGCTAGAAGTGAAGAGAACAGAGCCAAGGTTTCCAAATATATCAGCTATAACTCTCCCTATTTCGGTTCATATAGCGCCATAACCATTCTTGAAAACAAAAACGATATGATCGCAGGTGTAGTAGATATGCTTAGAGGCAATTTATTTACAAAAGATCTTGCCGAAAATATCGCGCAGGTCTTCGAAAAACAAATGATGAAGCTGTTCAATATGTGGGCGGTATATCAGTTGTTGCCTTCATACGAGTTGCTTTCGTCGGACTATAAAGGTCAACCGGCGGCGATTATTTCTGTCGATGAGGTTCCGTTGGAGTTCAAAAATTCCCAAGAATTATTGGATTTTTATTGCTCGCGTCCGTGGGCGAAGGACTCCCAAGACGAAATCAGACCGGCTTTGGAGCAATGGGTAGACTACAAAAATTCATTTATGGTGACGCTTGACAGCGGTGAAAAGGTGTTGTCGACGACACTTGTCGATACGACTTATTTTTGTGGCACAGGAAATGAGACCGACTACAAAGTAAATTATGTCCGAGTAGGCGATGAGCTGGTATATGACTATGCCGCAAAAACTCCCGACGGTGACGGTATCGTGTTGGTATCCTCGGGCGCAGGACTTGTTGAGAACGAAACAAAATTGCATTATGCCGAAGGAATAAACCACTATGGCGTAAACGCGCAATTCTATGATTTTGCCGCCGATCCGACAAACGAACTTATTGCTCAAAGCATCGCCCAAAAGAGCAATTGGTACCAAAAAGCCTGGAGAGGAATTCTTTATAAAAACAAGAAAAACAAAGACTAAATAAAAAAAACTTTTTTCGTATACTAACGAAATAGG
>CAYJBS010000033.1:13054-15626 GCA_964368435.1 uncultured Christensenella sp. | reverse complement strand
CCACTGAGCCACTCCCGCTTATTGGGTTACTTATTTTAGATGTCATCCCGACCGTAGCGGAGGGATCTCATCCTAATTCGGGTTCGTACTTCGCCACTCCTGCAAAAAGTAACATAGATAATATAGCAAAACAAAACACAAATTGCAAGGAATTTTTGCTACTTTTTCTTGTTAGCAAAAACAGCTTAGCGGTTCTTGTACTTTTCTTCCGGCGCTCTGCCCTCTCTGAGCATCAACTCTTTGAAGATATCCGACGGTTCCAGTCCCGTTTGCACCATCAAGACCAATATATGATACACAAGATCGCTTATTTCCATCGTCAATTCTTTTTTGTCGGCATTTTTTGCCGCAATGACGGTTTCCGTCGCTTCCTCGCCTATTTTCTTGAGAATTTTGTCCAACCCTTTTTTGAAAAGATAATTTGTATAACTGCCCTCTTTTGGGTTGTTCCTTCTTTCCTTTATGGTTTCCAGTACATCGAGAATAATTCTATAGTCTACCTCATTGTTGATTATTATGTCACTAAAAAAGCAAGTCTTGTTGCCTGTATGACAGCTTGCCCCCGTTTGCAGCACCTTGAAAAGCAAACAATCTCCGTCGCAATCCTCTTTCGCCTCGACTACTTTTTGAAAATGTCCGCTGGTCTCGCCCTTTTTCCATAGACACTTCCTTGAGCGTGAATAATAGTGCATATATCCCGTTTCAAGCGTCAATTTGTAGGATTCCTCATTCATGTACGCCTGCATAAGTACGTCGCCTGTCAGTGCATCCTGCGTTATGGCTACTATAAGCCCTTTTTCGTCAAATTTCATATCGTTCCTCCTCTTCTTACAGTCTTACCGGTATATTTCTGTCACGCAGATATTCCTTTAGTTCTTTTATTGCTATCTCATTGAAGTGAAACAGCGATGCCGCAAGCGCCGCATCCGCCTTGCCCTTGTCGCTCAATGCGTCATAAAAGTGTTCCATTGTGCCTGCGCCGCCCGACGCTATCACGGGTATATGCACCGCTTCGCTGACTGCGCGCGTGATAGCAAGGTCATAACCCGACTTTGTGCCGTCTTTGTCCATAGACGTCAATAGAATTTCGCCTGCGCCCAACTCCTGACACTTCAGCGCCCATTCCAGCGCGTCCAAGCCTGCGTTGAGTCTGCCGCCGTTCAAATATACGTCATATCTGCCTTCGACATTCTTTTTTACGTCAATAGCCACAACTACACATTGCGAACCAAATTTCAGCGCCGCTTCCTGTATCAAGTTGGGATTTTTTATGGCGGCGGAATTTATGCTGATCTTGTCTGCACCAACACTGAGAATGTCGCGGAAGTCCTTTATTGTCCTAATGCCGCCTCCCACCGTCAACGGTATAAAAACCTCTTCGGCGGCTCTTGAAATAACATCAATCATCGTACTGCGGTTTTCGTTCGAAGCCGAGATGTCGAGAAATACTATTTCGTCGGCTTTTAGTTGGTTATACCTTTTTGCCACCTCAACAGGATCGCCTGCATCGATAAGGTTGACAAAATTTACACCTTTTACTACTCTGCCCTTATCAATATCAAGACACGGTATTATTCTCTTTGCTAACATAGCCTCAAAGCCTCCCTCAAATCAATGGTATTCTCATAAAGCGCCTTGCCTATTATGGCGCCGTAAATGCCCTTGCTCTTCAGCTCAAGCAAATCTTCAATTTTGCTGACGCCGCCGCTGGCAATTATGTTCATACGGCTTTTTTCTTGCAACTCTTTTGTCAAATGGGTATTGGCACCCGTCATCTTGCCGTCACGGGCTATATCTGTATAAACTATATCTGTTATGCCCGACTCTTTCAATCTCAACGCAACCTCGAGAGGAGTTTTCGACGTTTGCTCCACCCAGCCTTTTATAAACAATTTGCCGTCGCGCGCATCAAGTCCGCCTACGATTTTGTCGCCATATTTTGATATTTCGTCAATAATTTCAGGATTGGTGACGAGGCTGCTGCCGATGACAGCGCGTGTAAACCCTAACTCTTCGATAGCGTAATCAACGTCTTCTCTTGTGCGCAAGCCGCCGCCAAGTTCAAGCGTAATAGTTATTTCTTTGGCAATCGCCTTGAGTATCTCTGTATTTTTGCCTTTTTCGCCAAAAGCCGAGTTTAGGTCGACAATATGGATATATTGGGCGCCCATATCCGCCCATTTATGCGCCATATCCAACGGGTTGCCGTATACTGAAAGCATATCTCTTTTGCCCTCAAGCAGCCTGACTGCTTTGCCGTCAAGTATATCTACTGCAGGAAATAATTTCATAGCCTCTCCCTCCGCACAAAGTTTCTGAGTATCTCAAGTCCTTCGTCTCCGCTCTTTTCGGGATGAAACTGCGTAGCAAAAATATTGTTATTTTCGATGCTCGCCGTGAAATCAACCCCGGCATAATTGCAGACGCTCGCCGTGTTCTCTCCGATTTCGGCAAAATAAGAATGCACAAAATATACAGAAGGACAAATCATATTTGGAAACAAACCGTCTTTTTTTATTTCAAGCGTATTCCATCCAATGTGCGGAATTTTGTAGCCGCCCGAAAACTTCTT
>CAYJBS010000033.1:0-12954 GCA_964368435.1 uncultured Christensenella sp. | reverse complement strand
GGTGGTAATGATTGACTGCTGAGAGATAAATTCAAAAGCCTTTTGGACAGAACGTAAATTGCCCATACCATAGTCAATAATGGCAATCATCAGTCAAGCACACCCTTTGAGGAAGGAATTTTGTCCCCGACAACCTTCACGGCTTCTTTCAGCGCTCTTGCAAAAGCTTTGAAGATGCTTTCCGCCATATGGTGATAATTGCCGCCATAAATAAGGTTTATGTGCAGCGTCAGTCCGCCGTTTGCGGCTACGGCGCGGAAGAACTCTTCCACCAACTGATAGTCAAAGTCACTCGAAAAAGCGTTCGACAGTCTCGGTGCGTTATATACGAAATACGCTCTGCCCGACACATCGAGGGATACCGTCGCGAGGCTCTCGTCCATAGGGATAGTTACGCTTGCGTACCGTTGGATGCCCTTCTTGTCGCCCAACGCCGTACTTAGGCACTTTCCGAACAATATTCCGATATCTTCCACAGAATGATGTCCGTCTACATTTGTGTCGCCGTCACACTTCAAATTCAAATCGACATCGCCATGCGCCGACAGCAAAGTCAACATATGGTCAAAGAATCCTATTCCTGTATCGATATTGTGTTTTCCGCAGCCGTCAAGACAAAGCTCAAGAGCAATGTCGGTTTCGTTGGTTTTTCGGGCTATTTTTGCTGTTCTCATTTTTTTTCTCCTGTTCTTAACCTTATTGCGTTGGCGTGCCCCGTAAATCCTTCGGTGTTTGCCAATAAAATAATATCCTCAGCCGCCTCTTCCAAAGCCTGCTGCGAATAATGAATAAAGCTTACTTTTTTCGTGAATGTGGACGTATTCAGCACCTCAAAATGCCTTGCTGTGCCACTTGTGGGCAATACGTGTGACGGTCCTGCAAAATAATCTCCAAGTGGCTCCGGTGAATAATGTCCTGCAAAAATGGCGCCTGCATTGGTGACTTTCTCGACAAGTTTTGCATGGTCTTTTACGCAAAGCTCCAAATGCTCGGGAGCTATCTTGTTGGAGATGTCTATCGCCGTATCCAGATCTTTGACGACAATAATTGCGCCGCCCCCTTCAAGCGACCTTCTTGCGATGTCTTTTCTTTCAAGTTTTGCCGTCTGCGCCTCAAGTTCTTTCTCGACTTGATGCGCCAAGCGCTCATCATTGGTTATGAGGATAGCGCGCGAAAGTATGTCATGCTCTGCCTGTGACAGCATGTCCGCCGCCACAAGTTCTGCTCTTGCGGTATTGTCGGCAATTACGAGGATTTCGGAAGGACCGGCAATCATGTCTATTTTGACTTCGCCGAAAACTTCTTTCTTTGCCATCGTGACAAAGATATTTCCCGGACCTGCGATTATGTCGACCTTCGGTATACATGTTTTTCCGCTGCTCATTGCAGCTATGGCTTGCGCTCCCCCCACCTTATATATTTCGGATACTCCGCAAACATCGGCGGCAACCAAAGTCAAAGGATTGCGAATTTTTGGCGAACACATAATTATTTTTTTCACGCCGGCTGCTTTTGCCGGCATGGCGCACATAATTACCGATGAAGGATAAGGCGCAGTGCCGCCCGGCGCGTATATTCCGGCGATGTCAAGCGGTCTGATAAGAATACCCGTCTGCCTGCCCTCATCCGAAATTATTTTGTCCTGAGGTTTATGCGTAAGGTGATAATCCAGCACGTTCTTTGCGGCTCTTTTTATGGCGGCAAGCTGCTGTGGCGGCGTGTCGGCATATGCCTTGTCTATTTCTTCCTGCGTCACCTTGACGCTGTTTTCGTCCAGCTCAATGCCGTCAAACTTCTTTGTGTATTCAAAAAGCGCCGCATTACCTCTTGTTTTGACATCAAGTATTATGTTTTGCACGTTTTTTTGCACTTCGGCAAAATCCAGTCCCGACCTATCCAGTACTTCTTGTATGCTGTCTTTGGGATAATAATAAAGCCTAATCATTGCTTCTTACGATTACCTCCTTGAGACATGCAACCAGCGGTCTTACGATATCGCCCTTTGTTTTCAAGCTGACCTTATTGACGATAAGTCTTGCCGAAATCTCGGCAATCTCTTCCAGCACCGACAACTCGTTCTCGGCAAGGGTTTTTCCGCTCTCGACAATGTCGAGAATAATATCCGAAAGTCCTATGACCGGACCAAGCTCTATCGAACCGGACAGCTTTATTATTTCGATATTTCTTTGCTTTTTATAAAAATAATCTCTGGCTACATTCTCGTATTTTGTGGCAACGCGCAAGGTGTCTATTTTTGAATAATCGGTATCCTTGTAACCTGCAAGACACAACTTGCATTTTGCAAAATCCAAGTCCAACAGTTCATATACGTTTCTTCCTTCTTCAAGAAGGGTGTCTTTTCCGCATACGCCTATGTCCGCCACTCCGTATTCGACATATGTCGGCACATCAGCTGGCTTGACCAATATGAAGCTAAAAACTCCTGTATTGTCCTTCAATATCAACTTTCTTGACGGCGTCTTGAGTTCGTCGGCAACTATGCCACATTGTTCCAGTAATTCGACTGCTTTGTCGGCAAGTCTGCCTTTGGCTAACGCTATAGTAATCACTCTGCATCCTCCTCAATTTTGCCCTTCTCATTTACGAAAATGACATTGTCTACGCCATTGGTCTCGCCAAAAGTCTTTGCGCTCTCTTTGGTTGAGCGGTACAACACCTCGACGGTAAGTCCTTTCGCTGTTGCGGAAAGAGCGATTTTTCTTCCTGCGGCAAGCGCGTCAAAACTGTCCGCCATCGCCACAACTAAATTGATAATCTGCTTGTCGTCCTCGGCGCCGCTTTGTTTTATGGCGCTCATGAGGTCTTTTATGCCGATAGCAAAGCCCGTAGCCGGTATGTCCTTGTTGAACGAACGGCACAAATAGTCATATCTGCCGCCGCCCAGTATCGGCGCGCCAAAATGCTTTGTGATACCTTTAAAGACGGTACCGGAATAATATGAGAAGGAATTGACCAGTCCCAAATCAAACGAAATGTATTTCTCATAACCGTATTCGCAAAGAATATGGTTTATTTCGAACAAGTTCAACAGTGCGTCAATACTTCTTTTGTTGTGGACAAGCCTGCCTGCTTCCTGCAATACTGTGATGTCGCCATAAAGCATCGATATATTATTTATGACCTTGGCAACCTCAGGTGAGATATCCATATTTATAAAGTTCTTTTTGTCTACGGCAGAAATAATTTCTTTCTGTTGCTCCTCGGAAATAGCCGCCTCGCTCAAAATGCCTTTCAAAATCTCTACTTGTCCTATGTCGATTTGGAAATCAGAAAGCCCTGCATTGAGCAACGTTTCTATTGCGAGAGCTATTACTTCGGCATCGCCCTCAGTTCCCGACACACCATAAAGTTCCACGCCTGCCTGCGTAAATTCGCGGCTGCGGTTTCTCTCCGGCATAAGGTTGTAGGAATCGGAAATATAGCAAAGGCGCAACGGATATTCTGCTTGCATCTTCGTGCTGACTATTCTCGTAATAGGCAGAGTCATATCTGCTCTCAGCACAAGCAAACCACCGTCGGTGTCGCTTATTTTGAAAAATCTTTCGGGGGGAACGGCTCCTGCGCCGCCGGAATAAAGTTCAAAACGCTCGAGTTTCGGCGTTTCTATTCTTTTGTATGCATACATCTTGAATGTCCGGGCTATTTTGTTTTCTAGCGCCAGCTTTTTGTATAGATACTCTGGGAGGAAGTCTTGCATACCTCCCGGCAATTGAAATCTTGGCATTTTCACCTCTGTATATAAATTTGTCTTTGCTTAGGGCTTTGAGACTATGTACTGCTCATAAAGCGGCCATTGTCCTTTGTATGCGGTGACAATGTTATCATTTACGCTCTTGTTGACATAGATGACCATGTCGGGGTTTATTGCAAACGGAGAGTTGCCCTCGGGAGGCACGTCACCGCTCAGATATATTGTTGTCAGATTGTCGCATGCTGCGAAAGCGCCGTCACCTATCGAAGTGATATTCACAGGGAAAGTCACTGTCTTCAGCGAGGTGCAGCCCTCAAATGCGCTTTGTTCGATAACCAATCCGCTTTCACCTGCAGTAAAGATGATTTCTTCAAGCGCAGTACAGCCTTTGAAGGCATTTGCGCCGATATATTGCAATGATGCAGGCAACACTATTCTTCGCAAGGAAGTGGCGTTCTCAAAGGCGCCTTCAAGAATATATCTTATTTGCGCGCCCGGCATATAGGTGTCACCGTCATAATAGCCTTCTACGAAGGTAAGCTCTTCAATGACAGTATTGTTTGCAAAAGCTGATTTGGTATCAGTTTTTGAGATGCCGATAATTTCTTCGCCGCTATGGGAACGGGGTATCATAATATATCTGTCGAAGCCCGAGTATCCCACAAGATAAGTGCCGCTTGTTGCGCCTGCCGGAGTCATCGTTTCGGTGGACAATTCGCCCACAATAGTGCCGCTTTGGTTGTCAATCCATTTTGCATAAAGCGTAATATTGCTCGTGGGGAAATAAGGCAAAGCCACAAGGTTGGCGTAAGCGTCGGGTTCTTGCGGCGCGTAGCCTTCATTATAGACTGCATACCAACCGATAAAGGTAAATCCTTCCAACACAGGGATGGGCTCGACAAACATCGCGTTGGTCTCGATAATGGGATTTTGAATAAAGGCTTCAGGATAGACCAAATCAAAAGTTATAGGGATGGGCTCGACAAACATCGCGTTGGTCTCGATAATGGGATTTTGAATAAAGGCTTCAGGATAGACCAAATCAAAAGTTATTTTGTATTTTACGATAACCGATTCTTCTTTTTCGTCGATAAACCTTGCCCACGCTTCGTTCTCGCGGTAATTGTTGAAGATGGATTCATTCTCGACATAAATTATGCCCGGAATGTTGTTGTCTTCGTCAAGCTCAGGCGGATTGGCGCCCAGCATTGTAATAGTCGATGTAGGCGACATATTGTCAAAGGCTCTTGCCAAAATCTTGGTGACGCCTGCTCCCACCTCAATGTTGTGCAACTTGGTATTGCCGTTGAAGGCGTCAATGCCAACTGTCGTAACGTTACCGGGAATTATGGCTTGGAAAGCGTTTCCTTTGTAGCCTAACAGAATGCTGTTTATGATAATAAAGTCATCGGCATAGTCGTTCAGCCACTTGGAGTTTTTGAAGGCATCCTTGCCAATATGGGTTATTGTGTCGGGGAAGTTTATGTTTTCAAGCATTGAGCAATTCAAGAAGGCTTCCTCACCGATAGCGAAAAGGCTGCTACCGCTTTCAAAAACTACGCTGATAAGAGACCCATTGTTGGCGAAGGCGCCCTTACTGATAGCCGCCACTTCATTTGAAATGACTACTACGGAATCTTTGCCGGTATATTTCAGCAGCACGCTGCCAACCTTCATGATGACTTCATTGTTGCTTTCTACATAAGGAACAGCTTCGAAAGCGTCGTCGCCTATTTCCATAATGCTTGTGGGAAGAACAACATTCATAAGCGAAGTGCAGTTATAGAAGGCTCTGTCGTCTATCTTAGTCAAATATGTATTTGAGGTGGGAATGTCGGTCGAAAGCAGGTTTGTGCAATTCATGAAAGCGTCGGCTCCGATATTTGCAAGTCGAGTATTCTCGCCAAAAACAATAGTTTTTAGGTTGAAGCAATCTGCAAAAGTGCTTTCAAGTATGGCGGTAAGCTGACATCTGTCGGCAAATCTTATGGAATGGATTCCCGAGCTTTTGTATGCGCCCTTGCCCAAAACATTCAAGCTTGCCGGGAAATCCACAGAAACAAGTCTTGTACACAAAGCAAAAGCAAAATCGTCGATTTGTTGTACGCTACTGTTGCTGCCGAAGTTGAGGTCCATCAAGTTCAAACAGCCATAGAATGCCTTGGCTCTTATGTATTTTATGGAAGCACCGTCTGAAAACTGAACTTTTTGTATGTTCATGCAGTTCTCAAATGCGCTTTCGCCTATTGTCACAACTGTGCTGGGCAAATATAGGTTTTTGATAAAAGTATTATTAAAGAAGGCTTGCTTTTCAATAATGCTTATGGTGTTGGGAATGTGCAGAGCGCTCTGTCTGCCTTTGTAGCGGAAAAGGATACCGTTTATGCTGATTATGTCGTCAACATAATATTTCAGCCAGCCGGTACCGTCCAAAGCGTTGGGAGCAATGCTTTCCAATGTTTGCGGGAAGGAAATCTGTTTGAGGTTTTCGCAGCCGTCAAAGGCTCTCTCTCCTATCTTTTTCAAAGACAGAGGCAATGTGATCTCTGACAAACTTGTACAGCCCATCAGCACGTCTTTGGGGAGTTCTTCTATAAACTCGGGGAACGTGACGGATCTGATCTCGGTCTTGCCGCTGAATGCCCCTTCAACGATATATTTTATGTGGTCGGGCACAACTACGTATTGGCTGTTGCCTTTGTATTCAATCAACACATCGTTTATGCTTATGAAATCTCCGAGATATTGCTGATACCATAACGTGTCCTCGAATGCGCCTTTCTCTATCGTGCGCATCGTGTCCGGCAAGAGTATTTGGTAGACTTCGGCATTGTGTGCGTTATAAGCCGAAGAGAATGCTGTTGCACGCACCGCAGTAACAGGCTTGCCTTTGTATTCGTTGGGTACTACGACATATTTATGCGAGTTCTCGGGATATCTTATCGGATCGGCGCCGTCATAACCTGATACGGCATATTCGGTGTTTTTGTTTGTTGGTGTATACGTTATGCCGGCTGTACCCTCGTTTTCGGGGTACCATCTGGCATAGAAAGTTTTGTTGGAATCCAACTTATATGGGAAAACAACAGGATCGCTTGACAGTTGCGAAGCGCTGTCTTCCACGTCGAACCAGCCTGCAAAGACAAAACCGGCTCTGATTGGCGGAGTATGCGGAACTTGAACTGTGTTTGTTTCATAGGTTATTTGCGCTCCGACACCGCTGTCAAAAGAAACGCTTCTTTCAATAAGGTGGAACACACCGTACCTACCCCATTGAGGGTCGATATCGTATCGATCAAAATACAAAGAAGGCACCAAGATGCTAAACTCAAATTCTGTGTTTCCCGAACTGTACTCTCCGTCGGTCGTAAAAACCTCTCCGACAGGTGACAAGTCGGGCGGATTTGTGGCAAGCACGGTTATTCTATATAAGTTCGGACAATAAGCAAAAGCTGATTCTCCGATATATTCCACGCTTGCAGGAAGGGTTATATTGAAGATGCCGCTGCAACCGAAGAATGCTTGACTGCCAATGACTTTCAAACGGTTATTGAGTGTGATTTCGGTTAGGTTGCTCTTGTCCATAAAAGCGCTGTCGGCAATGATTGTTATTCCGCGCAAGCCTTCTTCTGTCAGATCTGCTTTTGAGTCTGTTCCGTTGTACTTTATGAGGACATTGCCTATCACAAGAACTTTGACTGTCGTCGCATCGTACCAAGGCGTGTTCAGAAAGGCTTCTTCGCCTATTTCTGCAAGCACAATATCTTCACCGCCGGTTATGACAGTCAATTGCGGACAGTCGGCAAAAGCGCTCTTGCCGATAGCAGTCAGCGAATTCGGCAGAGTTACGCTCTGCAAAGTTCTGGCGCTTGCAAAGGCGCTCTCGTCAATAAACTGCACACCCTCGCTTATGGTGACATTGCGGATTATTTTGTTGTTGTAAAAAACATTTTTTCCGATGCCGATTATGTCCAATCCGTCTACGGATGCAGGTATAATGAGTTGGTCAGTCTGGTTGCGCAACCCGTAAACAGTCAGTTTGTTGTCAAGGTTCTTTGTGTATAAATATCCCGATTCGGAATTGTAAAAATATGTTTCGGGAGGGTTGTTTTGGATTATTTCGTAATTGCTGAAAAAAGAGTAGCCGTCTTGTTTTCCTTCGGGAATAACAATAAATTCCGGTGTGAAGATGGTTTCTTGCACGTCATCACTGCCGAAGATATTGTCGGCAAGCGACTGCGGCTGAATGTCTGCCGCAAATTGAACAAAGCGCAGCTTGGCGCTATTGAAGGCGGCGCCCTCGATTGTTGCAAGCGTGACAGGCAGCGACACTCCGGTAATGTTGGAGGTGATGAAAGCGCCTGCTTTTATGGTTGTTACGCCCTCGGGTACCTCATATGTAGCCGAAAGGTTCTGCACGTTGTTTGCGGGATAAGCAATCAGCGTCACTGCGTCCTTATCATAAAGCACGCCTTTCAAACTGTTGAAGTATGGGCTGGAACCGCCTTCAAGCAGTATGTCGCGAAGTTGTGCGCAGCCGTAAAAAACGCTGCTTCCTATGGTGGTTAGCCTTGTGGAAGGCAATGTGATTGTCGTAAGTTTGTTGAGTCCTTTGAATGCTTTGCTGCCGATTTTGGTAAGCACTGCATTCGGCGGGAATTTGATTTGGCGCAACGCGCTGTCCTCTTGCATAAGCAAAGCGCCCTCGCCGATGGTATCTACGCTGGCAGGGACGGACATTTCAAGCAGTTGGGAACAGTTTATGAAGGCGAAATCGCCGATAGCAGTAAGATTTTCGTTGCTTAGGAAATTTATGACCTTAAGGTTCTTTGCGTTGGCAAAGGCATAGTTGCCGATATTCTTTACGCCGATAGGCAAAGTGTATTGCTCTCCGATTTTGCCTGCGGGGTAAGCATAAATCTTTTCTTTGTTGACATCAAAAAGCACTCCGTCGGTTACGGAAAAATAGTTGTTGGAGGCGGTCACCGAAAAACTCTTGTTTCCGGCATTTTGGAAAACTCCGTCATATATTTTGTTTACGTCAAGATTGTTGTACTTCTCGGGGATGACAATGATGTCATCATTTCCCGAATAGCCGCTGATTGCGTATGAGTTGTTGTCCGACAAGTATTCAAGACCTGCAGAACCTATCGTACGGGAAACATATCTTGCGTAGAAAGTGATTTCGCTTTGGAGCAAATAAGGGAAAGTGACTTTCTCTCCTTCAAATAAATTGTCGGTGTACCAACCGAGGAACTCGGCATGCTCGACAATCGGAGAATCGTTGGGAGAAATCCTGGTGTTGGCAGGATAGTTGACCGCCTTGGGCGCTCTTCCGTCATCGCCGAAAACATAATACACGTTTATGGTGTTGTCTATGTATTGTGCAGTGTATGTAGTATCAACAAAAAGCTCAATCAGTGGTAAATCCCAACCCGTGGCAGTCTTGCCTGCCAAAATGGGGAACTCGGGAGCCACTTCAGAAGCGTGTGTACCCTTCAATACTTGCTGTTCGAGAATGGACACACCGCTTTGGTGTATAAACTTCACGGCGCAAAACGATGATTCGAAGGTGGCTGTATAGGTTTTGTTTTCGTAGATGCGATCCAAAACCGTATAATTACCGTTTTGGTCGCGCCAGTCTGCAAAATTGTGGTCGGTTTTTGTCGGGGAGGCAGGAGCGACGACATAAGCGCCCTCTTCGACATATATTGTGCTTCCGATGGGGGTGTTGTCTTCGTTTACGAAAACCACCTTGTGTTTACCGGCGATGCCTTCGCGTAGCTTCAGCGTGAAGGTCGTCGTCTTTTGTCTGTAAGTAACCGTAATAAGATGTTCGTCCGGCACAAGCAGTTTGACGTGGTCTTCTGCTTTGACCATGGTCTTATCAAGAGCAACTCTCTCGGTCTCTTCACTTTCGTATGTCAAAATCAAATAAACATTCGATATTTCGAAGTCCGCGACATCGTAGAAGTCCTGGATAGTGTCAGGATCGACTTCTATTGTCGTCAGTTTACCTAGTCCTGCCGAGCATGCGGCAAATGTAAACATAGCGACAATTATCAAGACGGCTATTAATATCGAACGCAAAACCTTATTCATGTTGTAAAACTCCTATGAACACAATTAACCACTATTATATATAATAATATAACACTACCGCACCGAAAAATCAATAGTATTTTATATACAATACTAAAACGGCGGTATTTTTTATGTTAAGCTGACCTCATCCAAGCGGTACCGCTCTATTTCGCCGCGCAGTTGCTTGCTCAAAGTCGAAAGGTCAAGGCGGTCTGCAATACTTTTTGCTTGACGCAAGTTTTCTGCCGTCACACCGCGCATATCCTCTCCGCTTTGTTTCATTCCGAAAAGTTCGCCGCCGCCTCTTTGCGAAAAATCAAATTCGGCAATCTTCAAACCGTCTGCGCAATTCTTCAAAAATTCCAATCTTTCATTAGGTTTTTCGGCATAGAGAAAACAGCTTGCCTCTGCTCCGTCCCGCCCTATTCTGCCACGCAGTTGGTGCAACGACGCCAAACCAAACCTGTCGGCATTCATAATAATCATTATCGAAGCGTCGGGAATGTCGATGCCGACTTCGACTACCGAAGTCGACACCACTGCCGACAGCGCATTTTGGCGGAAAGCCTCGATAACCGACTGCTTTTCCGTCTCTTTCATTTTGCCGTGTAAAAAACCTATATCGATATCTTTGAACGCGCCTTTCGACAACTCTTTGAAAAGCTGTTCGACCGAATGAATCTCCAGCCCCTCACTGTCTTCAATCCTCGGCGCAACAATGAAAGCCTTTTTGCCTTGTTGACATTGTTCTGCGGCAAAACCAAGCATAGCCTCTCTTTTTTGCCTGTCTACGACATATGTTTTTACATTGCCGTCATGCCGCTTCTGCAATTCGAAATAATCGATGTCGCCGAACATCGCCAAACGCAAGCTGCGTGGTATCGGAGTCGCCGTCATCGTCAAAGTGTCGCACATATTTTTTTCTATCAAAGCTGTACGCTGTCCCACTCCGAAACGGTGCTGCTCGTCCAACACGCAAAAAGCCAGCGACTTGAAAGCGACATCATCACTGATAATCGAATGAGTGCCGACAATGACAGTCGCACGCCCGTTCTTTATTTCATCTATTATTATTTGCCGATCGGCTTTCTTCACCGATGCGGTAAGCAGTCTAACCGTTATTCCCGTGCCTTGAAAAAGCTCCGTTGCGCGCTCATAATGCTGTCTTGCCAGAATTTCCGTAGGCGCCATAATTGCCGACTGATGACCGTTCATGGCAATAAAATAACATAGCGCCAAAGCAACGATGGTCTTTCCGCTGCCAACATCCCCCGACAGCATGGCGTTCAGAGGTTGGCTGTCTTTTAGCTTTTCAATCAAACCTCTTGTTGCGGCTTGCTGTGACAAGGTCAATTCAAAACCGATTCTTGATATAATTTGCGACAAATCGACATCTTTATAAATTCGGCTCTTCGTTTGTCTTTTGCTTGCCAATCGGAAAGCCAACAGCCTTTTTGTCACACCCTCAAGTATGATTCTTTGCGACGCCGATTGCGCGGAAAGTATAGATGTGGGCAAATGCGTCTCTTTCACTGCTTGAGAGAAACGCATCAGCGAAAATTCCTTCTCCGTAGCCTCATCGATAACGCTGTTGAGCGGCAAATTCAAATCCAACGCATTTTTTACGGCGGCGGCAAACTGTCGTTGTGACAGCGCGCCTTTTGTGCGGTAAACGGCTTTTATTCCTTCGAAGCGGCTGTTGTCGGTCTTTTTTTCGAACAAAGGATTGACAAAACGCGGGCAACCGTCATCAAATGACAGTTTGCCAAAGGCAGTGATAACTTCGCCTTCCGAAATGTTCTTGCTGACATAATTTTGATTGAACCAAACTGCGCTGATTGCGCCGCCTGAAAAATTGCCGTTTATTCTGAAAATTTGAAGTTTGCCCTTTCTGAACGGCGCTTTTACTTTCTCGACGGTTATGTCAATTTTGCAAAAACATCCTTCGCAGGCTTCTGTCGCCGTTTGCGACAAATCGGCATATGCCGCAGGCAAAAAGAATAGCAAATCGTACGGGGTAAAAATCCCCAGCTTGTTGTATTTTTGTTTGGTCTTTTCTCCGATGCCTTTTATGCGGGTAAGCATTATTCCAGGCTTATGAGATAAAAATAGTGAGGCTGTCCGCCGGAAACGGCTATTATGTCCTTGTCGGGGAAAGCGCCCATAAGCGTCTCTTGTAACGAAGCGGCGACTTCTTCGGCGGTGTCCTTGCCATAATAAATAGTTATGGTTGAATGGGAATCCGTGACAGCGCTGTCGATGGTTTGTTTTGCCACCTCGTTTATGTCGGAACCTTGCGCAACTATGCCTTTGTCCAGACCGATAATGTCGCCGTTATGCAGATTAAAGCCGTCCATTTCGGTGTCGCGAACAGCGTGAGTGACTTGCAGACACTTGATGGAAAAAGCCGATTTTTGCATGGAACGAGTGTTGTCTTCAATGGAAAATTCGGGGTCGAACGACATCGCCGCCGCAACGCCCATCGGCATATTCGATGTGGCAATAACCACCAGAGTATTCTTGGTAAGTTCCTTTGCTTGCTCGCAGGCAAGTATAATATTTTTGTTGTTGGGAAGTACAAAAACTGTATCCGCAGCTACAGAATTGACGATTTCTACGATGTCCGACACACTTGGGTTCATCGTCTGCCCGCCGGCAAGAACAGCATCGACGCCCAGCTCTTCAAACAATGTTTTGAAGCCCTCGCCGCAGCCTATTGCCACCATTCCTTGGGGTTTGTTCTCTTGTTTTTCGCGAGCTTTCAGTAGCGCTCTGTTCTGTTCGAACATGTTCTCAATTTTCGGTTTGTCAAGCTCTCCCAAAGCCAGCGCATAAGTAAGCGCTCTGCCCGGCTCGTTTGTGTGAACATGCACCTTGACTAGCTGAAGATCGCCTACTACGATGACGCAGTCGCCGATATCGTTTAGTTTGTCGCGCAATTTGTCTATATCCGCCGTCGTAATACGGCTTTTTATGTTTATTATGAAAAATTCCGTGCAATAACCGAACTTTATTTCTTCCAAATCGTGGATATCAGCCTCAAAAAACAATTGTTTCGGTGTTTCGGCGGAGGTGATGATCTCTTCGGGAGCCTTTATTTCGATGCCGGCAAGTTTGAAGTACATGCCCGAAAGAATATAAATAAGTCCCTGTCCGCC
>CAYJBS010000032.1:14032-16353 GCA_964368435.1 uncultured Christensenella sp. | reverse complement strand
ATTTTATTCTCTATTTCTTCGTTTATCATAATAATAAATGCTTCCTTAGTCATTGTGCCCATGTCGCCGTTTTTGCGGGAGCGTACGGCGATGGCGTTGTTTTCTTTCTCTTTGTCGCCGATAATGACCATATAAGGGATTTTTTCCATTTGGGCTTCGCGGATTTTGTAGCCGATTTTTTCGCCTCTGGTGTCGCTCTCTGCCCTGAGTCCGAGATTTTTCAACTTTCGGGTAAACTCTTCGGCATCGGGGGATGTTCTGTCCGTCAAACTCATTACTTTGATTTGAAGAGGAGCAAGCCAAGTCGGCATTGCGCCGGCATATTTCTCAATCAATAGCGCCATAGTTCTTTCGTAGCAGCCTATTGAAGTTCTGTGAATAATATACGGTCTTACCTTTTCGCCCTTCTCGTCAATATATGACATATCGAACTTCTCGGAAAGGAACATATCTATTTGAAGAGTAATTATGGTGTCCTCTTTGCCGTGGACATTCTTTATTTGAATATCAAGTTTCGGACCATAGAAAGCCGCTTCGCCGATGGCTTCTTTATAATTGAGTTCAAGATGGTCGAGAATTTTTTTCATTTCGCCTTCGGCATATTCCCATGCCGCAGGCTCGTTTATATATTTATCGGTATCGTTGGGATCCCATTTCGAAAATCTATAGGTGACATCGCTGTCAAGTCCCAAAGAAGTCAACATAAATTTTGCAAGCTCTACACAACCCTTAAATTCCGTTTCAAGTTGCGACGGCATGCAAACAATATGTCCTTCGCTGATTGTGAACTGGCGCACACGAATAAGTCCGTGCATCTCGCCGCTGGACTCGTTGCGGAACAGCGTCGAAGTCTCGGCGTATCTTATGGGCAAATCTCTATAAGATTTTCTGCCGTTATTGAATATCGTATATTGGAACGGACAAGTCATCGGACGCAGCGCAAGCACTTCTTCGCCCTTTTCTTCGTCGCCCATGACAAACATGCCCTCGCGATAGTGGTCCCAATGTCCCGAAATTTTGTAGAGAGCCGACTTTGCCATATACGGCGTTTTTGTCAATACATACCCTCTTTTTTCTTCTTCATCTTCAACAAAACGAGTCAGTGTCTGGAAAAGTCTTGCGCCTTTTGGCATAAGCAACGGCAAGCCCTGTCCTATATTCTCGTCTGTCATAAAATAACCCAGTTCGCGTCCCAACTTGTTGTGGTCACGCTTCTTGGCTTCTTCGACTGCCGCGAGATAGTCCAACATTTCTTGCTTTTTGTCAAATGCCGTGCCATAAATTCTCGTCAGCATCTTGTTCTTTTCGTCGCCTCTCCAATAAGCTCCGGTGACTGCCGTCAATTTGTATGCCTTGATATAGCCCGTAGACGGCGCATGCGGACCTGCGCAAAGGTCGATAAAGTCGCCTTGACGATAGAAAGAAATCTCTTCGCCATCGGGCAGGTCGTTTATCAATTCAATCTTGTATTTTTCGTCATATTCATTCATAAAAGCCAACGCTTCTTTCTTCGAAACGACTTGGCGAACAATGGAAATATTCTCTTTTATTATTTTTTTCATTTCGGCCTCTATGCCGACAAGCGCATCTTTTGCAAGAGGTGTTTTGAAATCAAAATCATAATAGAATCCATTGGCGATAGCCGGACCTATAGCAACCTTTGTGGTGGGATAAATGCGTTTTACTGCTTGCGCCATAATATGCGAAGCGGTGTGACGGTAAGCTTTCTTGCCCTCTTCGTCGGCAAAGGTCAAAAACTCGACTTCTGCATCTTCAAAAAGTTTGGTGTTCATATCAACGGTTTTGCCGTCGACTTTGGCGCAAAGAGCAACTCTTGCCAATCCTTCACTAATTGATGCGGCAATTTCAAAAAGACTTGCTCCGCTGTCGAATTCTTTCACCGTGTCACGTAATTTTATTTTCATTTTTACCTCGTTTCTCAATCCATACTAGAGATTGAAATTTTGTATTGGAACTATATTATATGTACGGCTTTTTTAAAAGTCAAGAGAAATGAAATACGCATGTTTTCAGATTATTAGATATTATAAAGATATTCTTTATTAATAAAGCGAATGAGATACCTCGACTTTCCTTGTCGCACGCCTGCGGCTATCGATGCCCTCGCGGTTTTCTGATGACAGCAGCTCACGAGCTTTGGCTACCGACAGTGACACAGCACTGTCTGCTTATCGCTTGCTCGGTATGACATATGATGGTCACCTCAAAGTATAAGTTCGTGTCATCCCGACCGAAGTGGAGGGATCTCATCCTCATACCTGAATAATTTGTCGGTTTTTATACACTTTTGGCGCAAACGA
>CAYJBS010000032.1:0-13932 GCA_964368435.1 uncultured Christensenella sp. | reverse complement strand
CTCATCCTCATACCTGAATAATTTGTCGGTTTTTATACACTTTTGGCGCAAACGACAAATATGATGCAATTTGTTTTATAATTGTCCAGAGGTGAGTTATGAACGAAAAATTCTTTCAGTTTTTGCCCAAAGCAGTGGCTTTACTGCTTGTTGCGGCTATTATCATGGTTGCGCTTTCCATTTTGAACAGCGATAAGACCACTGCATTGAGCGGAACGCCGACAGAACTTACCGAAACAAACGACAATCCCGATGACGAAGTCAAACCCGTCGCTCCGCCTGAGCCGTATTATACGACTTTTCCGAAACTAGCCGCGGCAAGCGCCGATTTTCTTTATGAACAACAACTTTCAGGCTATGGAAATATCGGCATAAAAAACCTTTTGCAGACCACCGACAGCCTTTATGCAATTTTGGAGTGTAACACGCTTTTCGGAGACATCACAACCGTCAGGAACGCTGTGGTAATAGCAAAATTGTCACTGCTGGGAGTCGTCGAGAAAGTTTTGGTACTGCCCTCTCGATTAGATAATACATATCTCTCGGCAAAACTTACCGCATCATCTTTGGTCATAATGACAAAAACAGCCGAAAATATTTTGATTTATAATGCCGAGTACAACCTCAACAGCGCCGAATCAAGCACATTGCCCCTTGCTGAAAAAGGCAGGTTGTTTTTGACCTTGAACGGTTGTTTGATGCTTACAGAAGGCTTGCACAACACCGTCTATGTAAAAAATGGTGATTTGTCTGCAGGTTTCTTGCCCGCAGGAGAAATCTTGGATATTTATGATTTTTATTATTATCTGCTCATTGTCATAAACACGCAAACAGGCTACAATATCGTAAAGCTGTCGCCTGCGCTAAAAATTCTGCAAAATACCGTCATCGAAGGATGCAAGGCAGTAGCTATCACACCTTTTGCGGAGGGTTCTCAACAAAAATTCCTTGTAGTCGAACAATCGGCTACCGAAACAAAACTTTGGAAATATTCGAACAGCTTCAATCGTCTTGACGCGCAAAGCGCCGCCATAACACGATCGGACGACATCAAACTCTTGCCGCGCGGTGACAAAATTCTTGCCGTTTTCGGCGGCGAAACAAAAGCTATTTATATTTTTAACAAGGATTTGGAATGTTCATTATCAAACATTTCGGCATTGCAGAACATCAAAGAAATTCGCGGCTACATACTTTATGGCAACGGCTGTTATCTTCTTACCGACGCTGTCGACGGACTCAACATCATAGATTACCGCTTTGACAATACACATACGGTACACAACCTCGAACCCGATGCAGGAGCGGCGTTTTTCTGCCTCAATCCCAACAACACGCTGGCGGTTTTTTATGACAATGTCGAAGAAAATACCTCGGTGAAAATAAAGGCGATCGCCGCTTAAAAAAATTCTACCGCAATGCTGTTTTCCAGTAGCATATATTGCGGCTTTATTGCAATACTGTCTTGCGTAATATCCAAATACGGCGAAAGTTTTGTAAGCTGCTCCGAATAGAGTTTTTTGAAATCAATAGAAAATGTTTGATTAATCTCGTTCAGGTTTAATCCCTTTTCAAGTCGCAACCCAAGCATAATGGTTTCGATAAGCGCATCAACAGACTCTCTGCTTTGCATGCCGTTGCCGCTATGCTCCCCCTTCAAATACTCCGTCAAAGACGGTTGATTGTAATATCTCATTCCGTTGAGATATGAATGCGCCGCGGCGCCTACGCCTATATAATCTTGCATCTCCCAATATTTCAAATTGTGCAAACTCTCGTAGCCCTCGCATGCGAAATTGCTTATTTCATATCTTTTCAAACCGAATTTTTGTAGTTCTTCATATGCTTGAGCGTACTGCTCCGCCGCTTGGTCGTCGACAGGCGGTATATACTCTCCCTTTTCTGCCATCTTTGCCAGCGGTGTACCGCTCTCGAGTTTCAGCATATATGCCGAAACATGCTTTACATAATCCTTGAGTATTCTTATATCGTCAGCAGGTTTTTGGTCGTTTGTTATGCCGAGAATAAGGTCTGCGCTGACCTTGTCAAAATGTTTTGCCGCTCTCTCCAACGCATCAATAGCAATCACTCTGTCGTGCCGTCTGCCGATAAATGACAACACTTTGTCGTCAAGACTCTGCACTCCCAAACTTATTCTGTCAACTCCGAAATCCTTATAAAATTCAATTTCCGATGAGGTGCAAGGGTTTACTTCGACGGTAAATTCATCTATTTTGCATTGGAAATTTTTATAAACGGCATCAGATAGGTCTTTCAAATATTTCAAAGAAAAAACGCTGGGCGTTCCTCCCCCAAAATAAATTGTATTGATAACTCCGTCAAAAGTCTTTGCGACGGCGGAAATTTCTTTTGTCAGTTGAGTTTTGTACGCCGAAAAAAGCTGCGGGTGCGCCACGGAATAAAAGTCACAATAGGCGCACTTGCTTAAACAAAAAGGGATATGGATATAAAGACCGGCATTATTCATCAGGTTTTGTCAAACTTCAATATGCTCATGAAAGCTTCAGAGGGTATCTCAACGCTGCCTACTTGGCGCATACGCTTTTTGCCTTCCTTTTGCTTCTCAAGCAACTTCTTCTTTCTTGTGATATCACCGCCGTAGCACTTCGCCAAAACGTCTTTCCGTAGCGCTTTGACAGTCTCTCTGGCAATTACTTTTGTGCCTATAGATGCCTGTATGGGTATCTCAAACATCTGTCTGGGTATGACATCTTTTAGTTTTTCGGCAATTTGTCTGCCACGCGCATAAGCCTTGTCTTGATGCACAATCAGCGACAGTGCGTCGCAGGCTTCGCCGTTCAGGAGCATTTCAAGTTTTATTAGTCTGTCTTCCTTGTAGCCTTCAAGTTCATAATCAAGACTGGCATAACCTCTTGTTTTTGATTTCAGCAAATCAAAAAAGTCATAGATTATTTCGCTGAGAGGTATTTTGTATTCTATCTTGACACGGCTGGCATCAAGATATGTCATGTCTATGAACGAGCCTCTCTTGTCTTGGCAAAGTTCCATAATCGAGCCGACATATTCCGGAGGCGTGAATATATGCGCCTTTACTATCGGTTCTTCGATAGATTCAATTTCTCCCGGCGGCGGCAGTTTCGTCGGATTGTCGACTATCAGGCTTTCGCCGTTGGTCTTCTTTACGATATACGAAACGCTGGGCGCCGTAGTAACAAGGTCAAGATCGAATTCACGTTCCAACCTCTCTTCGATGATTTCCATATGGAGCAAACCGAGAAACCCGCAACGGAAGCCGAAACCCAGCGCTGTGGAAGAGTCGGGCTCATAAACAAGTGATGCGTCATTCAAATATAACTTTTCCATGGCGTCACGCAAATCATTGTATCTTGCGCCGTCAGCCGGGAAAATACCTGCAAAAACCATAGGATTGACTTTCTTGTAGCCTTTCAGCGGTTGAATTGCGCCGCTCTTTGCAAAAGTCAGAGTATCACCAACTGCTATGTCCTTGACATTCTTTATGCTGGCGGCAACATAACCGACATCGCCTGCCCTCAGTTCGTTGACTTCTTGCATGTTCGGGTTGAAGATGCCCACTTCTGTAACATCAAAAACCTTGCTCGTAGAAAACATCTTTATGGCGTCGCCTCTTTTCAAACTGCCGTCAACTACTCTTATGTTGCAGATTGCGCCTTTGAAGTTGTCATAAAGGGAATCAAATATCAAAGCCTTCAATGGTGCATCGGTATGACCTTTTGGCGGAGGAAGTTTGTCAATAATCTGTTCGATAACTTGAGAAATATTCAAGCCTTCTTTTGCGCTTATGAGCGGCGCTTCGGAAGCGTCAAGTCCTATGACGTCCTCGATTTCTTTCTTCACTGCGTCGGGATTCGCGGCGGGAAGGTCAATTTTGTTTATGACAGGAATAATCTCTAGGTCGTTGTCAAGCGCCAAATAGACGTTTGTCAGTGTCTGCGCCTCAATGCCTTGGGCGGCGTCAACGACAAGCACTGCGCCCTCACAAGCGGCAAGCGAGCGTGAAACTTCGTATGTGAAGTCGACATGCCCCGGAGTGTCGATAAGGTTGAGCGTGTATTCTGCGCCCTTGTATTTATAGAACATTCTCACGGGCGTAAGTTTTATGGTTATGCCGCGCTCTCTTTCTATGTCCATAGAGTCCAATAGTTGTTGTTTCATGTCGCGCGCGGAGACCTGCCCCGTAAGTTGCATAATCCTGTCTGCCAGTGTACTCTTGCCGTGATCGATATGCGCCACAATACAAAAGTTCCGAATAAATTGTTGTCTGTCGTCCATCAGTAAGTGCTTCTCCAAATGAAATGGTAATTATTATTATATATAAAATACTGCAATTAAGCAATAAATTTTAACGAAAGTCTTTCATTTGCTGTATTATTGATGTATAATATAATTTACTTAATTATGAAAATGGTGACCTTATGCAATACATAAAACTTTTGGAAAATCTAAAAAAGCGCGGTTTTGTGCCTTTCTTCGCGAAAAGCATTGAAGAAGGCAAGACAATTGTCCAAAACCTCATTCCCAAGAGAGCCTCAATCGGTTTCGGCGGAAGCGTTACCGTTGACGAAATAGGGCTGGTCGAAGCCATGAAGAATGACTACACCCTGCTGCATCGTTCACTTTTTGACGCATCGGAACATCAAAATCTTTATAAAGAAATGCACCTTGCCGACTGGTATATCGCCAGCGCGAACGCTATCGCAGAAACAGGCGACATCATAAACATAGACGGCAGAGGCAACCGAGTCGCCGAAACGCTGTTCGGACCGCAAAATATTTTGTTGATATGCGGCACAAACAAGGTAGTCAAAGACATAAATGAAGGTATAGAACGAGCGCGCAACGTTGCCGCCCCAAAAAACGCCGAGCGACTGCACAAAAAAACGCCCTGCGCTTATACAGGTGTCTGCTCATATTGTTTGAGCCCCGATACCATGTGCAAGGCTACCGTGATACACCATCACCCTACCACCGACAAAAACTTTTATATAGTCATAATCGACGAAAGTCTCGGCTATTAATAACAAAATTCAGGAGGAACAAACAATATGTGGTTACTTGACAGACCTATCGCTCACAGAGGCTTACATAATGAAACTGCCACAGAGAATTCTATGGCGGCATTCCGCAATGCCATCGAAAAGAACTATTACATAGAAATTGACGTTCGACTGCTTGCAGACGGCGAAATAGTCGTATTTCACGACAGCACACTGAGGAGAGTTTGCGGCATAAATGCAAAAATAAAGGACTTAACCGTAGCCGATTTGAAAGACAACAAATACCGCTTGCCCAACGGAGAGAGCATTCCCCTGCTTTCCGAATTATTGGAACTCATAGACGGCAAAACAAAGTTGCTGATCGAAATCAAAACGGTGTCTATGTTCAAGCACGAACTTGAAGAAAAGGTATATGCCCTCATAAAAGGAAAAGAGGACAGCGTAGCCGTGCAGTCTTTCAGCCCGCTAATTATCGGTTGGTTCAGAAAAAATGCGCCCGAGTTCACACGCGGATATCTCGCGACATATATCGGCAACAGCATTTGCGATTTCTTTATTGATATGACCAGCAAAAAAGTACTAAGAAAAAATCAGCCCGATTTTCTTGCCTATAACATAAAAGAGCTGCCGAGGAAAAAAATCAGCAGTCTGCGTCAAGAAAAAGAAATCAAGCTTTTGAGCTGGACCGTAAAATCCGAAGAACTGCTACAAAAAGCCAAAGAAAATCAAGTCGACAACATCATTTTTGAGAAGTTGGTACTCGACAACGACAAGTACAACTAAGATTCTCCATTTATTGTTAAATATAAAAAACCTCCCTTCTCACATACTGAAAACGGAGGTTATTTTATTATGAAAAACGGTTTTATTATCGGCTTGTTAATGGGTACAGCCGGCTCAATGTTTCTTCTTCAAAACGACAAATTGCAAAAATCAGTCAAGAATATGAAAAGATAATAGAAATATTTGCATGGAAATTTTGGTCGCGAGGGATCTCATGAATAGTACAAGGATGAGATTCCTCTATTGAGCGTTCGCTCCAATCGGAATGACAGAAGATTTTGTCATACCGAACGGCAGTCGAGGTATCTCATCCAATAAAAAAAGGGCTTTACGCCCTTTTTTCTGTTGTTTTGTTTTCGATTATAGCTTCATCAATAATTTCAAGTCAATTCTGCTCTTTTCGTCAACTTTTATGACTTCTACTCTTACCATATCGCCGAGGTTGACCACATCTTCGACCTTTTCGACTCTCTTGTTGGAAAGTTTCGAGATATGAACCATACCGTCTTTGTTGGGTGTCAGTTCTACGAATGCGCCGAATTGAAGGATTCTGACGACCTTGCCTTCGAATATGTCGCCTGCTTCGGGATCTTTTACGATCGACATTATGATAGCCTTTGCTTTGTCTGCGCCGCTTTCATCAACTGACGCAATAAATACTTGTCCTTCGTCGTTTATGTCAATTTTTACGCCGGTCTCTTCAATAATCTTGTTGATAACCTTGCCGCCGCTGCCGATAACGTCTTTTATTTTTTCGGGGTCAATGGCAAAGTTTATGATCTTCGGAGCATACTTGCTGAGCGCTTTTCTCGGTGCGTCAAGCACGTCAAGCATTTTGCCAAGAATGTGCAGTCTTCCGAGTCTTGCCTGCTCAAGCGCTTTCTTCAATATCTCTTCATTGATGCCCTTGATCTTTATGTCCATTTGGATGGCTGTGATGCCGTCCTTTGTGCCGGCAACTTTGAAGTCCATGTCGCCGTAGAAGTCCTCAAGACCTTGAATGTCGCTCATTACGGAAATGGTATGCTTGTCTTCGTCTTTTATCAGTCCCATAGCTATGCCTGCAACAGGAGCCTTGATGGGAACGCCTGCGTCCATAAGAGCAAGTGTCGAACCGCATACGCTGGCTTGTGATGTCGAACCATTGCTGGATATAATTTCCGAAACAGTTCTGATGGCATACGGGAAAGTGGCTTCTGTGGGAAGTACCGGCTCAAGAGCTCTTTCTGCCAAAGCGCCATGACCGATTTCTCTTCTGCCCGGGCTTCTCATGGGTTTTGCTTCGCCTGTTGAATAGGGAGGCATATTGTAATGATGCATATATCTCTTGAATACGTCGTCGTCAAGTCCTTCGAGCTTCTGCACCTCGGAAATAGTGCCGAGCGTCGCCGTCGTCATGGCTTGGGTCTGCCCTCTTGTAAACACTGCGCTGCCGTGTACTCTGGGAAGCAAGCTTACTTCGCACCATATGTCACGAATGTCGCTGAGTGTTCTGCCGTCGGGGCGTACACCCTCTTCGGATATTCTCTTTCTGACATATTGTTTCTTCATTGAATAGATGACGTCGCCTACATAATTCATATCTTCTGGGAAGATATCAGCGAAATGATCCATAATTTCTTCCGTAACGGCATCTTCTCTGCGCTCTCTTTCGCTTCTGTCAAAGGTGTCGTAAATCGTAGCAACCTTTTCGGCTGAATACTCTTTTACTGCCTTTTCGATTTCGACAGGAGGCAATCTTAATGCAATATCAAGTTTGGTTTTTCCGACCTCTTTTTGTATGTCTTCGATGAAGGCAACAATCTTCTTGATTTCTTCGTGTCCGAAAAGTATAGCGCCGAGTACGACTTCTTCCGAAAGTTCGTTTGCGCCTGCTTCGACCATCATAATGGCGTCTTTGGTACCCGAAACTGCCAAATTCAGCACAGATTTCTCACGCTGCTCGTTGTCGGGGTTGATGACATAATTGCCGTCTACATAGCCGACTAGTACGCTGCCTGTCGGTCCGTTGAACGGAATGTCCGATATGGTCAGAGCTATTGAGCTGCCTACCATAGCAAACACTTCCGGCGGAATGTTGGTATCAACGGAAAGCGCAGTTGTCACTACCGATACGTCGTTGAACAATCCCTTCGGGAAAAGCGGTCTGATAGGTCTGTCGATAAGTCTTGAGGTCAAGATAGCTTTGTCGCTGGGTCTGCCCTCTCTCTTCTTGAAGCCGCCGGGTATTCTGCCTACGGCGTACATTTTTTCTTCGAAATCTACTCCCAAAGGAAAAAAGTCTATTCCATCCCTCGGTTGCTTCGCCATGGTGACGTTTATCAAAACGACTGTGTCGCCACATCTGATGAGGCATTCACCGTTCGAATGTGAACAATATCCCCCCACCTCTACTGAAACTTCTCTACCACCTATGGTTGTAGAAAAAATTCTGCTTTCTTTCATGTTCTGTCCTCCTTGTCCGCTCCTGCGGACTCATTTATATAAATTTTATTTTTACCTATAGTATGACCATTAGTAGACCATTAGTATGACCATTTTGCACAAAGTCTTCAAACTATTTTTAATAATAAATTGCTCAAAAATGCTTCGGAAAATGTTTGATAAGAAAATGGGGCTGTGTCGAACAACCCCACTTCAAACGGTGCTTATTATTTTCTCAAACCTAGTTCGGCGATCAAGCTTCTGTAACGCTCGATATCCTTGATCTTCAGGTAGCCGAGAAGATTTCTTCTTTGACCTATCATCTTCAACAAACCTCTGCGTGAATGGTGATCCTTCTTGTGTACCGATAAATGCTGATTCAAATGGTTGATTCTTTCGGTAAGAAGGGCAATTTGCACTTCGGGTGAACCTGTGTCTTTCTCCGTTCTGCCGAACTTCGCGATGACACCTGATTTCTTGCTAGGTTGTACTTCAACCGTCTCTTCTGCGACTGCTTCAGCCGTTTCTTCAACGATTGCTTCAACCTTTTCTTCTGCGACTGCTTCAGCCGTTTCTTCAACGATTGCTTCAACCTTTTCTTCTTCGGTTGCCGCAACATTCTCTGCCACGGGTTCTTCTTTTGTTTCTACCGTTGTGCCTTCTGTTGCTACAACAGCCTCTTTCTCTGTCAGATTCTCCATGATCCAACCTCCTAAAAATATTTTTGTTCACCGTAAGCAAAGTAAGAAATCTTTAGGAGCGAATCCTAACCTTGCCTAGGTACAATTGACAATATATCACATTTATGCCCTTATGTAAAGAAAAATAACCAATGATTTGTTTTTGATTAGGGATATTTATTCGTCCCAAACATCCTGTGTTGTTGCTCCGAACGTCGCGCTGTATTGCCCGAAGGTCAACTCATCGTTCTGGTTTCCGCACGCAACGGAAACAAAATCAGAGGAAGGAACTATCCTTTGATATCGGCATGAATCGATGATTCCCGAAAGCGCATGGAAGCCTGCAAAGGCTCCTCTCAATTCCGTTCCCGGTGTAACCAAATCTTCCTTAAATGAAGTCGTAAGGCTTGTTTTTAGATCGCAATCGGTAATCTTGCCGTCATTGTATCCGACCATTCCGCCGACATACATATTGCGGTTTTCAGCGGAAATGGTTACGGTGATATCTGCCGCAACTTCACAGTTGATGATGACACCTTCCGTATCGTTGTAGCCCACCAAACCGCCTGCATAAAAACTTTGGTACGAACCAAGTGCGCTGTCAACATTTATGACGGCTTTTCCAATATTGCTTGCCACCTCATCGGTATATACAATGCCGAGGTTTAGGTTCCTTATTGTGCCTCTATTGTAGCCTATAAGCCCTGCATAGCCATGATTCTCATTGGTGACGGTCAAGTTCAGAATCGAATAACCATTGCCGTCAAGAATGCCTGTAAAAGGCGAAATATGGCTTATTCCAATGGGCACCCACTCCTCGTCAAGAGTAATGTCGTTTGTCAAAATATAGCTTCCCTCGGGGTTTTCGCGTACCGTACCGAAGTCTGCCGCGACGGAGATATTTATGGGCCATTGAGCATACATATATATCACTGCGCCTGCTTTGTCCCATGCCCGAACGCTATTGCCGTCTTGGTCTGTATATTGCGTACCGGTGCCGCCGGCGCCGTCATACCATCCGAAGAATACCGAGCCTTCTTTTGTGGGTACAGGGAATGTGAACTGTTCTCCGAAGGTCACCGTTTGTACAGGTATTGTTGTGCTTTGTCCGTCATTAAACTGTACTTGATATGACAGCGCCGTCCATACTGCATATGCTGTGATATCTTGTGTGTATGACCACGCATTGGTGCCATCGCCGTCTATGTAGGTCAGCCAACTGTTTTGGGCATCTTTCCAACCTTGGAAGGTATAACCCTCTCTTGCAGGAACTTCGAGAGCGTATTCAGAATTGTAATTTACTAAGGCAGTAGCCTCCGAGACCGTGCCGCCGGTAGCGTCATATGTTACGACAAATGTTTTTGGCGTCCATCTTGCCACAAGCTGAGCATTGTCGGTCAAACCCCAAGTTGCGTCCAAAATATGATCCGCAGAACCTATTCCCAAGCCCGTGCCTTCTCCGTCGGTATATTGTCTTTGCAGAATATCAAACCAACCTTGGAAGACATATCCCGGTTTAACGGGAACGGTAAGTCTGTACGGCTCGCCATATTCCACCGAAGTGACAGGCGTTTCTTCAAAAGTGCCTCCCGCTACGTCATAAATAATGTTGAAAGACCTGACACTCCATCTTGCGTACAATGTGATATTTCTGTATTTTTCATAGGGGAATGATACTTGTTCACCTGCGAAATCTTGATCATGATACCAGCCGTTAAAGGTATAGCCCTCTCTTGTCGTTTGGGGCGCTGATGGTATCACGGCAAGGGTCGAAAGGTCCATTGGTGTTCCCTCGGAATCCGTCAAAATCGCGGCGGTGCCGTCATTTGTGTTGAATACGATTTGCGGTTGCGCGCCTATGGCGATGACAAAATCTATTGAAGTCGTCCAAGGCACATAATTTTCTTTGGATGCATCCGGCACAAACAGCAATGCGTTTTGAATAATGGTGTCCGGGTGAAAACTCAGCACATCTTCCGCCACTTCGCTTTCTCCAGAGTATTCAAGAGTCGGAGCAGTGGCGCTGTTTATGGTCAGTCTTTTCAGCGCGGTGCTGTAATAAAACGCGTAAGCCTTGATGGTATCGAGGCTTGAAGGCAAAATAATTTCTGTCAGTATCTTGCCGTTAAAAGCGTAACCGCCTATACCATTCAAAGTGTGCGACGAACCGGCGATTTCAATAGAGTATGGAAGTGACAGCAAAGCGCTTGTCCTCTCTGCGCCGATGATATACAATCCGCGCTCATCCAAACGATAAATAAAGCTGTCGTTTCTGTCAATGCCGTCAAGCGTGTAGCTATAATCATAAAGCCCTACCAAATTGGTGATATCTACTTCGCCTTCATCCGTACCTTTCTTCTTTATGACGCCTTCAGGCGCTCCCCAAGTGCCGTAAGACGAGGTATCGCTGTCTTTGATGATGATATGCTCGGCTCCGAATATCGGGAACAATATGTTATATGACGCCACTGCAAGTTCAAGTCCGGCAGTGAATTCGATATAAACAAGCTGTGGTATGACAAAGGAGTATGACACTATGCTCTCAATGGTGGGAGGAAGCACGACAGCCGCAATATTCGAATAATAGAATGCAAATTCGTTTATGTGCGTTACACCGGCTTCTCCATCATAAGGAAGCTGATATACCGCCGCAATTCTGCCTGCCGGATAGGTATGCAATATTCTGCCGAAGTTGTCCACCTTGCCGACCAAATCTTTGTTCTTTTGGAAGAGTACGCCGTCCTTTGCAACGAAGAACTCGTTTGTGCCGTCTATGCTGCCGTTTATGGCGATGCTCTCAAGCGTATAGCAACCATTGAATACGCCTCTGCCTATCTTCTCGACAACTGCGCCGAAAGAAATGGACTTCAAATGTGAAGCGTTGAGGAAGCAGAAGTCTTCGACCGTTGTCAGTTCCGAATCGGCTTCAAACGCAAAGCCTGACAGCCTTGTGTTCTCAAAAGCGTTGGCGCCCAGCTTTGTGACTTTTTTCGGAATAACGATATCTTTTAGGTTTATGCAGTTTCTGAAGGCGCCGTTCTCGATTGCGACAATATATCTCTGATCGTTGTCGTCGACACCGAAGATGACCTTCTCCAAAAGCGTCTTATTGCTGAAACATTCCTCGCCCAGTCTTGTGACGTTGTATGGAATGGTATATTCCTTCTTGTCTTCAAGGCATCTAAAAAGAATGCCGTTCATGATTATTAAGCCGTCTTTTATGTAATTGTGGTTGGGCTGCTCTTGCCATTTTGTGTTGTCAAAAGCTCCCTCCAAAATTCTGTCAAGTTTTGATTGTTGCGCAACCGTCACCGTCTCAAGATTGTAGCAATAACTGAAAGCGTACTTGCCTATCGAGGTGACATCCTTGCCTTCTATTCGGGTGATAGGAATAGTAATGGCTTTTTGGCTTCTGTCTGCGCCGATAATCTCTATTGTCGGGGTGCTGATACCTTCGATATCTCTTGTGATGACACGGTATAGGAAGCCATCGAATACCCCAAGCTGCGGATTTTGTACAAGCTCTTCTATTTTGTCTGCAAACGGCAAGAACGAAGCGTGGGTTTTGTAGCCATCTACATAAATATTTTGGACGATGAAAATCTTGTTGATGTTTTTGCTGAAGAGATTCTCTCTATATGCCATTTGGGAATTTATGGCGTTATGAAAAACGACATTGTCTATGGTTCGTGAATTAAAAGCGTCGGCACCGATATTAAGCAAATTTGTTTTGATATTTATGCTGCCGATATTGGCATTGGCAAAAGCCGCCGTACCTATAACAGATACTCTCTCCACATCAAAGCTTATGAGCATTCTGCCTGCAGGGAAAGCCACCAAAGCGTCATCCTTGTAGAGCACACCGTTTATTACTTCAAAAATATCGTCGCTCTGCGGATCTTCCTCAAAGCTCTGCAGGTTTATGCATTCGACAAAGGCATAGTCCTCAATCTCCGAAATATATTTGTTGAGTTTCAAGGTACGCAAATTCGTAGCGCCCGAAAAAGCGTCTTTTGCTATTTTTACGATGGGGAAAGAATCTTTGGGGTTATCGGGATCGGTGTGGCTGTCGGGAATAACAAGCGAGGTCCTCGGACCGTTGTAGACGTAGTCTATGATTGTCCAGCCTGAAGCCGTAGGAGATTTTTCATAAATTAGTCCCAGCGGTTCCCAAACAGCTGTCAGTGTGATATTCTTCGGTACCGTGAAGGGATATGTAATGATAGCATGTGTGTCCGGCTCTCTCCAACCGACAAATACATATCCTGCTCGAGTCGTTTCGGGAGGTTGCTCAACGGTACGCGTCTGCATTTGGGCAACGCCTGCGCCTCCGTCCGAGTTGAAGCTGACCTTATATTTTATGAGTTCATAATGCGCATAAATGCTTATGTTGTTGTTTATGGTGATATCGCAAGAGGGGTTTATGTTCTCAACTTGTCCGCCTATTCTCCATGATTCGAAGAAATAGCCTGCTTGACTCTTGTCGGTGGCGACTATGGTGACTCTCTCGCCTGCAGCGAAGACACCCTCCCATACGCCGTCAATAGGCTCTCTGCCGAGAATGGCGCCATCATATATTGTTAGCTTGTATTCGACAACAGGCGCTTCTCCTATCGTGATAGAAAATCTTGTGCTCATGCCTGCATAAATGATGGAAATGTGGTGTGTGCCTGTACGCAGCAACTTGTTTCTGTCGGAAGTAAAAATCATTTCGTCGTTAACGTCCACTTTTAAGATTTCGCCGTCGCTCATTATTACGACCAGCTGTATTTGCGCTAAGTCCACTTGTCCCGCTACCGAATTCTCGGGAACGCTATTTGTGTCTACACTTATGGAAACTACATACGCCTCTTCTACTTTATCTTCTTCTTCGGGCGCGCACGCCGTCACAAAAAGTATCAAAAAAACTATCGTTAAAAGCAAAATCAACTTAGTAATCGGTTTTCTCATGAAATGTCTCCTGTTTGCCATGTGTAGAACCTGCGTATCTGCTTTGCGCAACTATGCAAGAATATATATATTAATAT
>CAYJBS010000031.1:11462-16821 GCA_964368435.1 uncultured Christensenella sp. | reverse complement strand
GACAAGGTGAATATCTGTTATATCCGCCAGAAAGAGATGTTGGGCACAGGCAAGGCTATCGAACTTTGCGAAAGTTTTGTCAAAGGCGAACCTTTCGCCGTATTGTTCGGAGATGATGTTATCTACAACCCCGAATATCCCGTAACAAAACAGCTTATAGATGCCTATGACACCACAGGGCTTACCATTGTCGGCGTACAACCGCAACCCGAAGAAGAAGCGACAAAGTACGGCGTCATCGTCCCTGGCAAAATAAAAGGGCAATACACCGAAATACTCGGACTGAAAGAAAAACCAAAACGGGACGAATTGCCTTCGACCTTGACAAGTCTTGGGCGGTTTGTATTGACTCCGAACATTTTCCACTATATAAGAATGACGCCTGCCGCCTCGAACGGCGAGGTATATTTGCCTACCGCAATCGAGCTTATGGCGAAGGATGTCGGAGCGTATGCCTATTCTTTCGACGGGCTGCGTTATGACATAGGCGATAAACTTGGTTACATCAAAGCCAACATAGAATACGCTTTACGAAACGAAGAATTATGTGAGGGACTCAAAGCTTATTTGAAAGAACTGTCAAAAACTCTCTAAGGCGCTTATGAAGTTTAGCAGAGAGCTTGCGGCGGTCTTTGATAAGGCGGCAGAGATATATTACGACTCGGAAGAAATCAGCTGTATGAACCTTTTACTCGCAATGGCGGTGACGGGCGGCAGTCTTTCAGGCGAACTGTTGGGAAGGCTGGGTCTGAAACAAAATCTGGCAGAAAGTTTTTTTATTACCGTACCGCAGCGAAACACACTCAGTCAAGACGCCGAAAAAGCCATTTTTGAGGCGCAACGATTGTCAGATTATGGGTTCGTGTGTTCACATCACTTGTTGAGGGCAATAATAGCATTGAATTATCCCGAGACAAGACAGTTGCTCATTGACTTTGGCATAACAGCGGAAAGAGTTTTTCCCATCATCGAGGCGATGTGCAGGCGAGGCGTAGGCAAGGAAGAAACAGGCGTACGAGTAGCAAGGGGCGGCAACAGAAGGTTGGAGACCCAACTCAACAAAATCATAAAACAACTTGGTCATAACAAAGCTTAGTATGACAATATTACATAAACAACAATAGGAGGATTTTTTATATGCGTATCGAGATTTTTTCAAAGAATTACAAACCGAGAGACAACATGAAAGAACTTTTAGAAAAGAAAATATCAAAGTTTGACAAGTATTTCCACAAAGAAGCTACCGCAAAGGTCAGACTGTCTATGTCAGGTCCCGAAAAGCACACTATGGAAATCACGCTGGGCAGCGACAATATGACCGTACGTTCGGAAGTCACAAGCGCCAATATGTTCGACAACATTGACATCATTTTGCCCAAAATAGAACGCCAAATCGTAAAATACCGCAAACGCTTTGACAACAAGTTGCGCAAAGAAGCTTTTGAGGCGCCGAGTATCTATGAGAGCAACGAAGGCTACAAGGACGAAGACAACGGCAAGGTCGTAAAAGTCAAGAGCTTTGAGATCTCGCATATCACCGTCGAGAACGCCGTTGCCGCAATGGAGTTGCTTGAACACAATTTTTATGTGTTCATAAACGCCGAAACAAAGAAAGTCAATGTTATCTACAAGCGCAATGATGGAGATTACGGACTTATTTCACCCGAATATTAAACCGAAAATGAGAATAGGAATATCCACCGCCTCTTTCTTTTCGAAAGAGACGACCGAAAATACTTTTGACGTTATGAAAGACCTGCGCATAGACATATGCGAGGTCTTTTTAACAACCTTCAGAGAGTACAAAAGCAGTTTTGCCGAACTTTTGAAAGAACGAAAAGGCGCTATTGACGTATATTCGATACACACGCTGAACGTGCAGTTTGAGCCGGAGCTTTTCAACCCAGTCATGAGAACACGCGAGGACAGCGAGTTTTTTTATAAAGAAGCGGCAGTTGCCGCAGGTATCCTTGACGCAAAATATTATACTTTTCACGGCTTGACCAGAATGAAAAGAACGCCGTATACCGTCGACTTTGCGCGTATAGGCAAGCGTTTGGATGAGCTTGACGAAATGTTGATGACAACAAGCGGTTGTTGCCGTCTTGCCTATGAGAATGTGCATTGGACGTTCTTCAATTCGCCCGATTATTTCAGGGAACTGAAGAAATATACCAATGTGCGTACCTGTTTGGACATAAAACAAGCTATGCAATCAAAATTTGACATTTACGATTATATAGATGTAATGGGCGATCGACTTGTCAATGTGCATCTTTGCGATTTTGATGAGGACGGCAAGCTAGATACACCCGGCAAGGGCAGTTTTGATTTTGTCAGGCTGTTTCGCGCGCTGATAGACAAGGGATATCAAGGACCGGCAATTATGGAGCTATACGCCGGCAACTACCAAAACTACGCCGACATCAAAGAAGGGCGGGATTACTTACAACATTGCTTAGAAAAAGCATCTAAATAAAGGAGCAAAAAATGATAAAAGGAATTACATTCGATTACAACAACATGATGAGTCAATATGTCGGCGAAAGCCAAGGCATAACAGAAAAAGACATCTCATCACTGAGGGGCGATATTGCCGCGGCTTTTGACAGCGTGCAAAACGGCAGAGGCAAGGGCATGATGGGTTGGACGGAGTTGCCATACAATCAAGACGCTGTTGTCGCCGATATTATCGCAACCGCCAAGGAAGTCCGCAAAAAGTTTGACAATTTTGTCGTGCTGGGTATCGGCGGTTCTGCATTGGGTCCTATGGCGGTGTTTCAAGCGCTGTGCCACTTGCGTCACAATGAATTGCCCAAACGCGCCCGAAAGGCGCCGAAATTTTATGTCGAAGACAACGTCGACCCCGAGAGAATGCAAGCGCTTCTTGATGTTCTGGACCTCAATAAAACGGTTTTTAACGTCATCACAAAGAGCGGTTCGACTTCGGAAACAATGAGCCAATATTTGATTATCACCGATATTTTGAAACAAAAGTTTGGCGACAAGGCAGGAGAACATATCATAGCCACGACTTCGGAAACAAAGGGAAACCTTATCAAAATAGCCAAAACCGAGAATTTGAAGACCTTTTTCATTCCCGAGAGCGTGGGCGGCAGATTCAGTCAGCTTTGCCCCGTTGGACTGCTTCCGGCGGCTGTGCTTGGCATAAATATCAAACAGCTGTTGCAGGGCGCGGCTTATATGGACAAAAAATGCCGCACGCAGAATATCAAGAAAAATTCTGCGCTTATGGCGGCGGTGTTGCAATATATTGCCATCAAAAAAGGCAAGAATGTCAGCGTTATGATGCCTTATGCCGATTCGCTGAAACTGATGGCAGACTGGTATTGCCAACTTTGGGGAGAGAGCCTTGGCAAAGCAGTAGATTTGCAAGGCAACAAGGTTTTTGCCGGACAAACCCCCGTCAAAGCGTTGGGCGTCACTGACCAGCATAGTCAGGTGCAACTTTATACCGAAGGACCTTTTGATAAGGTTGTGACTCTTATTGGCGTCGGCGAATACCGCAAGAGCGTGACTATCAGTGAGGGTTGCGAACAGTTCCCCGATGTACATTTCCTGTCGGGACATACCATGAACGAACTTATATCGGCAGAGATGTTGGCGACAGAGTATGCGCTGACGGTCAAGGAGCGCTTGAATTCCATAATAATGCTGCCCGAGGTAAACGCGCACACCATTGGCGAACTGCTTATGTTCTTCATGCTGCAGACGGCATATATCGGCGCAATGCTGAATATCGACACCTTCAATCAACCGGGAGTAGAAGAGGGCAAAAACGCTACTTATGCGCTGCTAGGCAGAAAAGGCTACGAAAAAAAGGCAGAGGAGCTCAACTCCCGCCCGCAAAAGCAACCGAAATATATGATTTAATAGAAATCAAAATACAGATTTAAAGCCCCGATTTCGGGGTTTTTTTGTCATTTCGACCGAAGTGGAAAAATCATCCCTATCAAGTCGACGAAAAGCTCCCGTACGGGAGCTTTTCGTCTGGTAGGAAACTTATCTATTCTAATTCGTCCAGCGTCTTTTCGAAGCCATCTATGAAGTATTCAAAAAAGTATGTTATTTCGGGCATATTATAGCCCATCAATTCGTTATAAATGGTGGCTTTGGCTTTTATGAATTCCGAATTGCCGATTTTTACTTCCTCGATGCATTTTATGTAGGCGGCGAGTTTGTCTGCGGCTTTTACGAACCTTTTTGTTTCGGCAGAGGGGATATTGAGGATTTTTTCAAAGTCGTTGCGAAACTCTTCGGGGAGCATGCCCACAAGTTTTTTGTTGGCAATATCTTCGAGGTTTTTGTAGGCGCTGTTGATGTCAGCATTGAAATACTTTATGGGTGTAGGCAAATCGCCTGTAATGACCTCGCTTGCCTCGTGATAGACGGCGGCAATGACGATTTCGCCGACATTTGCGCTGCCGTTGAAGATTTTCGTATTGATTTCTGCCAGAATATGCGCAAGCTGCGCCACTTGCGCCGAATGCTCCATAATGTTTTCGCGCGTAGTCGAGCGCATGAGACTCCACCGTTCGATATATTTCATCCTATTTAGATAGGCAAAAAAATAATGTTTTTTCATATGCGTATTATAACATAAATCTTTTTGTCTTCCAATATAAAACTTTATTATTAATGCAATTATGGTATAATTATTTTGGAGGCGATATGAAAGCGGCTATTATTTTGAACGGAGAGGGCGCACAACTCGATCCGAAAGAAGATTTTGTTATATGCGCAGACGGCGGTTGCAGACATCTGCTTGACCGACTGCCCGACTGCATAATCGGCGATATGGACTCGCTTAAAAACATTCCCGAAGGCGCAAAAGTCATAAGGCACAACCCCGAAAAGAACCAAACAGACGGCGAAATATCCGTTGAATACGCAATAGAGAAGGGCTACAAAGAAATTACGCTTTATTGCGCTTTGGGCGGACGGCTGGACCATACTTTAGGAAACTTTGCATTATTGAAATTGGCGCATGAAAAAGGCGCTCAAGCAAAAATAGCTGACGACAAAGTCAATATTTATTATGCCGAAGACAGTTTTTCACTGAAAGTAAAAAAGGATGATATTATTTCGGTTTTGCCTTTTGGCGGCGACGCATTGGTGGAGAACTCCGAAGGGCTTTATTATCCGTTGCACAATTTGTTACTCAAGACTTTTGACACCAGAGGTGTTTCGAATATCGCCGCAAAAGACGAGTTTTCTTTGAAAATTGCCAAAGGCGGAGTGTTGGTTTTTCATAATATTTAGTAAATGAGGATGAGATCCCTCCACTTTGGTCGGGATGACACAAAATAGCGGATGAGATCCCTCCACTTTGGTCGGG
>CAYJBS010000031.1:9817-11362 GCA_964368435.1 uncultured Christensenella sp. | reverse complement strand
TGACACAAAATAGCGGATGAGATCCCTCCACTTTGGTCGGGATGACACAAAATAGTGGATGAGATCCCTCCACTTTGGTCGGGATGACACAAAATAGCGGACGAGATCCCTCGCTACCTAATAAAACTTTGTTATAATTTATTGCAATTTTATTTGTTTGATAAAACTTTTTGAGGACAACAACAAACAACCTGCAGCTATGGCGATGGCTACATCGACGAATACAAAGAGGTTGTAGAAGAATCCCCATTGTACGGCATTGAAACCTTCTGCGGCATAAGTACCGAAGACTATTATGCCTGTGACTACGTGGCAAGCATAGCGGAAAATTGAAGACAGCAGGGCGCCAAGAATGAATTTCGGCAACAAGCCTTTGATTATCGGAAGATTTTTGAACAGACCGGCAAGTCCTATCATAGCGAAGGCTACCGGATAGTCAAGTAAGAATTGTACGGGGTGAAGTATCCACGGGTCTTGAATGGCTTGCAACAAACCGTAAATTAAGCCTGCAAGCACGCCTTTTCTGATACCGAACATGTAAGAATAAACAAGCAATGGCAAGATGCTTGCAAAAGTAATCGAACCGCCCTGCGGCAATCTGAAGAAGCGGATATAAGACAGAGCAAAGCTCATTGCTATACAAATAGCCGCATATACAATAGCTTTTGTATGCTGTTCCGGATCGGATATTTTGCCGAATAGGGCAAGCAACACACCGACAACGGCGGCAAGTATGACGACCGACAGCAGCAAGAATATTTCGTCGGAGATGACGGCGCCGTTCTTATAAAGTTTTGCAAGATTCAATGCAACCAAAATTACGGTATATGTGGCGGCTATTATGAAAGAAACTATCCAATAGATATTTAAGCGGTTTTTTGCCGCAATCGACACCACCAAAGCGCCAAAGACTGCGACGACAAGAAAGGCAAGGAGCGCAAATATCGGCCAGAAAAGTTCGCCAAAAAATACTCCTTGTGACATCATTTCGTCAAACTTTAGGAAAAGCATAATGCCTATCAGCGCAAGGCTGTAGCCTATGGCAATACCGCTTGCGTACTTAAAAAAGTTGCTTTGTTCCTCTTTCTTAAAACGCCATATTAGGATACCTATTATGGCACTTAAGGCTATCAAACCTATGGTTAGATAGAGAAACACGGTTCCACACTTCTCAAAGGTGGAGAGAGCAGAGAATGCGTCAGATGCTGACAAGAACATAAAAGAACCTCCTTCTTCCGCCGTGAACTAGAGTCTTGTTAGGTAGGAAATAAAAAAGTCTTCAAGAGATTATCTTAAAGACTTTCAAAAAGCGTTTTCGGCCTTCCTTTCGTGAGTGCTAACTCAATCAAGTTCTAAGGGTGTAATCTCAGACAGCAAGCTGTCACCCCTGGCAAGTTATTTAATTGTTTTCATTATATTTGAGCCTAGCCGTATTGTCAAGCAAAACAATAAGATAATCAATTGATAATTTATTTTATTGATGAAAATATGGATGAGATCCCTCCACTCCGGTCGGGATGACATCAAGAAGGATGAGATCCCTCC
>CAYJBS010000031.1:0-9717 GCA_964368435.1 uncultured Christensenella sp. | reverse complement strand
GGATGAGATCCCTCCACTCCGGTCGGGATGACATCAAGAAGGATGAGATCCCTCCACTCCGGTCGGGATGACACATCAAGAAGGATGAGTAGCGATAGCCGAAGGCGTGCGACGAGGATCAAAATTATATGTCATTCCGATTGAAGCGTAGCGGAATAGAGGAATCTCAATCCTTATGAATTAATCTTTCAAAAGTAGTGCAAGAACAGCTTTTTGTGCGTGCAATCTGTTTTCTGCCTCATCAAAAACTACGCTCATAGGTCCGTCAAGCACATCTTCGGTGACTTCCTCGCCACGGTGAGCAGGCAGACAGTGCATTGTTATGCAACCGGGCTTTGCCATTTTGTAAATGTCCATATTTACTTGATAGGGCATCAATGCTTGTTCTTTTTCTTGACTTTTTTGTTGTCCCATTGAGAAAAATACGTCGGTATAAAGCACGTCGGCGTCTTTTACACCTTCGGGAATGTCCGCAGTGACGGTGATGTCTCCGCCGATTGAACGGCAATATTCTAGGATTTCTTCGCTTGGCTCATAGCCCTTCGGGCAGACCGCAGCAAACTTCATTCCCAGTTTTGCGCTTATTATCATCAAGCTATGCGTAACGTTGTTGCCGTCGCCGAGATATGCCATTTTTTGTCCGGCGATCTTCCCTTTGTGTTCAAAGAGCGTCAGCACGTCGGCAAGCGCCTGGCAGGGGTGGTAATCGTCTGTAAGTCCGTTTATGACAGGTATTGTGCCATGTTCAGCCAATGCCTCAACATCCGATTGCAAAAAGGTTCTGATCATTATGCCGCTGAGCCCCATACGGGAGATGACCTTGGCGGTGTCTTCTATGGTTTCACTTCTGCCCAACTGTATGTCATTTGTCGAAAGAAAAAGCGAATCGCCGCCCAACTGGCGCATGCCCATATAGAAAGAAACACGCGTTCTGGTAGAGGACTTTGCAAAAATCATAGCCAAAGTTTTGCCGTCGAGAATATCATGTTTCTTGCCGGCTTTATATTCTTTTTTTAATTTAATTGCCAAATGTAGCAGTTCATAAATCTCCTCCCTTGAATAGTCCTTCAAGGTGAGCAGATGCTTGTTTTGAATTTTGCCTGTTGGCTTGTAGTCCATCAAATCTGTCATTATATTACGCTCCTGTTTCCGTAGACATTCAGCGGAAGAATTTCTTCTTTGGAAATACCGCTGAAAGCAAATATCACGGCGTTGGCAGTGTCAAGGCTTGTGATGCAAGGCACATTGAATTCCATAGCCGTTCTTCTTACGGCAAAGCCTTTGCGCTTCTTATCTTTTCCGATAGTAGCCGTCGTTATCATGAGGTCTATGTCGTTCTTCTCTTGCAGTCTTTTTACCAATTCGGATTTCAGCACCAGCTCACATTCGACATTGTTAAGTAAGAAATAGTTATAAGTTTTGTCGGTGGCAAGAATCTTGTAATTTCGGCGCAACAGCGCTTTGGCTATTTGTAGACCTTCGGATTTGTCCCTGTCGGCAAGCGAGAAGAGGATGTTGCCTGAAGAGGGCATAGAAATTCCGCTGGCAATAAGTGATTTTTTCAAGGCGGCCTTGTAGTTGGTATCTGTTCCCATAACCTCGCCAGTAGACTTCATCTCGGGAGAGAGTGAGATATCCACCGTGCGCAGTTTTGAGAAACTGAAGACGGGAGATTTCACCGTAATGAAAGGGGATGACTTGACAAGACCTGTTTCGTAGCCCAGTTCGACAAGGGTTTTTCCCATCATTATTTCCGTAGCCAACTTTACCATCGGAATGCCGGTAACTTTTGTCAGAATCGGCACCGTCCTTGAGGCTCTGGGATTGACTTCGATAACAAATACATTTTCTTGGCGGTCAAGCACAAACTGAATGTTAAAAAGTCCCTTTATGTTGAGTTCTCTGCCGAGTTTTACGGTGTATTCGACAATGCGGTTCTTGACTTCTTGTGAAAGCGTCTGTGTTGGATATACGGAGATGCTGTCGCCGCTATGTACGCCGGCTCTTTCGATATGTTCCATGATGCCGGGAATAAGTACCGTTTCGCCGTCAGAGATGCCGTCGATTTCCATTTCTTTGCCGACAACGTATTTGTCGACAAGTATGGCGTGCTCCGTTTCAAGCGCTATCGCCATATCCATATATTCTTTCAAGTGTTCTTCATTATAGACTATTTCCATGGCTCTGCCGCCCAGTACATAACTGGGTCTGACAAGTACGGGATAGCCAAGCTTGTTTGCCACCCTGATGGCGTCGACTTGAGAAAACACCGTTTCGCCCGCCGGCATGGGAATGTCCAACTTGTTCAGCACTTCGATGAAACGATCACGGCTTTCGGCGCGATCAATATCGTCGGCGCTTGTACCCAGTACGTTTACGCCGGCGCTGAAAAGACCTTTTGCCAAATTCAGAGCAGTTTGTCCGCCGAACTGTACTACCACGCCGTATGGCTTTTCGCGTTCGACAATGTCCATTACGCACTCAAAGCTCAACGGCTCGAAATACAGCTTGTCGCTGGTGTCGAAATCTGTCGAAACCGTCTCGGGGTTGCTGTTTATGATGATAGCTTCTATGTCGGATTGTTTGAGCGCCTTTACTGAATGTACGCTGCAATAGTCAAACTCAATGCCTTGTCCTATGCGGATTGGTCCGCTACCGAGAACGATAACTTTCTTTCTGTCGCTTACAGTGAGTTCGTCGACAGCCTCATAGCAAGAATAATAATAGGGAGTGACTGCGTCAAATTCTCCTGCGCAGGTATCAACCATCTTGAAGGCGGGTTTTATGCCGTATGAGGTGCGCAATTCGTCAATGACGGATTTTTTGCAACCAATAAGTTTTGCGATATAGGTGTCGCCGAAACCCAGATACTTTACTCTGCGGAAAAGCGTTTCGTCAAGCTGTTCGGCTTTCATCGATGTCAACTGTTTGGCGCAGGATACGATATTATAAACTTTGCCTAAGAAAAACCTGTCGATTTTTGTCATTTCGTGGATTTGGTCTATGGTGAAACCTCTCCACATTGCTTCGCTAAGCACAAAAATTCTTTCGTCGTCGGGGGAGGTCATAAAAGCTATCAACTGTTCGTCGGTATATTTTTTCATCGATTCCATACCGATTTGGTAGTTTAGTTTTATGTCCAAGCTGTCAATGGCTTTCAATAGACTCTCTTCAAAGGAGCGTCCGATAGCCATAACTTCGCCCGTTGCTTTCATCTGTGTGCCGAGCAGTCTGTCGGCGGTGTTGAACTTGTCGAAAGGCCAGCGAGGAACCTTTGTGACGATATAATCAATGGTCGGCTCAAAGAAAGCAAACGTGCTGCCTGTGACATTGTTCTTTATTTCGTCGAGAGTGTATCCTACGGCGATTTTTGCCGCGACACGGGCGATAGGATAGCCTGTGGCCTTTGAGGCAAGCGCCGAAGAACGGCTGACACGAGGATTAACTTCAATAACGACATATTCGTAGCTTTCGGGATTGAGCGCATATTGCACATTGCAACCGCCCTCGATGTTCAGCGCGCGAATGATCTTTATGGATGCCGAACGCATCATCTGATATTCCTTGTCTGTGAGCGTTTGGCAGGGCGCAACAACGATGCTGTCGCCGGTATGAATGCCGACGGGATCGAAGTTCTCCATGCTGCACACGATTATGCAATTGTCATTTTTGTCGCGGATGACTTCAAATTCTATTTCTTTCCAGCCTGCGACAGATTGTTCGAGAATGACTTGTTTTATTATGCTGTTTTTCAGACCTTTTCGGACAATTTCGTTGAATTCTTCCTCGTCATGCGCAATACCGCCACCTGTGCCGCCGAGAGTGAAAGCAGGGCGGATAATAAGCGGAAAACCGTTCGTTTGAGCAAATTCTCTTGCTTCTTCAATCGAAGTGACAATACTGCTGGCAGGTACCATTTCGCCGATTTCAAACATCAAATCACGGAATAGTTTGCGATCTTCGGCTTTTTGGATTGAGGAAAGCTTTGTGCCAAGTAGCAGGACATTGTATTTTTCGAGAACGCCTGCGTCTGACAAAGCTATCGCCATATTCAGTCCCGTTTGTCCGCCGAGAGTCGGCAAAAGTCCGTCGGGTCGCTCTTTTTCGATGATTTTTGTCACCGTATCAAGCGTAATAGGTTCAATATATACGACGTCCGCAGTAGTCATATCGGTCATTATGGTGGCAGGGTTGCTGTTTACCAAAATGACATAATATCCCTCTTCACGAAGCGCCTTGCATGCCTGAGTGCCGGAATAATCAAATTCCGCAGCTTGTCCTATAACGATAGGACCGCTGCCTACAACCAAAATTTTCTTAAGGTCTGTTCTTTTGGGCATATGTTATTTTGTCTCCTTCAATATCCCGTCAAGGATTGCGCACATTGCTGTGATTTCTTCTTTTTTGATAATAAGTGGCGGCACAAGACGAAGGGTGTTGCTGCCTGCTGCCGAGGCTACTACGCCTTTTTCGAGCAGAATTTTTGCTATATCTTTGGCTTCAACGGGTTTTTGGAATTCAATTCCTGCCATAAGTCCCAAGCCTCTGATTTCTTTGATGAAAGGATACTTTGTCAACGCTTGAAGGCTGTCAAAAAGGAATGCCGACATTTCGTTGATGTATGCCTGCATTCTGGGTTTTTTCAGTTCTGTCACAACGGTAAGCGCTGTTTGGCAGGCGAGGGGATTGGCGCCGAAGGTAGTGCCATGGTCGCCGACTTGCATAACCTGAGCAAGCTCTTCGGTTATGATACAAGCGCCGATAGGAAAGCCGCCGCCCAAACCTTTTGCGATGGTGATGATATCGGGTTTTATGCCATAGTTTTGGTAGCCGTACATTTTGCCGGTACGCATAATGCCCGTCTGTACTTCGTCAATAATCATGAGCTGACCGTTTTTCTTGGTTTGCTTGCGTGCAAAGTTCAGATATTCTTGAGTAGCGGGCAATACGCCGCCTTCTCCTTGAATACACTCCACCATGAAAGCGCCGACAGAAGGGTCGTTCAAAGCGTTTTTGAGCGCAACGGTATCATTGAACGGAACATATACGAACCAGTCGGGCATAGGCGCGAAGGGCTTGTTGTACTTGTCTTGTCCTGTCGCGGTCACTGCGGCGATAGTTCTGCCGTGAAATGAATTCAAACAAGTGACGATTTTGTATCTGCCTTGATTTTGCGCATTAAAAAACTTTTTTGATATTTTGAATGCCGTCTCGTTGGATTCGGCTCCGCTGTTTGTAAAAAAGATTTTCGAAAAGTGTGTGCCTTTTATGAGTTTTTCGGCAAGCGCGCCTCTCGGTACAGAATAGAAATAGTTGCTGGTAATCATCAGCTTTGACGCCTGGTCCTTTATGGATTTTATGAGCTTTTTGTGGTTGTGTCCCAATGAACATACTGCGATGCCCGACAAAAAGTCAAGATATTCCTTGCCCTCGGTGTCAAACAGTTTTGAGCCTTCTCCGCGTTTAAAGACGATATCATAAGGCGCATAAGTGGCAAGAATGTATTTCTTGTCGAGATTTATAATTTCTGAAGTTGTTTTCATGTGTCCTCCCAAAAATATTCTTCAAGTCATTATATCCTAAAATGTATAATTATGCAAATATTATCTTGCAATAATCTTGTTATGCGGTATAATATTTGTATGAAAAATCTTATGATAAACAAACTTATTCAAAGCTATACCTACGGCAATACAGGTGTTCAACAACTGTCGCTTGAATGTGACAAAGGACAATGCGTGACAATACTTGCCCCAAAAGAGGGCGGCAAAACCTCTCTGTTGAAGTGTATAGCAGGGCTATTTCCTGCCCAAAGCGGCGAGATACTCATAAACGGTATCGACATCACGAATAAGCCGCCGAAGGACAGAGATGTTTTGTTGCTGTATGAAGACGGCGGATTGTTCAAAATGCGCAGCGTTTTTTATAATCTTTCGTATCCTTTGCAAATAAGAAAAGTGGACAAAGAAACTATAAAAGAAAAGATTCTTTCTGTTGCCAAAAAACTTGACATAACACATTTGTTATTTGAAAAAGCAGGCGTGTTGACGGGCAACGAAAAACTCAAAGCTATGTTTGCAAGAGCCTTGTTACGCAAAGCCTCGGTATATCTTTTTGACGATATTTTCAGAATTGCGCAGCCGCAAGAGCGCCAAAGCCTTTTTTCTCAGCTGTTGCCGATGATAAAAGAGCTTGACGGCGCAGTGCTTTTTGCCACCTCGAACGCCGACGAAGCTATGTCAGTCGGAGAAAAGATTGTCATTATGAACTATGGCTATGTCGTTGACGAAGGGGATATCGCGCGATTGAAGCAGTCGCCAAGCTGTTTGACTTCTTACAAATTCATGCATAGTTATGCAACAAATATGCTTATCACAAAGGTTTTTGAGGACGAAAGCGGCGTATTTATCGAATTGCTCGGCAAGCGTATTGCTTTAGACGGACAAAAACTGCTCAATGCTATTTATATAGGCGGCGAAATCATCGCTTGTTTCGAAACCAAGGCGGGCGGCGACATAGCCTTCCGACATAAGTATATGGAATATTATAATAATACAAGGTTTATGCACAGCGAGGTTTTGTCAACCGATGTCATCACAAAGTTGGAAGAGGGATTATTGACTGAAGGTTTGGATATTGATTTAGACAGCTTGAAATTGTTTGATCTCAATAGCGAAAAAAGTGTTTATTACGGTTGACATTTTTTTCTGAAGGATATATCATAATAGTATAAAGTAACCTGAATCGATGATTTATCAGAGAGTAAGCCTACGACATATATTCAAACAACGAAGTTTGTTTGTTATTGCGTATTATGCCGCTCTTTGATGAAAGAGCGGTTTTTGTTATAGAAAAAAGAATGTCATTACACCGAAGCGGAGGAATGTCATTCTTATTAACAAACTATATAGGAGATTGTGCAATGAAAAGAGTAGGAGTAATAGCGTTGGTCATAAAAGGCGACAGAGGAGTTGCCGTCGAGCTTCAAAAACTGCTTGGCGAATACAGCGAAATAATTATCGGCAGAATGGGCGTTCCCGACAGAGAAAGCGGTGTTTCGGCGATGGCGCTGATAGTCAAGGGCAGTAACGAAGAAATAAACGCGCTCGGCGGTCGTATAGGAAGACTGGACAATATAACCGTAAAGTCCGCAGTAACAGCGGTAGAAATATAAAAAACGAAGGAGATGCTTTTATGAAAAAGAAAATTTTGATTGTAGTTATGATACTTGCGCTTTGCGCAGTGCTGTTTGTCGGGTGCGCACCGAAAAACAATGAGAATATATCAATAAAAGTCGTTATGCCCGACGGCGCGCCGTCGCTCTCAATGGCAAAATTGCTAAATGACAAACCGCAATTCGAAGGTTATGATGTCAGTTATGAGATTTTGAACGGCGTAGACCCTTTGAATGCCGCCATTCTCAACGGCTCGGCAGACATTGCTTTGTTGCCGACAATCCTTGCATCAAAACACTATAACAGCGGCATCGACATAAAAATCGTCGGCGCAAATGTTTTCGGTGTGCTGTATGTTATCGGAAAAACCGACATTGCTTCTATGGAAGATTTGAAAGGCAAAATCGTCGGCAATCTCGGACCGGGCGGCACACCTGATTTTCTCTTCAAATATCTTGCCGGTACGGGCAACTTCCAAGTAAGCGATACAAGAATCGAGGGCAAAGTTGCGCTGAAATACGCCGCCGAAGCCAATACTCTGATAGGCTATGTCGCCAATGATACTGTTGATTATGCCATTCTCGGCGAACCGCAAGTCACCGCCGCGCTAGGCAAGAATGCGCAGTTCAAAGTAGTCATGGATTTACAACAAGAGTGGGGCGGAGACTATCCTCAGGTATCGACAGTCGCCAAGGGAAGCGTCATAAAAGACAATTCGGCATTCCTTGCTGAGTTCCTTTCAAAGGTATCCGAAAGCGCCGACTGGGTAGCCCAAAATCCCGATAAAGCGCAGACCGCTTTGACGGCAAACGGCAGCAGTTTGAAGAATATTACCGCCGCAATCATCGAGCGTTGCAACATTGATTTCAGACCGTCTTCCGAAATAAAAGAGGACATAAACGAATATTTGCAAATGCATCTGAAATTTGCTCCGGCGGCAGTCGGCGGCAAAATGCCCGGAGACGGCTTGTATAATATCTAAAAAAAACATTATGAAACTTACGGCAATAAAAAAATATCTCAATATCATCTCTCCGCTAATTTCTATGGCAATTTTTATAGCGGTATGGCATATTGTTGCCAAAATAGTAGATATTGAGATAATATTGCCTACACCTGCCGAGGCGCTGCGTCAGCTTGGCGATCTTGCAGTAACCGGAGAATTTTGGATAGCCGTTGGCGGAACGCTTGCCAGAGCAATGCTCAGCTTCGCCATTTCGATGGGCGCCGCGCTTGCTTTGGCGGCGCTCTCAACTTTTTTCAAACCTGTTGGCAGACTGTTTTCACCGCTCATAATTATCACTCGCGCCATGCCGACAATGTCTGTGATACTTCTCAGCTTGATTTGGTTTACTTCGCAAATAACGCCGCTATTTATTGCTTTTCTGATAATCTTTCCCACTTTGTTTACGGCTTTTTATTCCTCTTTTACCAATATAGACGCGGATCTGATAGAGATGGCGAAGGTTTATAAAGTCGGCAAACTGCAAAAATTGACAAAGCTGTATTTACCGTCAATTTATCCGTCATTTTTTGATACGGTGCGTTCGGCTGTTTCATTGAACATAAAACTTGTCATAGCCGCCGAAGTTCTTGCTTATACAAAGGACAGCATGGGCGTTATGATGCAGTTCTCGAAAGCCTATCTTGAAACGGCGTCGCTGTTCGCCTGGACAATAGCCGCTATCGTTCTGAGTTATCTTCTGGAAATGCTGGTGGCGCTTATTAAGAAAGTAGTCGTGAGGTGGAAATGAAGCTGATAAATGTAAATAAGAGTTACGGCAATCTGAAAGTGCTTGAAAACTTCAATATGACCTTCGAAGAGGGCAAAATATCCTGTCTGTTGGGTCCTTCCGGCTGCGGAAAAACGACCGTTCTAAACGTCATCAGCCGTCTTACGCCTTTTGAAGGTGTAACGGAAGGAGTCGGCGATAAAATAAGCTATATTTTTCAAAACCAAAGATTATTGCCCAACCTTACGGTATATGACAATCTGGATTTTGTGTTGCAAGGAGTCGAAAGCGACAAGCAAAAAAGACAAGCAAAAATCCTTGAGCTGTTGCGTACTGTTGAACTTGAGGACCGCAAGGATTCATACCCCAAAGAGTTGAGCGGCGGAATGGCGCAAAGAGTAGCTATGGCGCGGGCTTTTGTATATCCTTCAACCTTGCTACTTATGGATGAACCATTCAAAGGTCTGGATATCAGTTTGAAAAAAAGGCTGATAGACGCTTTCATAAAGCTATGGCGTCGGGACAAAAAAACCGTAGTTTTTGTCACCCATGATATTGATGAAGCGTTGTTGCTTGCCGATGATGTCAAGCTTTTGTCAGACAGAGCAAAAGTTCTTTTTCAACAAAATATTGAATATCCGCAAGAGCAAAGACAACTTTCCGATGACAACCTAATGGCTGTAAGGACGGAGATTTATAAAAATTTCGCATAAAGGCGCCTTTTGGGCTTTTTGCCATATTTATAAAATACTGTTTTAAGTTTATTTTATTGATTTTTATATAATATTATGTTAGTATCACATATAGAT
>CAYJBS010000030.1:0-17529 GCA_964368435.1 uncultured Christensenella sp. | reverse complement strand
CCCTTAGGAGGCGAACGCTCTATCCTACTGAGCTACAGAAACATTAGGCATTCATTATAGTATATTTTGTGGTGTAATGCAATTATTTTTTTGTACCGCGCCGCTACGAGCGAAAAAAGAAAAGACATTCAAAATCGGTGGCTTTTCGACAATTGCTATTGCATTGTTCGAGATTATCGGTTATAATATATCTATTATTGTTACAACTTTGTAATGATTACAAGTATAAAACAGGTTGGAGAGAATGAAAACATCATTTGTCGAATTGGAAAAGAAGCTGAAGGAGAAAACCATAAATTTGTCCTACCAAAGGTTGAAGGTGCTGGAATACCTTGCCGACGACCATTGCCATCCGTCAGTAGAGCGGATTTTTTCCGATTTGCACAAAGAGATCCCCACCCTCTCGAAAACCACGGTTTATAACACATTGAGGGTCTTGATTGATGCCGGTCTTGTGCGGGTCATCACAATAGAAGACAACGAAACCAGATATGATATTGAAACACAAAACCACGGGCATTTCAAATGCAATCACTGCGATACGATATATGATTTTTTTGTCGATATAGACAAATTTTGCCCGGAAGAGCTGAAGAATTTCAAGATTGAGGATAAAAGCGTTTATTTCAAGGGCGTTTGTTCAAGATGTCTTACAAATAAGTCATAACAACGAAAGGAGGTAAACACGTGGAAAAATACATATGTTCCATATGCGGTTATGTCTATGACGAAGCCAAAGGCGCTCCCGATACGGGCGTAGCTCCCGGTACAGTCTGGTCTGACGTGCCGAAGGATTGGGTTTGTCCGCTTTGCGGAGCAAGCAAAGAAGAATTCAATAGTCTGTCAGCCCCAAAGGCAGAGAAAAACCCCATAAAGATTATTGAAGCCGATGACAACAAGGAGTTGACTGCTCTTGAAGTCAGCGCGCTTTGCACAAATCTGGCGCGCGGCTGCGAAAAACAGTACAAACATGAGGAAGCCGAGATTTTTAATGAGTTGGCAGATTATTTCAAGGCGGCTGCGGCGCCTGCCGTTGCTCCGAACTTTGAGAAATTGCTTGAACTAGTCGAAAGCGACCTTGAACAGGTCTTTCCGATGGTTAACGCAGTGGCTTCAGAAGCAAAAGACAGAGGCGCAAAGCGCGCCCTTGTTTGGAGCGAGAAAGTAACCCGTATTGCGAAAACGCTATTGAGCAGATACTTGAAAGAAGGCGACGCCATGCTTGAGAACACCGGCGTTTATGTCTGCACAATCTGCGGCTTTATTTATATCGGCGACGATCTTCCCGAACTCTGTCCTGTATGTAAAGTTCCGAATTGGAAGTTTGAAAAAATTGAAGGAGGTCAGAATGTCTAAGAAATATGCAGTAAGAACTCTTCGTTTATGCACAAAGGACTGTCTGTGCCTTTATGTCTGCCCGACCGGCGCTACCGACACAGAAAACAGTATAATAGATGTAACGAAGTGCATTGGTTGCGGCGACTGCGCCGACGCCTGCCCCTCGGGTGCTATCTCTTTGGTCCCTGCAGAATATCCGCCTCAGCAACTGAAAAGCGCCGCTGTTGTCAGCGCAATGAACTCGCTGGTTAGAAGCAAATCTATTCAAGAAAACATTGCCGCCGGACTTTCGGGAAGGCTGGCAAGAGCCATCGAGAAATCCAATCGTATCATGGCGGCGGACATCATACGAGAAGCGGGATATATGTTGCCGCAAAGCGACAATACAAGAGAATTCTTGAACGGTCTGAACATAGATTTCCCGTCGGAAAAAATACAAAAGTTATTAAATCTTCAAAATAAAAACAACATAAATTTACAGGAGGCAAACATGAAAAAATATCGTTGCACAGTGTGCGGCTACATCCACGAGGGAGAATTGACAGAGGGCTTCAAATGTCCGAAATGCAGACAGCCTGCATCAGCTTTCGAGCTAATCGAAGAGACCGCCAAAGTTGAGAACAAATATGTCGGCACAAAAACCGAAAAGAATCTTATGGACGCATTCTCGGGAGAGAGCCAAGCGCGGAACAAATACACCTATTTTGCCAATATTGCGCAAAGAGAGGGCTTTGATCAGATTTCCGAACTTTTTTTGAAAACAGCGCGCAATGAGCAAGAGCATGCTCGCTTATGGTATGAAGAATTGGGCAACCTCAGCAACACCGCAGAAAATCTTTTGCATGCGGCAGAGGGCGAAAACTACGAATGGACGGACATGTATGACCGCTTCGCAAAGGATGCCGAGGAAGAGGGTTTCAAGGAACTGGCGGCAAGATTCCGCAGAGTCGCAGCCGTCGAAAAAGCTCATGAGGAGCGTTATCGCGCTTTGTTGAAAAATGTCGAGATGCAGCAAGTATTCGCAAAAGGTGAAGAAACCATGTGGGAGTGCCGCATTTGCGGACATCTCGTGATGGGCAAAAAGGCCCCACAGGTGTGCCCTGTCTGCAAATATTCGCAATGCTATTTTGAGGTCAGAGCCGAGAATTATTAATCATATGTAAAAAAGATTATTCGATAGCGACGGGCTTCTGCCCGCCGCTTTTGTTTGCGTGTGAAAAAAAAAGCAACAAACCGTTGCTTTGGTGAAGATGAGATATGCTTGATTCGGAGCGGTGAAGAAGATATAATTAGTCTATAGTCAAAGGGAGGTTTTTTATGAATTTAGCCACAAAATTATTTGAAATAAGAAAACAAAGCGGAATGACGCAAGCCGATTTCGCCGACATACTTTTTGTTACCCGTCAAGCGGTTTCGAGATGGGAGAATGGTGAAACAACGCCCACAATCGATACGCTGAAAACAATTTCACAGCTGTTCCATATCGATGCAAACTTATTTTTTGTCAGTGACGCCCTTTTGTGCCAAAGCTGCGCAATGCCGCTGAAGAGCATTGACGATTTGGGACAAAACATCGACATGACGGCAAATGTAGAGTATTGCAAATATTGTTTTGATAACGGCGCATTCTCCTCTGATAAAAGCGTAGAAGAAATGGTCGAAAATAATCTGAAATTTTTGCGTCAATTTAATGCCGATAACGGAGTGAAATATTCCGAAGAAGAGGCGCGGCAATTCTTGACACAATACCTTCCTACCTTAAAACGCTGGAAAAAAGCATAATCTTGAATTAACTTTGTTTATCGTCTTTTAACAAAAACATATTTTTATGGAATTCCAGCAGTTTTTCGTCGCGCATTCTGCCCAGCTCGCTTGACATTGCGCTGCGATCTACCGCTAGAAAATCCGCAAGCTCCTGACGGTTGAACGATATGGTGAAAGAATTGCTCTTTGCGCGTTTTGCCTGCGCGGAAAGATAAAAGAGCAATTTTTCTCTTGTGGTCTTTTTGGTTACGCATGTGATCTTATTCATCAGCATGATATTCTTTTTTGTCAAGATGCTTATCAAGTTTATGATGACTTGATTGTGAAAAAAACAGTTTGAAGAACAAGTGGTGATGAGTTTTGCGTAATCGATAAGCAGCACCTCGGATTTTTCGGCGGCAATCGCGCTGACCGGCGCGGTAAATGAAGGGTCACTATACGAAAAACTCTCTCCGAACATTTCTCCGCTGACTATCTCTGACAAAATCGAACGGTTGCCCCAGAAATCGTCTTTTATGATGAGTATTCTTCCGCTCAAGGCGATGCCAACGGTGTGCGTTGCGTCGCCCTCTGTGAAGATATATTCGTTTTTATCAAAAACTACTTTCTTCGCCGACATACAACCAAGCATAGACAAAATGTCGTCTTCTGCGCCTTTGAATAAAGGCGACTTTTTAAGTGTCGGTAAAAACTTTTCCATAAATACTCCGTTTCGTTGTTTTTACAACAGATTTAATACTATCAATATGCTATAATAAAACAAAAAAGTCAAGAGGAAAATCAAAAATGCTTAGACAAATAATAAAAATAGATGAAGAAAAATGCAACGGTTGCGGCGCTTGCGCCAAGGCTTGTCATGAGGGAGCCATAACTATGATCGACGGCAAAGCCAAGCTGATTCGCGATGACTATTGCGACGGATTGGGCAATTGTCTGCCTGTTTGTCCTACGGGCGCCATAACTTTCGAACAAAGAGAAGCCGCCGCCTTCAACGAAGAAGAAGTAAAAAAGAATATCATAAACAAGGTACAAGAAAAGTTGCCCTGCGGCTGTCCTGGTTCGCAATCAAAGAGTATCGAGCGTCCGTCTGCGTGTACGAGCGGATGCCCCGGTTCGCAAGCAAAGAGCCTCGACAACGCTGCGGAAACGCAGCAGGTCTATGCCGAAAGCCAAAGCAGACTGCGCCAGTGGCCTGTTCAAATAAAACTTGTTCCCGTCAACGCACCATATTTCAAAGGCGCAAATCTTCTTGTAGCCGCCGACTGTTCGGCATACGCTTATGCCGGCTTCCACGAGAAATTCATAAAGAATCACATCACTTTGATAGGCTGCCCGAAGCTGGATATGGTCGATTATACAGAGAAACTGACGGCAATCATAAAAAACAACGAAATAAAGAGTGTGACAGCGGTGCGCATGGAAGTGCCTTGCTGCGGCGGCATCGAACTCGCCGTAAAGAACGCGCTTCAAAACAGCGGGAAATTTATTCCGTGGCAGGTAGTAACCATATCTACAAGCGGAGAAATATTAGATTAACAAAAGAACGGAGGTATATCTATGAACGAAATGTTTTGTTTTCAATGCGAACAGACCGGACGCGGCTCAGGCTGCATAGGAAGAGCCGGCGTTTGCGGCAAACCGTCGAATGTCGCCAATCTTCAGGACGAGCTTATCGGGGCGCTTATTGCCTTGTCTCGCGCCGTGGAAGAGAAAGGCGCCAATGCGGACAGCGACCTTATTGTGCTTAAGGGGCTTTTTACCACAATCACCAACGTAAACTTTTATGACAAAACTGTCGCGGCATTGACTGAAGAAACGCGCAAAATAAAAAGAATGCTGCTTGCCGATCCAACGCTTGAAGCGAAGTTCGGCGAACATGATATGCAAACCGTGTGGAATGCCGATGAGGACATCCGTTCACTAAAAAGTTTGATACTTTTTGGCATAAAAGGTGTGGCGGCATATGCCTATCACGCTTATGTGCTTGGTTATACCGATGCCGGCGTCAATGCGTTCTTCTATAAAGCGTTGAATGCCATAGGTTCGGACTGGGGTATGGCGGAATTGTTGCCGATAGTGCTGGAAACCGGAGAAATCAACTTGAAATGCATGGAAATTCTTGACAAAGCCAACGTGGAGACCTACGGAACGCCTGTTCCCGTCAAAGTACCGCTAACGGTTGAGAAGGGTCCGTTTATTGTCATATCGGGCCACGACCTCAAGGATTTGCAACATTTATTGGAACAAACAGAGGGCAAAGGCATAAACATCTACACACATGGCGAGATGTTGCCTGCGCACGGCTATCCGAAATTAAAGAAATATGTTCACTTGAAAGGCAATTTCGGCACAGCTTGGCAAAACCAACAAAAGGAATTCAAAGACATTCCTGCACCGGTACTTTTCACCACCAACTGCATAATGCCTGTTCGTGAAAGCTATAAAGACAGAGTATTCACCACAGAGGTAGTATCCTATCCCGAAATGGTACATATTGGCGATGAGAAAGACTTCTCCCCTGTCATAAACAAAGCGCTTGAGTTGGGCGGCTATGCGCAAGACACAGTCTTTAGCGGCATAAACGGCGGAACCGAAGTAACGACAGGTTTCTCACACGGCACTGTGCTGTCGGTAGCAGACACCGTAGTCAACGCAGTCAAGAGCGGCGCAATAAAACACTTCTTCTTGGTGGGCGGTTGCGACGGCGCAAAACCCGGACGCAACTATTATACCGAATTCGTAAAACAGACGCCTAAGGATACCATAATCCTGACTTTGGCATGCGGAAAGTACCGTTTCAATGATTTGGATATCGGAGAAATCGGAGGTCTTCCCAGAATTATGGACATGGGACAATGCAACGATTCATTCGGCGCAATTCAAGTTGCTGTTGCGCTGGCGAAGGCATTTGATTGCGGAGTAAACGAGTTGCCGCTATCGATAGTGCTTTCCTGGTACGAACAAAAAGCCGTTTGTGTTTTACTTACGCTGTTATATCTCGGCATAAAGAACATCAAGCTCGGACCATCACTTCCGGCATTCATTTCGCCGAACGTACTAAATTATTTAGTCGAACATTACAACATCGCTCCGATATCGACGGCGGAAGAGGATTTGAAACAAATTCTCGGCTAGAAGTATACTCACCAAAGAAAATCATGAACGGAAGCTCTCGAAAGAGGGCTTTTGGTTTGAATGGAACGGTTGCTCCCTTATTCTTTACTTTTTTATTATAGTTGCTATTCTATGACTTTTTTGATAATATAATTATGACTAATCTAAAGAGGTAAAGAATGAAATATATCATAGTGCTCGGCGACGGAATGGCAGATTATCATAGCGGACCGCTGGGCAATGCCACACCGCTTGAGCTTGCGCGCAAGCCGAACATAGATTTTTTGGCTACGCAATCTGTGGCGGGACTGATAAAAACTATACCCGACGGCATGAAGCCTGCAAGCGATGTTGCCAATTTGTCGGTGATGGGTTATGACCCGAAAACCTGCTATACGGGACGCTCGCCTCTTGAAGCGCTATCGATGGGAATACAGATGTCCGACACCGATATCGCCTTGCGTACGAACTTTGTCACTTTGTCCGATGAAGAAAAACTCGAAGACAAGGTTATGCTCGACTACAGCGCCGGCGAAATCTCGACAGGAGAAGCCGCTCAGTTGATAGCTGAACTGCAAAAACAGCTTGGCAGTGACAGATTTGCTTTTTATGCCGGAGTCAGCTATCGCCATTGTTTGATAGATCACAACGGCGATCTGAACACGGTATTTACTCCGCCGCACGACATAAGTGGCAAAAAAATAGCCGAATATCTGCCCAAAGGAGAAGGTAGCGCAGTCTTTACCGAAATGATAAAAAGCTCCATGGCGATACTTAAAAATCAACCGCTGAACCTCAAACGGATAGCCGCAGGCAAGGCGCCGGCTTCGTCAGTTTGGTTCTGGGGCGCAGGCACCAAGCCTGCATTGACGCCGTTTTTTGATAAGTACGGACTTAAGGGAGCAGTAATAAGCGCGGTAGATTTGCTGAAAGGCATAGCCGTGGGAGCCGACATGAAAAATTATAATGTCGAAGGCGCCACAGGCAACATAGACACGAACTTTAAAGGTAAAGCCGAGACCGTAATACAGGCTTTAGACGACGGTTGCGACTTTGTATATCTGCATATCGAGGCGCCCGACGAGTGCGGACACAGAGGCGAAGCCGCCAACAAGATTCTTGCCATCAAAAAGATCGACGAGGTAGTCGGGTATATTTATAATACACTGACGGAGCGTCAAGAGGACTTTGTACTTGCCGTACTTCCCGACCATGCCACGCCGTTGAGCCTAAAAACTCATGTCGCCGACCCTGTCCCGTATTTGGTCTACCGTTCGGGAAAACAATCCAATGGTATCCCAAAATATACGGAACTGGATGCCAAATACGGATTATTCTTGACTAATGGCGGCGAACTGATCAAGCTGATGATAGAAAGAGGTAACATATGATAGAATTGACAAGCGGCGAATTGCGCCAAAGATACCAAGACTTCTTCCAAGAGAGAGGACACGCCGTCATACCATCGGCATCACTCATTCCTGACAATGACCCTACCGTGCTATTCACTACTGCCGGTATGCATCCGCTTGTGCCTTATCTTTTGGGCGAGGCGCATCCTGCCGGAAAGAGGTTGACAAATGTACAGAAGTGCGTCAGAACGGGTGATATCGACGAAGTTGGCGACAGCACACATTGCACTTTTTTTGAAATGTTGGGCAACTGGTCTTTAGGCGATTATTTCAAAAAACAGTCGATTGAGTACAGCTTTGTTTTTTTGACAAAGGAGCTGAAGATACCTGTTGAACGACTTGCGGTGTCATGCTTTGAGGGCGACGCTGACAGTCCGAAAGATACTGAAAGCAGTCAATCCTGGCTTGAATGCGGTATTTTGCCGCAAAATATCTTTTTCCTGCCAAAAAAGAACAACTGGTGGGGTCCTGCCGGCATTACCGGTCCTTGCGGTCCCGACACCGAAATTTTCATAATAACCGACGCTCCTTCTTGCGGCGAGCATTGCTCCCCTGCTTGCGACTGCGGCAGATATATCGAGATATGGAACAATGTTTTCATGGAATATGACAAACAGTCGGATGGCAGTTTTCGTCCGCTGAAACAAAAAAATGTCGATACAGGCATGGGTTTGGAAAGAACCGTTGCCATATTGAACGGACGCTCATCGGTCTATGAAACTGATGTTTTTGCGCCGGTGATGGCGCTGCTTGACAAAAAAAGCGCGGCAAACATCCGCGAAAAGCGCATAATTGCCGACCATATCCGCACAGCCACCTTTATGTTGGGTGACGAAAAGGGCATCACTCCGTCGAATGTCGACCAAGGTTATGTACTTCGCAGGCTGATACGCCGCGCCGTACGCTATTGCAGAGTATTGGAGCTTGACAATTCGATTCTTATCGATATCAGCAAAATTTATGTCGGTATTTACGGCGCCTCCTATAAAGAACTTGAAAACAACAGCCAAAAGATTTTTGACGAACTCGACAGAGAAATAGAGCGCTTTCATAAGACACTTGCGCAAGGACTCAAAGAGTTTGAAAAGCTGCAAAAATATATTCAAAACAACCGCATGAGCGGCAAAGCCGCCTTCCGCCTTTATGACACCTTCGGGTTTCCCATCGAAATGACGCTGGAACTGGCAAAGGACAACGGCATATCCGTCGATGAAGAAGGATTTGAAGCAGCTTTTGCAGAGCATCAGAAAAAATCGCAGTCGGGCGCCGAACAAAAATTCAAGGGCGGACTTGCCGACAACACCAACGCCACTGCGCGCCTTCATACAGCGACACATTTGTTGCTGGCGGCGCTTAAGAATGTATTAGGGGACAGCGGTATTCAACAAAAAGGCAGCAACATCACAGCAGAAAGACTGCGTTTCGACTTCAATTTTCCCCGTCCGCTTACCAACGAGGAGATTGCTTCTGTCGAGAGCTTCGTAAATTCCGCCATTAAGCAATGCGCCGAAGTGACGGTGTGCGAAATGTCTTTGGAAGATGCCAAAAACTCGGGAGCCGAAGGTGTTTTCGGCGACAGGTACGAAAGCAAAGTCAAGGTATATTCCATCGGAAAAATCTCGAAAGAAATCTGCGGAGGCCCACACGCAACAAATACCGTCGAATTGGGCGGTTTCACCATCACAAAAGAACAAAGCAGTTCTAGCGGCATACGCAGAATAAAGGCAACAATCTCAGCAAACGGAGAATAAACAATGAAAACAAAAAAGTTTTTCGCGATAGCCATAATTGTATTGATGCTTGCCGGTCTTTTTACAAGCTGTAAAGTCGATATCGATACCTCTCATCTGACGCCTAAGCCCGATGTTCATGCGGCATTGGCGGCATATAAAGATTATAAGCAAAAAAAATCTGTCTTTAATGCCGGACTTAAGATTACTTTGTTTAAACCCGATTCGGGAAATACCGTGATACCCATCAGTATAGGACAGCTTCTTCAAGTCGACAGAATCTTGAACAATGACAAGATATATATGGACGCTACGCTGGGCGCGGCTTTCGTTTCGCCAGGATTTTTCTCCATGGTAGACAGCCTAACAAGACTTGCAGAAACTTTTGATATGGATGTCGGTTTAGACCCTGAAGTTTTGAGTTATATCCGCGGCGAAACACAATTTGTCGGCAAGTTGGGTTATGATGGCGTCGGTAACTACAACGGCAAGGGCGATTATATCACAAAAGGCGAAACTCCCGACTATAAAGACGATTTGGGCGCGCCTTATTGGGCGGCAATTAATGACAGCGCCATTCTCAATATCCAAAAAAATATGAAAAGCGGCACGGCTTACACGTTGAAGGACTTTCTTATGTTCTCGACTATGATTGATTTGAGCGTAAACGACGGCTGGGTAATCGGCGACGCTGCCGACAAATATTATAATAACGACAGTCAGTCATATCTATATGCTTTTACGACCTCGGGCGCAAAACTCAAAGCGCTGATTCTTGATATGATCGGCGACACCTCCGAGGGCTTTGATGAAGAGCAATATGCAGAGGAATTGCGCCTATATGCCGACATCATCCCAACAGTAAGCAATTGGATATCCACCCCCAACTCCACCATAAACGTTTCACTCGACCAAGCGAGCAAATTGAAGACGCTTTCGTCTTCCATACGCATTGACATAAACGTAAAGGTACAAGAGATGTGGGACATAGTCGCCCTACTACTGCCTGAAGATCAACAAAGCATAATAACGGCGGCAAAAATTATGCTTAGCAATTTTTTTGTTGCTGCATCAGGTGAATATGGCACTTGGACGATAAGAATAGACTTCACCACTGAAGAAAGTTTTTATTATGACGCCGCCTCAATAAGCCTCGAGAACGTCGACAGCGACTTGTTTATCCCTGTATCGCAGGATGTAGAGGGCAGACACGAAATAGCCATTATGGAGAATCAAGCGCCGGCGAAATAGAGTTTTGCCGAGCGTAAAAACTGTTTTGAAATCGGCGGAAAAGCTATCGTCAAAAACACAATATTTGATGCAATGTGCGCAACATAGAACAGCAATCCTCTGACATAAATAACCGAAAACATGACAAAATAGTTTATTTTTGACGCTTGAGTTGCGAACAAAGCATCGATAGCGCTTGTTGTCACGCCAAAAAACGCCGTGGCAATGACTCCGCAAATTATATAGACATAATTTTTTGACACCTTGAATTTTGAGATTAGCGCCGTCATTATGGCGATTGTCGGCCAATGAATAAAATACGCTATCAGCCAATAATTGAAACCAAACAACAAGCCTTCTACGGTACAAAAAATCAAGGTGGCAGGCAGGGCTATTCGCAACCCGAAGGCATATGCAAACAGCATAATCAGCAGTGTGACGATTTCTATGTTGGGCACCAACATAAGCGCCATTTTGCCGCCCGTAAGAAGAGCGGCGCAAAAGGCAGTAAGCACAAGGCTTTTTATGTGGTAAAAACCCTTTCTCATGAATAGCTGTCTATCGTCACAAGATAGCTTGCGCCGTCAACCAGCGGTGTAGCGTTTATGCCGACCGCCGAAAAATAGAATTGCTTTTCGTTATAAGTTTTCGTAGTAACTGTATAGTCACGGTAGTTTATGTCATCAAGAGTGTGATAAAATGCGCAAAATTCACCTTTTGAAGAATCAGGGAACAACCCGACAGAGACCCGGGTATCGGGATTTGTGGAGACCGTCATGGTGTTTACGAACTGTCCATAAAGCGAAGTATGGGAGTTGTACGCAAACTGCGAGCCTTCTTCGTTGGCTAACAAATAAAAGACATCGGCAACCGTGGACAATGTTGTCGTTCTTTCATATTTTGCAAGCTCCTCGCCATCAAGCACAACAAGAACCGTTACGCTTTTTTCGCCGGAGTCGGTAATAGGTTCTTGGCAAGCCATAAGGCAGAAGCAGGATACCGCAACGAGCAGTAGCACAAAAAAGGCAGTTTTTTTCATAAGTCTATACCTCCAAAAATAAAAAATGCTTTTTCGTAGGTGAAAAAGCGAAATAGTCGGTAAAGACCATATTCCCCTTCTCCCTCCGAGACGGAATGTTTGTTGTTTGCGGTAGGTCTCCTGACTTTGAACGGTTTCCCGGGCAATCCTTCCCCCGCAGGTGGCGGAGTGGATGACTTGCCTAAATCATACAGTAGCGGGGGCTGTCGGCTTGGTTTTGCCTGTTCCCTGTTATGCTTATGTAAAGCGCCGCAAACATTGTTTTGTTGTTATGATTATAACCCTCTATGAATTGTTTTTGCAAGACATTTTATATCATTGAAAAAAATGCTCTTTGCGGTTATAATACCATTATGATTAAACTAAAAATAAACGGAAAAGAAATAATCGCGGATCAGTTGCCTTTGAAAGAGCTGTTGCCTGCGTATGGCATGGAGTTTCCCTGCGGTGGCAAGGGTATTTGCGGACGATGCAAAATATACTGTACCGAACTTGCCCCTTCGAGCCTGGACAAAAGATTTTTTTCGGAAAAACAGTTGAGTGAAGGCGTGCGGCTTGCCTGTGACAAAACTGTCGAAGAGGGTATAAATATTTTCTTTGACGCAAAACCGCAAAAAAAGAAGATAAAGCCCGACTATTGCAATGTCGCCGTCATTATCACCGAGAAGACCGTTGAGGTAGGCATACTTGAAGAGCAGCTTATCGAAAGCGTCGTAATAAAAAATACCGCCGAGGACGCCACCGGGCTGCGTTCGCTTATCGGAAAAGAGTCCGTAGAACTTTTTGAAAGATACGGAGTAGCCAAGGCGGACACCATAGCCGTTGCGACGAACGCATATTATGCCAAAATGTTATTGGGACAAGAGAGCGACGGCAGAGGCGAATTGCTGGATGCAACCGACTATCTGTTACCGGCGGAGACACTGTATATATTGCCCTTCATAAACGAGGATATCGGCGGAGATTTTTTATGCAAGGCGCTGCAAAAGAACCTGCCCCGTCTGATTGTCGATGCAGGAGAAACCTTTGTCGCCGGCTTGTTTACAGAACAAGATATCCTTTGCGTTTCACACAAAGGAGTGTCCTATACCGAAGAAGAATTGCCTGCGTTGCAAGCCTCGATGGCTCTATTGTTGAGAGATGCCGAAAGACCGCTGATAAGTCTTTATGGCGAAAAAAGCTCTTCTATCAGCGGCTTATTGACAGATTATAGCGTTGCATTCGAGGACGAGCCGCCGCTTGAAGCCGTGGCAAAAGCCTGCAACGAGAATCGCATAAGAAACCGTCTTTTGAAGCTACGCGACAGGATCAGCGTCGTTGACGCCGTCACAAGCGACGAGTGGCAACAACTTTTTCTATCTGCAAACGACTGAAATAACCGACATAACACGATTTTCAAGCATAAGTATGTCGTTCAAATCATTGCGTAGCGGCGTCAGTTTGTCTAGCAACACAAAGATGTCCAACTGAATATCCACCAATCTTGCAAAGGCAGATATGTATCTCGGGTTGCGTGGAGGATTGCGGAAAGGCGGTATGTATTCTCCTCTGTTCAACAGCCTGTTCAAGGCTATTATTGCCGAGGTAATCAGTGTTTTCAAATAATTGAGAATTTTCGAGCAATACCTCGATTGCGGCTGACATAGCATGAAGTTTATGATATCCAATTGATTTTCCGACAGCGTAATGATTTTTTCTATGATATTCGAAGCATTGTCGGAGATTTCATAGCTTGAAAGCACTTGATTATATTCCCTCGCCATTTTTTCGATAGTGCCGGGATCAACTTGCATAAAAAAGACCTCACTTTACATCTAATATATGCGGTGAGGTCTTTTGCTGTGTTTGTTCGACGAAAAAGTCGTTTAGTTTTTTGCCTGTTTCTTTTTTGAGAGTTTGTACATTACGAATGCAGAGATGACCGACAGCGCCATTCCGATGGGAATCATCGTAGACTGTCCGATATCCATGCCCATAGCAAAGGTTACGCAAGTTATGACAAGGCACACGGCGAAAGGCACGATAATCAACTTCAAATACATTGACAACAATACGATACCCAAGCCGCCGAATATCGCAGGAATGACATAAGGCGAAACGGGCGCCAGCACCTTTACGATACTTTCGGAGAACACCTTCAGCGGTATCAATCCAATGGCAATAATAAGCGTCGTGACAATAGTCGATACGGCGATGGAGATGGTAGTAATGAGTTCTTCCTCTTCGGTGCCCTGTTTTGTTTTTAACACGCTTTGGGTATTTATGGCGCAAGGCAGTTTCAAGTTGGCAATATTTCCGGTAATAAAGGACTGATACTGTCCACCGGTGCCAAGCAAGGGAGCATAGCTGACGGCTTCGATAAGTCCGATAGCCCAGTAACCCAAAATAAAAGCCCAGGAATCTAAAACCGTTTTCCAGTTGGGCGCAGTCTTTGTGATCAGGCAAAATACGATCGGAACGATGGCTATCACGCCAACGGCGCTCCAAGTAAAAATTCTGCCGAGTTTATGCACTTCATTGTTATATGTTTGTCTGTTTTTCATAATCTACCTCCTTAAACCGGAAAAAGCGGAATGAACGCAAAGGCGCAACCAAGCGCGCCGAGTATGGTTATCGGCAAAGCGTAGTTCTCCAGCCACTTCCATTTCAGCACTTTTATGAGTATTCCGCAGACAAGCATTATTGCCGCGCTGACACCCAGTGTCAATAGCGTCACCGTTCCGCTCACAGGAATGCTGTCGCTACCTGTTGAGCGTATGTCAAAGATGCCTCCGGCGATGATATATGAAGCAAGTCCGGCAAGAATACCGCCAAGCAAGGAGCCTGTTATGGTATTCAACAGCGGTTGATTCTTTTCTCTCAAATCACTGAGTTTGTTTTGGTATTTTTTGTAGGCGATTGCATTGAAAAGCGGTCCTGCCAATATGCTGATAGTCATTATGACGAATGCCGTCGCAATAACCGCAGGAGTCATGCCAATGTACGAAGTAATTCCGCTGGCGGCGGTTGCTTGATTCATGGCAATGATTTCGTATTGCAGCGCGCCGATAACCGACAGCCTTATCCACGGAATAGCCAGACCCAGCCAAGGCATCATAATGCCCATGCCGATGACTATAGGAATCGACGGCACAACGGAAAATATTACGCTGCTTCGTATGGCGCCGCGAATTTTGGATTTATCCATACCTATTTCTCTGGCTCTTTTTATGGCTTTTATTAAGAAAACTACCGACATCGCCAGTACGACCGCCACTATGACCGCGCCCAGAAGAAATATCACCCATTCGTTTCTGTACACTGCTACCTCCTATAACATATATTAAAATAACGGAATAATTATATAATATAAAGACGCTTAAGTCAACACAGGAGAAAAAAAACTCATGCGAAACTGTCATAGAAACTGGATAACCTATGAACAAGCCTTCGGCAGAAAGGTCTGCATCCCCAATCCCAAGCCGCCTGTGCAGAGGGATTTTTGTTGTGATTTTGTATGTTTTTTATGTAAAAGAGTTATGGATGATTGTTGCCGAAGACGTCCGTGCAAAAACTGTAATGACAGAAGGGTTTGAGAAGCTTGCGAAGCGCAGTTAATGCCAAACTGCATGAAAGAGTGAAAATGTTGTAAATAAAATACATATATGGTATACTTTGTTCAATAATATACTATTATTAACATAATAAGGGCAGAATGAAGAAATGTTTACTGGTTATCAACAAAAGAAGCGGTAATGCCGAAAGGGCGCTCAACAACCCCGATATTTTTGCCACCCTAAAAAAGTCCTACGACATCATCGACACGCTTTATATCGAAGAAAACCAGCGGGTAAACATCGCCAATGCCATAAAAGGTTATCAAGCGCTTGCGGTTTGTGGCGGAGACGGCACCTTCAACAATGCCATAAATGCCACACGGGAGCAAGAGCTGGAACTTACGTATATCCCCTGCGGCACGCTCAACGAGACGGCAAAGACCCTTCAATTGACAGACGCATTGCGCCCCGATCAGCGCCAAATACGACGCGTAGACCTCGGAGAAATAAACAACAAACTCTTCTCTTATGTCGCCGCCGCCGGCACGTTCACGGCGATAGGCTACAGAACACGCAACAGCTTCAAAAAACGCTTCAAATTTCTCGCATACCTTGTCGAGGTGCTGAAAGAATACCGCGTTCACCACATAAAAGCAAAAATAACTTTGGACAATGCCGAATATGACGGAGTATATACTCTGATTATGGCAATAAATTCCCGCCGATGCTTCGGCTTCAAATTCAATCATTTATTTTCTCACAACAGCGGCACTGCGCATTTATTGTTGATCAAGGCGCCAAAAGGCAGAGGGCTGTTCTCTTTGATAAGGATTTTCTTCCCGTTTTTCCGCGCGTTTTTTATCGGCTTCAAAAAGCCGTATGAAAGCAAGATGCTAAAATTTGTTGAATTTGATCAAGCAAAAATAACGCTGGAAGAGCCGCAGACCTTTACTATTGACGGAGAAAGGCTATTCGCCAAAGGCGAGTTTGCCATAAAAATTCACAAGCAAAAAATAAATCTATTTGTTTATTGAGGCTCGGTAAGAGCCTTTTCTTGTTTCTTTCCCATAGCCAAAAACTTTTTGTTGAACAACATGGCTGTTCCCATTATGAGTATGACTATTCCTGTGGCTACCAACATGTATTCGATGGCAACATAGTCGGCAAGAGGTCCGAAGACCAGCATACCCAAGGGGAATGCCGAAGATGTGATTATGCCGAAGATGCCGAACACCCTGCCTTGTATGCTGCCTTCTACTCTCTCTTGCAGCAAAACAACCGTAGGAGAGCTGACAAATGGCACTATTATGCCCATAGCTCCGATAAGAATCAGATACGCCCAAAAAGCTGTTCCGACACCGAGCATAAGATTCAATGCGCCGAGAAGCGTCATTCCGCATGCCACGGTGAAAAGTCTGTTTTTGAAACCGCCCCAAGCGGCTATGATTATTCCGCCAATAATGGTGCCGCCGCTGAAAAGCATTTCGTTGGCAGTCAAACGCCATATCTCTTCTCCATAGACTCTGGCGATATATAGCGGCGTAAGTATTGCCGCAGGAGTTATGCAGAAAAAGAAAACGGCATAAAAAAGAATTATTCTTCTAATAAGACTGTGAGAGAAGACATATTTTATTCCGCCGACCAAATCCTTGAAATAAGTGTTTACTTTTGATTGTTGGTTTACAATCTTTTGGACGGGAATGAGCAACATAAAACCAACGCCGAATACCGCCGTTATGACATCTACGAAAAGTCCCATATGCATAGGCGCCGCGGCAAGCATAGCTCCGCCGGCAGCAGGCGAAAGCAGCATAATCAGCGAAGAAATGCTGGTGTGAATACCGTTTACTTTCATTAGTTTGTCTTGCGGCACAAGTTGCGGAATAAGCGCGCTGACGGCAGGGGTTTGTAGTCCGCTACCCAAAGAACGCAATGCCATGACCAAAAACAGCAACCAAATGTCATTTATTCCAAACATAAAAAGCAGAGCAATGACAAGCGTGCATGCTGCAATCATCGAATCGGCAAGTATGATTATATGCTTTCGGTTGAACCTGTCTGCCCATACTCCTGCGAACAAGCCGATGACTATTTGCGGCACGACGGCGCAAAGCGTACTTATCATCATCATGGTGCCGGAGCCGGTCTCCAATGTGATATACCATATGATAATATATTGCACAAGCGATGTGCCGAACAACGACACATTTTGCCCTGCTAAAAAAAGAACTATTTTTCTTTTCCAATTATTAAAATTGTTATCGAGTGTCAAAAATTCCTTATCCATAGCTTATATGATACTATACACTCTCGTTTTTTCGAAATGAAAAATATAAATTTCTTCAATACTTTACCAAAAATTTATA
>CAYJBS010000029.1:1848-18276 GCA_964368435.1 uncultured Christensenella sp. | reverse complement strand
GTATTAATATAACATAACATACCTATCATTGTCAACACTAATAGAAATTATGATTTAATGTTGAACATAATTCCACCCCGACTACTTATAACACTCAAATTGGTTCATAATGGCATTGGCAGAGGCTCATTTTGCTTGCCAATTTTTTGTTTGCGGAGTAGAATGACAGTAACGAGAGGTTAGAAAAAAATGATTTATTCCATGCTTGGCGCAGGCTCCGTAAAGGAAAGACTTTCCGAAGCGCTGCTGCCCGAAAAAATAAAAATATTCGAAGGTTTCGAGGTGGGACCGAGTATGTTTACGGCGCTGGGAGTCACCGCCGCATTGCTCCTCGTTTGTCTTATTCTTAGACTGACTGTCATAAAAAAACTAAGCAACGTGCCGAAGAAGCCCCAAATGTTTTTGGAGATGATCGTAAAGTTCTTTGACAAACTGGCGAAGGATTCCACTCATGATTTGGAAAACTTTGTAGGTCCGTATGTAATGGCGGCGGCGGCTTTCATAAGTTTGAGCACTTTAGTTGAGCTACTGGGAATCAGACCTGCGCTTGCCGACATAAACACTTGTTTCGCATTGGGTCTTTCTTCTTTTGCAGTCATACATTTCTTTGGCGTAAAAAAACGCGGTTTGGGTGTCAGACTGAAAAGAATGCTCAACCCCATCAACATAATTACCGACATAGCCGTCCCCGTTTCGCTGTCATTCCGTCTTTTCGGAAGCATAGTTTCGGGACTGCTTATAATGGAACTGATATATTCATATATCGCGCTTTCTTTTGTGGTGCCTGTCATAGTGTCGGTCATCACCACGCTGTTTCACGCCTTCATTCAGGCGTATATCTTCGCAACTTTGTCTTCGCTGTTCATCGGCGAAGCTGTAGAAATAATAGAATAAGGTACTTTTGGAGGACAACATGATAATGTTTTTGAGCGCAATCACAAACGAAGCAATCTTTGCTATCGGCGCAGCAATCGCCGCCTTCACCGGCGTAGGCGCAGGTATCGGAATGGGCATAGCCACAGGCAAGGCAGTTGAAGCCATAGCCCGCCAACCCGAAGCCGAAAACAAAATCCGCACAACGCTGTTGTTGGGTCTTGCTTTTGCTGAAACTACGGCAATTTACGGATTGCTTATAGCTATTCTGATAGTAATCAAAATTCTGTAATACGAGGAAAATATGTATAATTTACTAAGTCAAGGCTTACCCCTTGGATTCAACATATACGAGGTGCTTATCCATATCTTCAATTTCTTATTGTTGATGATAGGACTGCGATTTTTGCTTTATAAACCCATAAAGAAATTTATGGCGAAGAGAGAAGCAGAATACAAAGCCGCAGAGGATACGGCGCAATCGGCTGCCGCCGAAGCTACTGCGAAGAAATCCGAGGCAGAAGAAATCATAGTTGACGCGCGCAGGCAGGCAGTACAAATGTCCGAAGAAGCTGCCGAAGCCGCAGCCATCCAAACCAAAGAAATTATGACCGCCGCAAAGGAACAAGCCAAAGAAATGGTCGAAAAAGCAAGACTCGACATAAAACACGAACAAAGCAAAGCCAAAGAAGAACTGCTGTTTTCGGTGTCCGAACTTGCCGTTGATATGGCGTCAAGAATACTTGAAAGAGAAATCAAAACCGAAGACAACGACAGCGTAATCAATGCCTTAATCGAGGAATGGAAAGAAGATGCATAACCTAATAATCACCTCCTCCATAGAGCTTTCCGCCGAACAAAAAGACAGGTTGGAAGCTGCGCTAAAACAAAAATTCAATGAAGATGATATCAGCGTTGAATATGTTATCGACCGCATTATAGGCGGCATCGTCATCACCGACGGTGAAAACATGTTTGATGCCTCGATGTCAACGGAGCTGCTGAAAATAAAAAAGGCGTCTGCCGAAATTATCAATGAATTGCACTCAAAAGGCAACGGCAAATCAAAAAGATTGAATGCCGACACAACAAACCGTTTGCACGACTATATATTCGGTGACTCTCGAGAAGCTGTACCCTCGGGCGAAATGCCTGATTTTATTAAGTCGCAACTATCCAACATCATTTCACGCGGTTTTGACCGAAACGTATGCGGCAGAGTTTCTGCCGTAGCCGACGGCATAATCCAAATCAGCGGACTTTCTACCTGCAAATACGGCGAACTACTGCTTGTTCACAAGAAGACTTTTGCCATTGCCATGAACCTCGAGAAAGAGCGTGTAGGCGCAATGCTACTAAACAACACCTCTGACATCGATTACGGTGACATAGTATATACCACCGGAAAAATAGTAGAAGTGCCGGTAGGCGAAGAACTGCTGGGCAGAGTTGTCAATCCTTTGGGAGAGCCAATGGACGGCATAAAATCGTTGTACACGGAGAAACGCAGGAAGATCGAGAGCGCCGCGCCGATGATAATCGACCGCGCAAAGGTTGACGCACCCTTAAGCACAGGTATACTGGCAATAGACTCCATGATACCCATAGGAAGAGGACAACGCGAACTGATTATTGGCGACCGCCAAACAGGAAAGACGGCAATAGCTATTGATACCATCATAAACCAAAAGGACAAAAACGTGCTTTGCGTTTATGTCGCCATAGCCCAAAGAGCCAGCGTCATCGCAAAAATGATAAAAAAACTTAAAGAACACGATGCGATGGAGTACACTACGTTTGTGGTGTCCACCGCCGACGATTCGGCGCCGCTGCAATATCTTGCGCCATATACCGGGTGCGCCATTGCCGAAGAATTTATGTATTCCGGCAAGGATGTGCTTGTTATTTATGACGACCTTTCAAAGCATGCCGTGGCATACAGAACCATAAGCCTGTTGCTGAAAAGACCTGCAGGCAGAGAGGCTTATCCCGGCGACGTGTTTTATATTCATTCCAGACTGTTGGAGAGAGCCGCTCGGCTTTCGCCGGAACAAGGCGGCGGTTCGATGACGGCGCTGCCCATTATTGAAACACAGGCGGGCGACATCTCTTCATATATTCCGACAAATGTCATCAGCATAACCGACGGACAGATCTATCTTGAAAAGGAGCTTTTCCGCTCCGGCATCCGTCCTGCCGTAAACGTCGGCTTGTCGGTGTCCCGTGTCGGCGGAGCCGCGCAGCTTCCGGCAATAAGAAAACTCAGCGCAAAACTCCGTCTTGATTTGGCGCATTACAGAGAGCTTGCGGTATTCGCGCAATTCGGTTCTGATCTCGATGCTTCGACAAAAAAGATTCTTCTTCAAGGCGAAAAAACTACAGAGGCGCTCAAACAGGCTGAATATAGCCCCATGAACACCTTGCGCGAGATTTTGTACCTCTATCTCATCGTAAATGAAAAACTGCTCGACATAAAAACCTCGCAGATAGCAATGTTTTTGGACAAGTTTTATAATTTCTATAAAAGCTCCTATGTCATGCAGGCAAGAATGCTGTCCGCAAAGGGAGAGCTTACCGAGAAGATTGCATGGTCTATCGACAAGGCTATCGCACAGTTTGGAGCGTATTTTATGCTCGAAAACAAAAAGGCGGTCGGCAATGCAGAATATCGTTGACATAAAAAACCGCTCGTCAAGCATAAAAGAGACGGCGCAAATAACCAAAGCTATGGAGATGATAAGCACCTCCAAATTACGCAAAGCCAACAAAAAATTTATAAGCAACGCCGCCTATTTCAACAAGGTGCGTATGACCATAAAAGACATACTTCAGCATACCGCCAATATTACGCATCCCTATCTTAGCGAACGGGAAGGCGAAAGGACAGCTTATATCATCATAGCTTCCGACAAGGGACTGGCAGGCGACTACAACCATAAAATACTGAAGTTTGCCGATGAAGAGATAGCAAAACAGCCCGAACGTTATCTTTTTGTTGTTGGACATATGGCGAAAGCCTTCTTTCAATCACGGAATATCTTTCCGGACATAGAATATCTGCACGCTGCGCAAAATGCCAATCTCGACGATGCGCGCGGCATTACTCAAGACTTGTTGGAAATGTACGACAACCAATTGATTGACAGCATAAAGATTATTTACACAAAGATGGTATCTTCGACCGTGCAACAGCCTGTCGAGATGCGTCTATTGCCGCTACTCCCCGAGGATTTTATTGATATTTCTTCGGAACCCAACTATAGCGCAATTCTCGATTTCGAACCTTCTCCCAAAGAAGTTTTTGATATCCTGGTTCCGCAATATATCATCGGAATAGTATACAGCTGTCTTATTCAGTCGATATACTCCGAGCATTATGAACGCATTCGCACCATGCACAATGCGACACAGAACGCAAACGAACTCATCGAAAAACTCGATTTGGAATACAACAGAGCAAGGCAGGAACTGGTAACAACGGAAATCGCCGAAATATCCTCCTCCAGCCTTTTCAAGAGGGAATAAAATGCCAATGAACAAAAAAGGAAAAATAACTCAAATAATCGGACCTGTCGTTGATGCGCAGTTCTTCGGATATGTTCCGGGGATTTATGAAAAACTGCTTACCGAAACCGACGGCGTCATGCTGACTCTGGAAGTTCAGGCGCATCTTGACGGCGGAATAGTGCGCAGTCTTGCGTTGCAAGCCAACGAGGGTATGACCAGAGGTCAAGAAGTAATCGCCACAGGCGAGACAATCACCGTACCCGTCGGCGAAGGCACCTTGGGCAGAGTAATGAATTCACTGGGACAGCCGATAGACAATAAAGGCGAAATTTTTGGCGACACGAACTGGTCTATCCACAGAAAGGCTCCCGAACTGTCACAACAAGGAGCCGCAACCGAGGTTTTCGAGACAGGCATAAAAGTTATTGATTTGTTGACGCCTTACGCAAAAGGCGGAAAAATAGGTCTGTTCGGCGGCGCCGGAGTAGGCAAAACCGTGCTGATACTTGAACTGATACGCAACATCGCGGCGCAACACGGCGGTTATTCGATATTCACCGGCGTGGGAGAGCGTTCCAGAGAAGGCAACGATATGCTTGCCGACATGACGGAATCGGGGGTGCTGAAGAATACAGCCTTGGTCTTCGGTCAAATGAACGAGCCGCCGGGAGCCAGAATGAGAGCGGCTTTTTCCGGACTTACGCTTGCGGAATATTTCAGAGACATAAAAAAACAAGACGTATTGCTGTTTATCGACAACATCTATCGCTATGTGCAAGCAGGCAGCGAGGTTTCGGCATTGCTGGGCAGAATGCCTTCTGCCGTGGGTTATCAACCTACGCTAGCTACCGAGTTGGGCTCTCTTGAAGAGCGTATCACCACCACGAAAGATGCCGCCATAACGTCTATTCAGGCGGTATATGTGCCGGCTGATGATATCACAGACCCGGCTCCTGCCACAATATTCTCTCACCTTGACGCCACTACTGTACTTTCAAGAGCCGTTGTGGAGCAAGGCATATATCCTGCAATCGATCCGCTCGCCTCGACCTCAAGAATCCTTGAACCTGGCATTGTAGGAGAAAAACACTACAGAGTTGCAAGCCTTGCGCAACAAACCTTGCAGAGATACAAAGAGCTTCAAGACATCATAGCCATTCTTGGCATGGAGGAGCTTTCCGAAGAGGACAAAACGACCGTCTACAGAGCAAGAAAATTGCAACGCTTTTTCTCGCAGCCATTCTATGTCGCCAGTGTTTTTACAAACAGCGAAGGAAGATATGTGCCAGTCAAAAAGACCGTCGAAAGCGTCGACGCAATATTGAAGGGCGATGCCGATGACATTCCCGAAAGTTTGTTCTTCTTTGCAGGCGATCTTGACGAAATAATCGAGAGGTACAAAAAACAGCAATGACAAAAATAATGCTCGAAATGCTGACGCCGGAAAAAACTTTTTTCAAAGGCGAAGTAGACTCCATAATAGTACAATCACTTGACGGCTCGATGGGTATACTGGCGGGGCACAGCCCCATGGTTATTGGGCTTGAACCGTCTATGATAGCGCTAAAAAACGGAGAGCATTCCCGAGTATGCGCCAACGGCGAAGGCTTTTTGCAAATACGCCCTGACCAAACCGTCATTCTGTGCCAAACAATGGAGTGGCCTGAAGACATCGAACTCAACCGCGTAAGCCGCGCTATCGAAGAACACGAAAGAAAGCTACGGGAAGCAAAATCCATAGCAGAATATAAGCTCAGCAAGGCAACGCTATCAAGAGCTTTCGCGCGGTTGCGGGTCAAATCACGCTAGTTAGCAAAATATTGAAACAAACTGACAAAAAATCACTAAAAAGTGCCAAATAAAATAATATTTGACACTTTTTTACAATTAGAGGTATAATGAAAGAAAAAGGGAGGTAAAAACATTATGATTAAAAAAATTGTTTTATGTCTTATTGTTGCGGCGCTTATTTTTGCAGTTGCCGCCTGCGACGGAATAACCTTACCGGATTATGATTTTTCCGCAGACGGAAAAGACGAAGCCAACCTCTATTTTACCGCGCTCAATAACGAAGATTTCGAAGGCTCCGTAACCTGGAAGTTCATTATGGAGGAGCAAGGCGGCGAAACCCAAACCATGACCTTGACCATAAAAACCAAAAAGTTCGGTACGGAAAATAAGGGTTATATGAGATATATAGAGGGAGAGACTGATATTTCCACCATAAACGATTTGACCGACAACTACTATATAGACAATGTCGAAAAAACCGTATCCACGGAGAGCGGCGAGATCGGCGGACAATTCCTTGGCATCGGGATGATGTCGGCAATCTTCGGCGAAGTGAACTTTCAGGATGAGACCGAATTCAGCTGGGATTTTGTCTCCAAAAAATCCGCCACAATCAAGGATGCCGAGGGCAAGGATAGCGAAACAGTAGAATTCGAGTACAATAAAGTCAGCACAACACAAACACCGCTAGAAGAAGACGTGACCTTGAGATTGAATTTCCGCAAGGACTTTCCTGTAGTCGTAAGAATGCAATTTGAGGTTGTCGACGGAGAGGAAGCGGGAACCATATCGGTGTTTATTACTGAGTTGGGAGGCGCCGTCAAAGACAGCGATTTTGTTCCGCCGGGAGAAGCGCAAGGCTATAGCGATATATCCCCTGAAGCAACCTGATTAACGCCTTCTGCGGCATGAGATGTCGCTTTATAAGTTCGCAAACAAAATTTCCATAAGGATGAGATCCCTCCATTACAGTCGGGATGACATCTAAGAATCCTTCTTCTAATTACTTCTTAGAATCACGGCAAAAGCAGATTGTTTCAATTTAATGAAGAATTAAGGACATGCGCCTTAATTCTTCCCCTTGCGAGCGAGGAGACGGGAAGTCGACGCAGTGAGTGAAAAAGGGTGAATTTTCTGTAAGAAAAGAGGGGAAAAAGAGCACAAAGCGTAAGCGACTGCGGTTTGCCCCTCAAGTCCGACCAAAATTGAGCAAAGCGAGATTTTGCGCCTGGTCGGGTCAGAGGACTACATTTTCTCGTCGAGATATGTGGCTTGGACGTCGGCAATATGAAAAATTAGGCTCAAAGGATGCTTGTAGAATGCGTCACTCAGCGAATAGCTGCCGCCTTTCACTCTTGCATCAAAACCGCCCATATGCCAGTTTATTGCCATCGCCTCTTCTCTAGTCAAGCGAATAAATGAACTTATTATGTAAACCGACTTTTCGCCGTGTCCGTAAGGCAGTTTGTCTTCGACGGAATAATAAGGCACACTTTCCCAGACACCCTCTTTCTTGACGTTGCGGTAGTCGACTTTGTAATAATCAGCTTTGCAGACATCGTGTAGCAAGGCTATTATGGCGACGCTTTCGGCGCTTATTTTGTCTTCCCAGTCACCGTCAAACTCCATGTCGAGGTTTTGCAAAAAGCGGTAATAACTCTTCAGGCTATGTTCGCACAGACCGCCTTCGTATGCCGAATGGAATCTCGTGCTTGCCGGCGCCGTGAAAAAATCGCTTGCCAGCAACCATTCGAGCAGTTTGTCACCGCCCTCTCTTTTTATGTTTTCTTTGTAAACTTGTATAAACTCTTTTTTGTAATCCATTTTTATTATCCCAGTTTCTGTATTTCGTCAAGGGTCGCTTGACTTTTTGCTACGACCATAATCGATTTCTTTTTCGAATAAGAAGCAAGCGCCGCGGCGATTTCTTTGTTTGTCTCCCTCTCTTTCAGCGGAAATATCAGCATAAAGGGTTCGCCGCCTATCATGTCGATAAGCGTTCTGTTCATTGAGGTGCCCAGCACCAGCGCAACAAGCAGTTTTTCTTCGTTGCTATAGCTGTCACGGGCTATTTTTTTGCCGCCATTGCTGTTGTCAAGCAGTTCCATACCGCCGTCAATGACGTCCAAATTGTATTTTCCTTTTGTCAGCGCGTAAAGCCGTTTTGAGGCTAACTTTATGATAAATTCTCCCAAATCACCCTTATCTTTCAATAGGCGGTCAATTTCCGCTAGCGAGGTAAGTTTTTCTTTGTATTTTGCCAATTTTTCTTTCAGCGAAAGCATCTGTTTTGCGCGTCTCTTGAGTTCTCCACGCTTGGCTGTAATATATGCCACTTTTTGAGACAAATCATCGTATTTTTCGTCCAACGCTTTTATGGAAGACATATTTTCTGCCTTCAAGCTGACGACCTCTCTGCCTTCTTCTACAAGCTTTTGCAAGCGTGATATGTCTTGTTTGCGGGAGTCTATGGAATGAGTCAACTCGGCGATTTCTTGCTTTATGTCTTGCTGTCTCTCGGGCGAAAGTATAAGTTTTTGAAGGTCTTGCGTACTGCGCGCCTTCAGTTCGTCCAGTGCGCCGGCGTATTCTGTCATGACCTGTTCAAGCACTTCGTTATCTGATTCCAGCCTTGTTTTTAATGCCTCATATTCTGTCTTGGCGGCATTGCGCTCTTCCTGTCTGCGCGCCAGCACTCTCTTTATGGCGGCAAGCTTGATTTTTATGGTGTCCGCCTCTTCTTCGCTCTTGCGAATTTCTTCGACAATGTCGCCGAGGTTGGTACCGATTGTTTTTATGATGACCTGCTGATAATCGTACTCCTTGCCGCTTATGGTTATGTTTCTCTTTCGGCAAGCTATGATATTTATGAGCGCATCGTTTTCTCTTATTTCGGTGGCGATGTCATCAAGCTTGTCTCTTTTTTCGGACAATGCTCTCTCAAGCGTGTCATACTCTTTTTCGACAAGCGTCATCTCTTCGAGTCTATCTTCCGCCGTCACGCCTCCGAGATGTTCTGATATTCCGTTATATGCTTTTTGGACAACCTGCAGCCGTGTTTGGGTATCCAGAAATACCTTTTTGAGTTCGGACAAATCCCCTTCCTCCAACCTTTTTCTTTCGGTATTGAGGTAGGAGAGTTTTTCGAAGTCGGCTCTTATGCCGCTCTCAAGTTCGGAATATTCTTTTATGGCGCCGTGCAACTGTTTGTGATGTTCGGATGCCGCCTTGGCTTTCTCGGCTAAGTCGAAGGAGCTTTTTGCGCCGGCTTGCTTGATGGCGTTTCTGATGAATTCTTTCTTTTCGGCAAGACTTGTCTGCAACGATTCGATATATGCCTGACTGACTTTTATGCGGGCAGACAGCTCACCATTACGGAAGCTCACTTGACGGCTTTTTTCTTCGTATTCGGCTACAATTTTTCTTGCTTTTGTCAATTCTTTGTTGAGCCTTTCAAGTTGCGCATCGGTGTCGGCAGCTTTTTTTTGTTCGTCATTCTTCTTGAGGATGACCGAGCTGCATACGGGGCATTTTTGTCCGTATTCAAGCGCAATTGTTTGGTAGAGGTACTTCCGCTCAATCTCATTCTTTTGGATGGCGTCTTCCAGAGCGGCTATGGTGCCTCGAATCTTGCTTGTGTAGGCATCAAGTCCTGCTTTCGCCTTTTCCAGCGCTTCCATGTCTTCGACATAGGTCTTCAAGCCGTCGATATTTTCTTGTATTTTGTTCTCTATGGCATCGGCTTCCTTTTCTTGGATATTTATAATCGCATTGTATTTGTGGAATTCCTGTTCCAATGTTGCCGCAGCGGCAAGAGCCTCGTCTTTTGTGTTGAATCTGCCCAAAATAAAAGCGTTTACCTTTTGTAAACTTGTTTGCTGATGAACAATCTTTTGTTCAATGTCGCTTATTTGCGGCAACAGTTCTGTCAGCCTTTTTTCGTAGATTGCTATCGAATGCTTCATCGAATCGGCTGTCTCGGTAAGCAAGGCTATTTCTTTCTCGAGAATAGCGCCCTCTCTGACGGCTTTTTTCAGTTCTGCTCTGCGGGAAATATCTTTGAATCTTTCTGATATTTCTTTGTTGGCGATGGTTATGGCTTCTATTTCTTCTTGAAGCTCCGCCTTGCGCTTGTCAAGCACTGCAAGTTCCGCCGCTTCTTTTGCATAATATTTTTCGACTTGGTTGTAGACCTTGGTTTGGAATTCTCCGTCAATCGACAGTTCTTCGGCTCTCTTGTAGAGTACCTTGCGCAATTGGTTTATTCTTTCAAGGCAATGCACAAGCACACCTTCGATGTTCTTTACGGTTTTTGCGCCATTGGTCAAATCTCTTTCACAGCTATTTATGTTTTCGTCAAGCTCAGCGACACGCGATTCAAGTTCCTTGTCCCTGTCATTTATTTTTGTCTTTTTGTCGACCACTTTGATGATAAGTTCTGCGCGGCGGCTTTTTTCCAGTTGCATATTGAGTTCTTCTATAAGCGGCTGCTTGCTCAAAGCATTTTGTAGCTCGGCAGTTTCGTCCTCTATTTGACGCGCTGCAGCTTCCGCCTCGTCTGCCTTCTTGATGGCGTCGAACAGCATGTTCATTTCGGTGCGAATATCTTGTCTCAGTATATTCTTTTCGGTGATTTCGGACTTCAAATCGGCAAGTTCTTTCGGGTTTACTTCCTCGGTTATTTCGACGCGTAATTGTGTCTTGTCATATTTTTCTTGCAGTTTTTGCGCGATTGTGACAATCTCTTCTTTGTCGCACATCAACTTGTCAAGCACAGAAGAGATGTACTCTTCGCGCGCTTCCGCCGGCAGTTGAAAACCGTCAAAAATCCTGTCCCTGTCAATGGATATCAGCTTGCCGAAGCTGCTTTTGTCCATTTTTAGTTGGGCAAAAATCTCGTTGTCGACAGCCGCAATGCCCTCGGCTTCGATGGCGGCGTCCTTGCGTGACAGCTCTGCTGTTTTGTTGGCAAAATCTCTCTTTACGATATATTCTTCACCGTTATATTCATAACTAAGCACAATCTTTCCTTCGACTCCGTTGCCGAACAAGCCCAGCGAAAGTAACTCCGCAAGCTCCTTTATGTCATCATAGGTTATGGCGACAAGATTTGCGGTTTTTGTCGTCAAATCCAAGTATTCTTTGTTTTTGTTGAGTATTCCTTCTACAGAAATATAAATTGGTTTCATCGAGCCTCCGAAAAAAATCTCCTCGCTGTTATTATGGTGTAAAGGGCATTAATTAAAAGTCACTTTCTAATCTTAAAAATAAGACTAGCGTAAACAATTGAACTATGTTATATTATATAGGCACCCTTAGCCATAATTATATTCATTATACACCGAAAAACAACCTTTTGCAATAAATATGGACACAAAACAAGAAAGGAGAAAAATGCGCTTCTGCAAGCTGGGAAACGATTATAAAAAACAGGGATTCACGCTGATAGACAACATATTTTTGTTGCATTTTTTGCCTGCCGCCGACGCCGTAGACGTCAAGGTCTATCTGTACGGTTTGACGCTGGCGACACTTTCGGATGACGATTCGAACACCCTCGAAAAACTTTCTTTGGGGCTGAAACTATCAGAAGAGCGTATCATAAACGCTTTCAAATACTGGCAGGACAAAGGGCTTGTAGCCATCACCGCCACGCACCCATTGAGCGTTGTTTTCAACTCGCCAAAGACTCCCCAACTGCCGATAATAAAATATAATGCCAAGGAATATTCGGCTTTTGTCGAAGAGACGGCAAGACTATTCCCCGACAGAGTTCTTTCGCCAAACGAATTGACGGAGTTCATAGAACTCATTCGCATTTACAAAATCGAAGTCAATGCGCTACTGATGATAATGAAATATTGCGTTGACTACAAAGACGGCAAAGTATCGACATCTTACATACTCGCCGTAGCCAACGACTGGATAAAAAAAGGCTTGACTGCCGCCGATCAAGTAGACGAGCATATCAGCGGGCTGGAAGCCAATTCAGAAGCCGTTCGCATGATTTTGAAGGCACTGGGCATAAAACGCGAGGCAGACCTCGATGACAGACAGTTCTTCATAAAATGGAGCAAAGAATATGGCTACAAACTTGACGCCATTCTTGTCGCCGCAAAACCGCAAAAACGCAGAGGCGGCATGGAACGTCTTGACAGATACATAGACGAGTTGCGCAGCGCCAACGCTTTCTCTGCGGAAGAAGTCGCCGCCTACAACAAAAACAAAGAAAAAATATATGACCTTGCCATAAACATTATCAAAAATATCGGCGGATTCTATGCCTCTATGGATATTGTCATCGAGACCTATATCCTGCCCTGGCTGTCGAAGGGATTCTCCAACGAAGGTTTGTTGACGATTGCAAAATATTGCTTTTTGAAGGGCATAAAGAACCTTGAGGGTATGGATCAGCTTGTCGATAAATTCTTCAAGCAAGGCTTGCTTGATGAGGGCGGCATAAACAATTATATCCGTGAGCAGACGGAAGCAGACCAAAAAATCGCCGCAATATTCGAAGCATGCAACCATTCGGGTCTTATCACCAATAAAGAAAGGGAGTTCTACCGCATATGGCGGGAGTGGGGCTTCGACGACGAAACCATATTGTTTGTGGCGACGCTTGCCAACAAAAATCCCTTCCCGATACAGAGCATAAACCGCAACCTTGCTTTGCTTTATCAAAACAGCATCTATGACATTGTTTCGGCAAAAACGCTACTGGAGAAGGACACGCCGAAACGTACATTCCAAAAACCCATTGACGAGCAAGGCATGGATATCAACAAAGCTATCGACATCATAAACAGCCGCCGCAGTCTTGCAGAACTCAAAGCCTTCCAATTGCTCTCTTCCCTGCGCGAGGACAAACAGTTCTCTGCCATAGAAAGCAAAATCGACGAACTGAATTTCGAAATAGCCAAGCGCGAAGCGCAGAACAAAGATCTGGGCACACTGAAACAACAGCAATCGTCAGCAAAAAAGGAATACGAAAAAGCTCTTACAAACAAAGGGCTTGCCGCAACGGACCTGGCAATAAAATACACTTGCGAAATCTGTAACGACACAGGTTTCGTAAAAGGTCAAAAATGTAGTTGCCTGAAAGCCATATTAGGCGAATAGCTATTCCGACAAAACGCAAAAACTCCCGCAAGGGAGTTTTTTTATTGGAATGATATGGATGAGATTTCTCCTCCCGCGTCGCACGGTCGCTTTGCTCCCTATCGCTCCTCACGAGCTTTGGCTACGAAAGGCAACACCGTGCCTTTCGCTTAACGTGTCGCTCCACTACGGTCGAAATGACAATCATATATGTCATCCCGATTGGAGCGATAGCGGAATAGAGGGATCTCATCCTTATTCTTGTTTACTGTTTTTTAGATGACATCAGCGCCCCAAAAGAAAAGGCGCTAATGAAAGCGCCTTGTGCTTTAAGCGTCCTCGCCCAACATTTCCAGTTTGGACTTCTTCGGCGGTCTTGAGTCGCCGTGTTTGACCAGGAACATCAGCGCCGTAGCTATGATTACGCAAACTGCGGCATAAGCAAACAGCGAATAGTCGCCCAGCCAGTCCATAAACAGACCTCCGACAAAGGGCGCTATTGCTTGCGCGCTCATCGTGGCGATGTAATAATATCCGGTATATTTTCCGACGTCCTCGGCTCTGGATAGTTCAACGACCATCGGGAAGGTATTGACGTTGGCAATAATCAGACCAAACCCGGCTATCAAATAGAAAGCTGTGAACAGGTATTGCGCCGCTCCGCTTGGTCTTATAAAAGCCCAAACCAAAATGAACGAAACGGTAGCCAAAATGAAGCCCAGCATAACCGACTTGCGGCGACCGATTTTTGCGGCGAGGTATCCCACCGGAATAAAGGCAAGCGCCGAGATCGCCATACTGACTCCCGATACTATGGAAGCTATGACAGGCGAAAGATTCAGGGTTCGGGTGGTGTATATCGAAAGGTTGGAGGTTATGGCATTGTAGCCCATGAACCACATAAATATCGAAGCTAAGATAAGGAAGAAACTCGACATCTTTGCTTTGCGGAATTTTTTGTCCTCTTCGGTGAGCGGACCTGCGCTATCTTGTATGATTGCGTCTTCTTCATTGTTTATTTCGTACTCGGCGCAGATTTCTTCGCACTCCTTGACGAACTTGTTCTCGTTGACCAAAAGAAGGAATACCGTCATAAGCAGCAACATGCCGCCACCTACGGTAGCAAAAATACCGATATAAGGATTACTGCTAAGCATAAATCCTACTGTATAAATGACAAATGCCAGCGCACCGCCAAGGCCACCCATAAGGTTTATGATGGCGTTTGCTTGAGAGCGCACAGGTTTTGGGGTGACGTCGGGCATAAGCGCCACAGCCGGCGAACGGAATGTCGCCATACATACCAACACAAAGAACAATATTATCATATATACGACAATGCGCCCGATGTTTTGTTGTGTGATTTGTTCGTTGACTTGTTTGCTGAGCCAAATATTCAGCGGTGATTCAACAAAGTTCTTGTATTCTTGGGTCTTTGTTTCTTGGGTGACGCCGGAGGAAGCTATTTCTATGAAATCCTCCTTGTCCAAACCGTTGTTGGCGAGATACACCTTGTCGGCATACTCCTCATAAATGCCGCCCCAACGCGCATCGTCTATGGTCTGTGTAAGCTCCGTACGCAATGCCGTAGCTTCTTTCATCTGCTTGTTGGCGGAGATGGGCACGAACACCATCAGTACAACGGTAGCGATGGTGCCGAGCACAATAAACGGAGTACGCTTGCCGAAACGGGTTTTTGACTTGTCGGAAAGTTTGCCGAAAAGTGGCAACATAAACAACGACAAAAGGTTGTCAAGTCCCATTACCAGTCCGCGCATTGTGTTTGAGAGACCGAAGGCTTTTTCAAGAAGCATGGGGACCACAAAGTCATAAGCCGTCCAGAAAATCATAATTATAGCAAACGCAAAACCTACTTTAATGGTCTTTTTGTAATCTAATTTCATAAAAAATCTCCAATATATTGTAATATTCTTAAAGTACCAATATATTATAGGCGAAAAACAAGGTTTTGTAAATACCTAAAAAAATTTTGACTGGTTTGTCGAATCCTATGATATAAAAATAGCAATTGCCACAGGAAATGTTGTATAATTGTTATATCAAGAAAAAACTGCAAAAAAATATCACAACCAACAAAACGGCGGTTTTTATTGTTAAATACTTTTGTAAGGATATAAGCGTAACTATGATCGAGCAGAGCTTGGACCGTTATGTCATAAAACTCAAAAACGGTGACAACAGCGCTTTTAATTACATATACGACAAGACAAACAAGGCTGTTTTCTTGTCCATATATAATATACTGAAAAACAGAGAACGCACAAAAGACGTCGTTCAGGAAACCTATTTGACGGCATACAACAAGATTGACATGTACAATTTGGGCACAAACTTTATTGCATGGATTGTTGTTATCGGCAAAAGACTGGCGCTTAACGAACTGAAAAAATACAAAAGAGAATTTGATGTTGATTTCAACGAAAACGAATCGTTGTACGGCGAGTACCGTATTGAAGACAATTATGACACTTCTGTGTTGGATACGGCAAGAAAAATTCTCTCAATTGACGAATACGAAATCTTAGTGTACTGCGCCATAAGCGGCTACAAAAGGCGCGAGGTTGCCAAGATTATGAATATGCCGATAGGCACCGTCACATGGAAATATAACAACGCCGTCAAAAAAATAAAAGACGAATTAACCGAGGAGGAGGTGTAAATTATGAAAAACCGCGACATAATACGGACAATCAAAAAAGAAGCAAAAAGCCTCGTTCCCGATATGAAAGCCGAAATAATCAGCAGCCTACCCTTCAGCCAACCCCAAAAGCAAAAAAGAGAGACGCCGAAGTTCTATAAAAAACCTGTTTTTGCAGTCGCCGTCATCGTGCTATGCGTGGCAGTGGCTCTTCTTATGACTTACATCTTCTATAATCCTCAAAAAATTGCCGAGATTTCGGATAGCTATGTTTCTATCGACATAAACCCTTCGATTGAGTTGACCGCCGACAAAAACGACATTGTCAAAGCTATTCGCCCGATGAACGCCGATGCGGCAATACTGATTTTCGGAGAAGTTTTTGACGAAATGAGCGTCGAAGACGCCTGCGTCAAAATAGTCGGATTGGCTACCGAAATGGGATACATCGGCGACAGCGGCGACAACGCCATAAAAATAGTCGGCATCAACGACAA
>CAYJBS010000029.1:0-1748 GCA_964368435.1 uncultured Christensenella sp. | reverse complement strand
CTGTTGAAAAACTATGATGAGGACAGCGTAGAAGATATACTTACGGATTTGGAGAACGAATATGAACAGATCGAACAAGAAAACCAGGCAGAACTTGAGCAAGAGATCACGGCAATAGAAAACAAGTATTCAGCCATCACCGCCGCTATCGAGAATCTCCTTTCGCTTGCAGACGGTGATTTCTCGACGTTAGAAACCGCCGTCAACGACTTCAACGACGCTTATCCCGAGCATAAGTTTCTCGGGGAAATTTTGCTTCAAAGAAAGGACCAAATAATAAAGCATTTCGAAAATTTGTCGGAGAAAGTACAGCGTTCTTTATATAAGGAAAAGAAAGAAACACAAGACAACGCCCAAAAAGAAGCGCGTCAACAAACAAAAAATAAGTGGAAAAATCAAAACAATTCCCATTCAAACAAAAATAAATAAAAAATCTCCAACAAAAACATCTCCTGCCGTTGTTATTATTTGTGAAGACCCAAAATACACGACAAGGAGAATTCAAAAATGAAAAAATCATTATTTAAAATAATACCTTTGATTCTGATAGCCGTCGTGTCGAGCGTTTTTATCCTCGGTTGCGGACAAGCTCTCGAAGATTCAACGACTCCCGCAGAAGCCAAAACATATGTCAGTATCGCCATAAATCCCGAAGTCGAATTCGCTGTTGACGAAAACGGCATAGTGTTGTCTTTCAACGCTCTGAACAGTGACGCCGAAATATTGCTTGCAGACTTGGACCTCTCAGGCATGACAGTCGAGGCGGCAACGGAAAGATTCGTCGAGCTGGCTACCGAAGCAGGTTATATTGATGTCACCTCACAAACAAACAATGTCAACATAACCGTTATCGATGAAGACAGCGGCGTCCAAGAAAAAATAGCCAAAAAAATGGAAGAAAGAATTTATGAATTCTTTGACAACAACGGCATCTTCGGCATGGTCTCGAAAGATACTCTCGAAGCATACGCGCAACAAGCCGCAGCGCTCGATATGTCCGTCGGCAAAATGAAAATGATACTTAGAGCCATCGACCTCGACCCCGAATTGACGCTTGACGAACTGGCGGCAATGGAGATGAGAGACCTGGTCAAGCTGATAAAGAAGCATCATGAAGACAAGATTGAGCACACTGTAAGAGAACAACTCAAAACAGATATCGAGGCTTTGAAAACAGAATTCGCCGCAATGTTTGCTCTCGGAGAAGAGATCGGAACTTTGAAAGCTAGTTTGGAGACCTTTGAGGGTACTGCAGAAGAAAAGGCACAACTTGAACAGACAATAGCTGAGAAAGAAGCTGAACACGCTACTTTGAAAGAACGATTCGAGGCTCGCAAAAAAGTCTTGAGAGACGAGGCTATAGCTTTACAAAATCAAGTCAAAGCGCAACGCAAGACCGAAAAAAGACAAAAGGTTGAGCAACACAAGGACAGCAATAAAGCACACAAGGCTCAATTCAACAAGGAAAAAGAAGAAAAAGTCAAACAGATAAGAGAATGGAGAGCCTCAAAGAAAGCAAACGGCAGATAATGCCTTGCTAAATAAACAGCCTACAAAGATCATTGCATAGAGTACTAAAGATGAACTGTTCAGTAGGGGCAAAAAGCAGACTGCAAGAAATTGCAGTCTGTTTTTTCATGTAATTACTTTCATATATAAGGATGAGATACCTCGACTACCGCTCGGTATGACAATCATATTGTTACAAGCATTTGAAGGCGAAATGACATATCTTAATGTCATCCCGA
>CAYJBS010000028.1:7111-18649 GCA_964368435.1 uncultured Christensenella sp. | reverse complement strand
GATATCTGGGTATGGCGCAGCTTGGTAGCGCGCTTGAATGGGGTTCAAGAGGCCGGAAGTTCAAATCTTCTTACCCAGACCAAAAAAGGCACGAAATCACCGTTTTTCAATGTTTTTAGCAGAGCATTAGGCGGTGATTTTCCTTTTTAGGACATAATCGTGAGTACCTTTTGCACCGTCACAATGTGCATAGACTTTGAACATATATTATTGTCATCCCGCTTGGAGCGAAAGCGGAATAGAGGGATCCCATCCTTTTTTGCGTATTGCTTTTTATGCCTGGTATGTGTATAATAAAAAGGATTTAATTTATTATTAGGAGTTCCGATATGAACGGTGACCGCGACGAGCTGTTAAACTTTTGTGAAAAATACGACAACACTCCCTTCAGATTTTTTGATAATGATATTCTAGGGGACGTCAAGACGCCGACTCCGGAAGTTGCTCCGCAACAAGTCGTTGCACCAAAAAAGAAAAGAAAGCTGGGCAGAGCCATGTTCGGTACAGCAAAGGTGCTTTTGGTCTTTGCTATCATTGCTGTGACGATTTATACCCTTCTTGCCGGCTCACAACAGGAAATGGGCGACGACAGCTACAATCTGCGTATAGGCAACTACGGAAAAAACCCGTTATGGCTTTCGGACGGCAACTCTACTCAAGCGAACAGCATTTATGCCGGACTTTCACAAAATGGCGCTCTGCAAACGGCTTATGATTTATATGAACTCGCCTGCAAAAAAATCAGCCTTTCGCAGGAATACTCCGTCAGAGCCAAGGGCTACATAAACTTGAGTTCGGGAGAAATAGTCGCATCCGGCGTATCCAACAGACAAGAACACTATGAAAATGTCGGAGAGCCGTCGCTTGACGCAAATCAGCAGAGATTATACAGCAACCACGACATAAATTTCTGTCTTGATGTCAAGGGCAACCAGACTATTGTGGCAATATTTCAGCTTATGATGATGTCGGGTGTAAGAAGCTATTCCGATGGCGAAAAGGTATATGAGCAACGCAGCAAAGCTGTCTTGAAAAACGAAAATGACGAATATTATGCCGAATGGCGCGACGATCATATCGAACTTGAAAAGGATTTTGAAAGGGACTACGCGGACGGCGACTTGCGCGAAAAAACCAATTTTATTGTGTTGCCTTCGACTATTCTGCCCGGCAGCGCAAAGGTAGAACAAACAACAGAAAACGGACAGCGCGCGTACAACGTGTCCTTCAAAATCGATTGTTCATCTTCCGATTTGGGCAGCGCTACATACTACGAAGCCGAAGCAATAAAAAGAAAAATGGGCAACACCGAATCTTTTATTTATAATTATTTGGACATAAATTTCTCCGTATATGAAAACGGATATATGTATTATTGGGCAACAAAACAAGGCTATAGCGTGCGCTATGTGCTTTTGGGTTCTTTGGGAATAGATATGAAAGCGGAAATGAACAAAGAAGAATATTTGAGTTATGACCCCGAAGAATGTCAAGTCATTAATTTTCTTCTGGAGGACTGAGCCTTTTCTTTCTGGTTCTAATAATGAACAATGTCAAACAAATCATTGCCGTCAACACGGCAAGCGTAGCCGCTCCGATAATCAGGGCGGTTTTTTCGTTGTAAGTAAGCGAAGCCGTGGCATGCTCTTTTGGGATAAAGGCGCGTTGCCCGTTGTAGACTATTTCAAGAAAGTCGCCATAATCGACAGCGCTTTCTACAAGCTGTAGCCGAGTGCCGTCTTTCACCTTGTCAACAACGGAGCTGTCAACGCTGTTGGCGGCATAAAGCTTGATTTCTTCGCCCATCTTCCGAGAAGTGGCTTTTATGCGGGAGAAGCTGACGGAAAAAACTTCGTCATCAATTTGATAAAGCGCAGATGCGTCAACGAAGCCTACATAACTGCCGTATTGTACTTGTTGCCAAGAGGTGTTGTCTTGTGTGAAAGCATCATTCAGTTCGATGACGTAGGCGTTTTGCGGAATGTGGAAAAGCACCGCCGAAGAGAAGGATGCCTCTTCGAATATCGGAGTTTCGGGATGGAGAGCGCGCACGGAAGCGGCGTTCATGCTGAACAGAAAGATAAAAATTATCAGTACGATTATTACGGCTTTCTTCAAAAAAACTCCTCCAAAATTTTATTTTTTATAGATAACACATATTGACACGAAAACGCGAATATGGTAACCTTAGATACGAGGATTATACTATGAAAATAAGGAAATATCAAGAAAAAGATAAGAAGAATTTACAGTACATATGCATAGCCACAGCCAAGCCGACCAACTCCGAGAAAGAGAAAGAGCTGCTGACAACTTTATACAATGATTACTTCACGGAATGCGAAAGCGAAAATGTCTTTGTCGCCGTAAATGAAGATGACGACGCCATCGGATACATACTCTGCGCCACCGACTACAAGCAGTTCCGCAAGACCATGAAGAAAGATTATATGCCAAAGGTGTGGAAGCTCAACAAGTGGAAATGGCTGTTGGTGCAGTTAGAATTTATTCTCGATGCGCACTACGCAAAAAGGTTTCCGGCTTTTCTGCATATTGACATTCTTGACGGCTATCAACGCCAAGGTCTGGGACACAAACTTATGGACGCGCTGATAGCGCATCTTCGGGAGCAGGGAGTTCCTTCGGTGATGTTGGGTGTCGGCGCCGACAATGAGAAGGGCATAAACTTCTATAAAAAATACGGTTTTTATGAAGTCATACGCGGCGCAGGTCTGTGCAAAATGGCGTACGATGTCATTCCGCAACAAAAAGAAGTCTGACGCTTTGTACTTTTGCCCGAAAGGGCATAAGGTTTCTGCATGATTTATAAAAAAGTTTTTTTCGTAAACCGCCTCAAAGTCTTATGACTGCAAAAAAGAATATGCTATAATTGTAGCATATTTGTTTTTGTTGAGGTTAAGATGAAACTAAAAGAAGAATGCGGGGTTTTTGGCGTAATTTCGAACAAGATTACCGAATGCGGAAACATCGTTTTTGCAGGTTTGATATCGCAGCAGCATAGGGGACAAGAGAGCGCCGGCATAGCTTCGGTGTGCGACGACGGCATCATGGTTCACAAAGGAAAAGGGTTGGTTGCAACGGTTTTTGACAACGATCAGCTTGACCGCTTCAACGCCAACGAAATAGCCATCGGGCATGTCAGATATTCTACGACAGGCAACAACAGTTTTCTGAACGCTCAACCTATTGTTACTCACCACAGAAAAATGAATTTTGCGCTGGCTCACAACGGCAACTTATTGAATGCCGCCAGCATAAGAGGCGACCTCGAAGAGAAGTTCGGCGTGGTTTTTTCGACCACCAACGATTCCGAAGTCATAAATATGATGATAATCAACGAGATGACAAAGGGCAATGATTTTGTCACCGCCCTAAGAAATGTCGTAAGTCGGTTGGAAGGCGCTTTTTCGCTTGTTATTTTGACAAAAGACAATCTCATAGCCGTGCGTGACCGCGTGGGTTTTCGACCGCTCATTATGGGAAAAACCAAGAACGCCGTTATGTTTGCTTCCGAAAGCTGCGCGCTGGATGCAGTAGGCGCCCAAACAATCAGAGATATTGAGCCGGGAGAAATCGTTTTTGTCGACAAAGATCTCAAAACAACGGTATATCATGACAAAAAGACAGCTGCCAAAGGGTTGTGCTGTTTCGAATACGTATATTTTGCTCGGCAGGATTCGATAATTGATGGCGAAAGCGTCTATGAAATGCGCAAGCAGATGGGCAAGTTTCTTGCCATACAGAAGCCTGTCGAAGCCGATCTTGTTTGCGGTGTGCCCGACAGCGGACTTGAAGGCGCCAAGGGCTATGCCGAACAGTCAAAAATTCCTTATGGCAGCGCCTTTGTGCTGAACAGATACATAGGCAGAAGCTTTATTTATCCCACGCAAAGCGCCCGAGAAAGAGCCGTCAGACTGAAGCTCAATCCGCTCAAGGCGGCGCTGGCAGGCAAAAGGATAGTGCTAGTCGACGATTCGATAGTCAGAGGCACGACCTCGGCAAAAATCATAAAAGAATTGCGCAACGCAGGCGCCAAGGAAGTGCATATGCGCATAACTTCCCCGATGTTCAAACACGCTTGTTATTTTGGTACAGATATTGATTCTCCGGAATGTCTTATCGCCAACCAAATGACGCTTGAAGAAATAACACGCCATATTGGCGCGGACAGTCTGGATTTTCTTACGATAGACAATTTGAAGCGCATTACAGGCAAGGAAGAGTCGGGCTTTTGCGTAGGTTGTTTCAGCGGCAAATATCCTATCGAGGTTTGCGAAAAACCCAGCAAAAACAAATTGAGGTGAATTTTTGAAAGACATAGCTAAGTTGAGAAAATTTTTTGAAAAAGACCGCTACATAATCCGGAACGGCATAGAAATCGTCGAAATAAACGAAAAATTCGCCGTTTGTTCCGTCGACATCAACGACAACCATTTGAATGCCAACAACGTTGTTCAAGGCGGAATGATTTATACCATAGCCGATTTCACATTTGCGGTGCTGTCAAACTATCTTTGCGATATTTATGCCGTGTCGCAGTCGGCGACCATCTCGTTTTTGCGTCCTGCCGCCTGCAAAAAACTGTTTGCGCGTTCCGAGGAGCTGTCGGCAACAGCGCATAATTGCGTCCACAAAGTCACGGTATACGACGAAAACGACAGCGTTATTGCCATAGCGCAAATAAACGGTTTCATAAAGTAATAAAAAAGTCCTTATAGAATTTTATTTTCATCAAAAACTCTTCATTCAGAACGATTAGGTTTATAAATTTGTGTTCTTTTAACGGCGTTAAAGAACCGTCCGCTCTGTAATGAAAAAAATGGACTATTGACTAACCTTTGGTTTGGTAGTAAGATTAAGATAGAATAAAATGCCAAGGAGGCGCAATGGTCAGAATAGTTGTGCTGGACGGATATTGTTTGAATCCGGGAGATTTAAGTTGGGGGGGGTTCGGCGGAATAACGGACAATGTCATCATATACGACAGAACACCGCCCGAACTTATCATCGAAAGAGCGCAGAACGCCGATATTATTATTCTCAACAAAGTAATCATCGACAAAGATATCATAGACAGCTTGCCAAAACTGAAATATATCGGAGTGCTTGCCACGGGTTATAACGTAGTAAACACCGATTATGCAAAAAAGAAAGGCATAATCGTCACCAATATTCCGGCTTATTCGACTGAGTCGGTGGTGCAGCATATTATCGGACTGATTATTGAGACGGCTTCGGGCATAGGCGTCCACCATACCACCGTAAAGAACGGCGACTGGACGCGCAGTCCCGACTTTTGTTATTACCGAAAGGACAACATAGAACTTTGCGGAAAAACTTTGGGTATAGTAGGCATGGGCAAGATCGGACAACGGCTCAAAGATGTCGCTTTGGCGCTGAGTATGAACGTTATCGCCAACAACAAAGACAAGACAGGAGAAGGCGAAGGCTTCAAATATGTTTCTTTGCAAGAATTGTGGAAAGAAAGTGACATTATTTCGCTGAATTGTCCGTTAAACAAAGAAAATGAGGGCATAATAAACTCAAAAAGCATTGCCTTGATGAAACCTACCGCAATCATCATAAACGCCTCACGGGGCGGACTCATAAACGAAGCAGACCTTGCCGCCGCTTTGAATAGCGGCAAAATAAAAGCTGCCGGAGTCGATGTGCTATCGACAGAGCCTCCCTCAAGCGGCAATCCGCTCCTCACAGCGCGCAACATTGTCATCACACCGCACATAGCGTGGGCAACAATAGAGGCGAGAGCCAGGCTTATGAAAATCGCCGTAGACAACATATCGGCATTTTTGGCAGGCAAGCCGATTAACATAGTAAATAAATAGTGATATTTTTGCAGGACACTTGCAAATAATACAAAATGTGATATAATTCGGTAAGATATACCTTTAGAAAAAAAATAGTAAAAAATATGGAGTGAATTGATAAATGGAAAGAATTGCTATTATTGACATAGGTTCCAACACAGCAAGACTTGTTATAGCAAATATTCTGGAAGGGGGATATTTTGTCGTCATTGACGAGCTGAAGGAGCCTGTTAGACTGGCGCAGGATATGGAAGTAGACGGTTTTTTGCGTCCGCTTCGCATTCAACAAATGATAAAGACACTGAACACCTTCAAAAATCTTTATGAAAGCCACAAGGTCAGCAAAGTGTTCGCATACGGCACAGCGGCTGTACGGCGCGCAAAGAACCAAAAGAATTTTGTAGACGAGGTTCTCAGCAGCTGCGGCATAAAATTGACCGTGCTCACACAAGAAGAGGAAGCTTCGCTTGTTTATACCGGCGTCATAAATTCTATGGACGTTCCGAAGGGGCTCATCGTCGACATCGGCGGCGGCTCAACCAAGATTATTTATTACAACAGAAGGACGCTTATTGCGCAGGATACTCTGCCTTTTGGCGCCGTAACACTGACCGAAAAATTCCAAAACAGCTCAAAAGACGCTATGGAAAGAACGGTGCTTATCGAAAGATATGTTGCCGAAGAAATCAAAAAATTGGGCTGGTTCGATTTGATAGACGAAGACGCAAGATTCATCGGAGTCGGCGGCTCTTTGCGTAATCTCGGCAAAATAAGCCGTCGTTTCAAGAGATATCCTCTTGATATGGCGCATAACTACCAGATTCCCTTCGAAGAGTTCGACAGCATCTACCAAAAAATCCGTGTGCTTGAAATTGACAAGGCGGTACGCATAAAAGGTCTTTCTTCTGCAAGAGCCGATATATTCCCCGCTGCTCTCGCCATACTTAACACACTGAGAAAGAACTTGCACTTTGAAGAAATCACCATCAGCGGCGCAGGCTTCAGAGAGGGCGCAATGTTCCGCTATTCGGTGCCGACTACGTCAGAAAAGCCCATAAGCGACGTACTGGGACACAGCATATACACAATGCTGTCGCACTTTGATATGAATGTTCCGCATTCAGAGCATGTTTTTGACCTTTCGTTGCAGCTTTACCGTCAATTGAAAGTGTTGCATAAACTGCCGAGGTCTTTCATCAAAGTATTGAGAGTGGCGGCACAATTGCACGATATAGGCTCCAGCTTCAAGTTTTATGACCATCCGCGGCATTCTTTCTATTTGATTTTGAACAGCAACCTATACGGCATACCGCAGAAAGACTTAGTCATTGCCGCAATAGCTGCCGGCATGCACAGCAAGGCTCCGCTTGAGGGCATGGAAGTCGAACAATATCTTACCATGTTGAGCGACGAGGACATCGACGCCGCCAAAAAACTCGGCGTAATAGTCCGCATAGCCGAGTGCTTTGACAGAAGCATGGGCAGTGTCATAAACGGCATTTCCTGTGATGTACTGGGCGACAGCGTCATCTTGAAGACAGAGTGCACAAGCGACTGCACGCTTGAAGTCAAGGATGCGATGGGCGCAGTATATGATTTCCGCCGCGCGTTCAAGAAGAATCTTGAGATTTTATAAAAATAAATAAATGAACAAAAGAGTAATACTTGCCTCGACGTCTCCCCGAAGAAAAGAGCTTTTGAGTTCGGTTCTTTGGGATTTTGACATTTTTTCTCCTACTGCCGACGAGAAGGACTGCGGCAGTCCGCAAGATACCGCGGCAGAGAACGCCAAAACAAAAGCGCATTCGCTTATCGGCGTCGAAGAAGGCATCATTGTTGCATGCGACACCGTTGTTGCTTGTGACAAACAGATTTTGGGCAAGCCGAAAGACACGGAAGATGCCAAGCGTATGCTGTCACTGCTGCGAGGCAGGCGGCACGAGGTATTCAGCGGCGTATGCGTCATTGCAAACAAAGAATATTGCTTTGTAGAGCGGTCGACAGTGCTTATGAAAAATTTGTCGGACAAAGACATTGACGAATACATCGAAAAGTACCGTCCTTTTGACAAGGCGGGAGCGTATGGCATTCAAGACGGAGTTGCGGAAGCCTTTGAGGGTGACTACAACAATATTGTAGGACTGCCGCTGGACAAGCTACGAAAGATTTTTATGGAGAACGGAATAGATGTTAAAAAATAAGTTTTTTGTAGACATAGGAAGCGTGTATACCACCGTATACAGCAACATTGTTTTGCTGAAGGAACCCACCTGCATTATTCTTCGTTCGGGCGGTTTGACGCCGAAAACAGTGGCTTGCGGCAGGATTGCCGAATTGAAAAAGCATTTACTTGCAGAAGATGAACAATTCATAAATCCCGTAAAAGAGGGCGCTATAATGCACTTCGGCGGAGCTGTGCTCATGTTGAAGGAATATTTGAAACGCGCGGGAGTCAAGAAGAACAGCGAAATCACGGCGTATTTCCCTTGCTCTTTGTCGGTGCAACAACGTCAAGATATAGAAAAGGTGTTTATTGTAGCAGGCTACAAGAATGTCGCGCTCAACGAAAGTCTTTTGTCGCTGAAACCGTATATTGCGACCTATAGAAATATGGCGGTAGTTGACATAGGAGGCAGTCGTTCTGATGTAGGCATCATAAACGAAGACGGCATCGTGGCGGCGTACAGCGTAAATATCGGCGGAGCTACCGTCACCGAGCGCATCATAAACACAATTGAGCGCCTCTATAATCTGAACATTTCTTTCGCAGCGGCAGAGAAACTAAAGCTGGGTATCGGCAGTCTTTATCAGTGCGATACTTCTTCTATGACGGTTTCGGGCAGAGATATCATAACAGGCGCGGCAAAAAGCGTTGAGGTGTATTCAAACGACATATACGAGGATATTGCTCATTGCTACAAACGCATAATAAAAATTATTGAAGGTTTGCTTGTAGTTGCGCCGTTGGAATGCATCGAAGGAATCAACAGCCGAGGTATTTTTGCGTTGGGCGGCGGCAGTCGAATGAGAGGTTTCGATGATTTTCTTTATAAACAGCTGGCGTTGCCATTGAATACCATATAAGTAAGTGGATGCATTTGACAGAAAATTTTGCAATCCGACCATTATTGAGGTATCCCCTGTTTTACATATATTTTTTTATCATTCTTTAACTTTATTATTATATTGACACTAGAGTGCTTATTTTGATATAATTGTTATGTAAGGAATTATCTTTATTATTTTACACCAGTAAAGGAGTATGCCAATCATGAAATTCAAAAAGTTGCTGATTATTTTATTAGCTTTGCTGACAGCCATTGGTCTTTTTGCATGCGGAACACCGAAACAGGACGATAAGAAACCCGGCACCGAAGTTCCCACGCTTGCGGATTTGATCGACTACAGCTCGAATACAAAATATCATACAGTCACTCCTGTGACCTACACGGACACTATGGAACAAAAAAATCTTCTGCAAGCAAGGATTGATGACAAGGAGACTGAAGAAGATCCCTCCGTTCCGGTGAAGATTTTTATCAATTCATCTCCCGATGAGATCATTGAGGCGATGAGCCAAGCGGCTTTGAGCAAAGAAAAGATGGTCAAAACAGTGAAATATCTTGCGGGAGCAGAAGGTGACGATATAGACATTGATAAAATCGTAGCTACGGGAAACTGGCTTGATGACGACGACTGGTCATTCTTTGATGATTGGGATTATTACGAAAAACTTGAAGATAGAGCCGACGCCTCCGAAAGCACCGACAAGGATTCCGACAACTTTCAGCGCCAAAAAAGAAAGATGATGCGCCAAGTCTTCGAAATAGGTTTGACAGGCGACGAGTTCGCCAGACTTGTCTATCACGAGTTGAAATATGCGCAAAAGGTTACCAAGGACATAATGCATTTGGGCAACACCGAATGGCAGAACAAGGAATATGACGAATATGTCAAAGCCGAGCTGAGTTTCGACACCCTTGTTTATTTCAAAGCTTTTGATGAATTTTCGACCAGCAAGCCGAAGACGGTTCAACTATACGGTTATTATTATGACTATGAAAAAAAGATGTATGACACCACAAACGATGACACTTTTGACAAACAGTTGAAATACAGTCATCAAAGCGAATTTACCGACCCCGAATTCCTTGAATATATCGACATTCAACGCAACAGCTACATAAACGCCTATAGATACAAAGATTCTTTCTACAGAAAGTTTTATGATGTGCATTTCCAGTTCCAAGGATTGCTTGAAGGCCATGACATCAGCGTGTACGAAATCAGCACAGCCATTCAAGGCGCAGAGAGTTTGCGCTATTCCGGCGAAATGAAGAGAGGAATGGATGCAGGCTTTACGCAACAGCTGATTCTTACTGACCATCTGTATGTATATTCAGGTGATAAGGCGGTTATGAAGGCATACAATTCAGCCAATACCGCCTACGAAAAAGTAAGAAAAACCGGAGCTGTCTCCGTCCGCGACGAAAAAGAAATGTTGCTCAATCTCGAACAGCTCAAGATTGTCGACTATGTGCTGACAAAAATGAATGATTCGCAACTGTCGAAAGTTCTGCAATACCATATCATGACCTACAGCGGCGACATGATCAGAAATATTCAGAGCGAACAAAAAGACCGAAAACTTGAAGAGGTCACACTCGCAGGCATTGATGATAACATAATCAATGAACCGGTAATGAAAGCTTCCGAAGTAAAAATAGGCAGAACCTCAGCTATCGTAGCGCAGCTCAGAAGAAGTTATGGCAACGCAGGACCCGAGGAGCAATATTCCTCTGCCACCGGCACCAACTGGAAGGGAATAAGACCCGAAGTAGAAGCCGCCCTGGACCATAATTACAACCAATATTCAGACGGCACTGCCAAGAAAGAAGCTTTCGACGATATGCTCATCAAAAAGATATGGAGCTGCGGCGGCGCCGACAAAAACGATTGCAAGTTGGGCAATGGTCACTTGACCTGCAGCGAAGATTATGACGAAGGCCACCAAATCAGTCGTTTCCTAAACGAACATGAGACAGTACTTCGCTATTCAATAGGACAGGTTGACGTCTCATTGGCAAGCATTCCCGGAAAACATGCCGAAGCTAGCACCTCATACGACCTCAGCAAGGCGAACAACAACATCGGAACCTACACAAACGGCAACGATCTTGAGGGAAGGAACATGCCTGAAGGCGCAGTAACCTCGAACTATCCGAACACTCTTGACAGCTTGAAGTTCGATTCCGGATTGACTCTTACAGAGGCAATGGACGAGGGCGAGGACGAAGAGGCATTCCTTACCGCCAATGCCGGCAAGATTTCTCTTGATGACCAAATTTATCAAGGTGGAATCAGCGGCACCAACAGAAAATATAAATATACTTTCGAGGGCTGGTATATAGATATCGGATTGAAATACAAGATCGATGAGAACGAAAAAATAAGATACGATATGATACTTTATCCCGGATACAGCGTACAGGTATCCAACGTCGCATAACAAGTATACGCAGAACCAAAAACCAAAATTGACAAAAGACTGCCCCGAACTTCGGGGCAGTCTTTTTTTAATGTCCCCCCGACCCATTTATGTCATACCGACCGATTTATGTCATCCCGACCCATTTATGTCATCCCGACCATCGTGGAGGGATCTCATCCAAACAATATGTCATACCGA
>CAYJBS010000028.1:0-7011 GCA_964368435.1 uncultured Christensenella sp. | reverse complement strand
TATGTCATCCCGACCATCGTGGAGGGATCTCATCCAAACAATATGTCATACCGAGGGCAGTCGAGGTATCTCGTCCGCTTTCTTTCAACAACAATAAATTTCAAAAGAAATTTCATAAAATTCGTTGACAACATATCTGGTTATGTATATAATGTGTTTAGATACATAAATAGCGAGGTATTAAATTATGATTATTTGCACAGTAGAGAACAAAAAGACTTATAAAGCTGAGCTTTGGGACAAGATGCAGCACATCATGGAGCGATACAATGACCATATGGCGCATTGCTATTTGGAATTCAACGAAACGTTAGACTTTGCGGCGCTGAAGGTCGCTGTTCGCAACGCTTGTGAAAGAATCCCCATTTTCAAAAGTTCATTCAAGCACGGTTTTTTTACGGCGAAATGGCAGGAAAACAGGCATTTTTCCATAGACGATATAGTGGAACTTGCCGAAACGGACGAGCCGAAAAGTGTCAGTGAAACCTTTTTGACACAAAAGCTTGACGAGCGCAAGCAACAATTAAAAGTGCTTCTGGTGCGCAGTGGAAAGCGCGACACGCTCAATGTTATACTCAATCATATGGTGATGGACGGAGCCGACATAAAACAGTTTATGTCGCTGATAGCCGCAAGCTACACAGATATCATGAAAGGCGGCAGGGGCAAGATACCCTTCAAAAACGGCAGGCGTGACGAGGCGCAACTTCTTGAAAACTTTTCTCCCGAGGAGCGAAAAAAAGTAGAGAGTTTGCTTTCATATTCAAAAAAGAGCAAGAACAAAATTCAATTTCCCTTTGAGCCTAGCCCTATAAGCCGTGTCACTCCTTTTATTGAGAGATTGATTATTCCCGAAAACATCTTTCTCGCCGCAAAGGACAAGGCAAAGAAGAGCGGCTTCACCGTCAACGATCTTGTTGTGGCATGTTTTTATCGAGCCTTATATTCCTTTATAGATATAGACAAAACAAAGAGCCTGGGGTTGCCTTGTATGTTCGATTTGCGAAAATACATGGCAGACGGCGACAGTCTTGGGGCAACAAATCTTACTTCTATGGTAATTTGCAACATTGGCGCCGACATAGGCAAGGATATTTTTGAGACGCTTGAAAAGGTCAAGGCGGCTATGAATCAGCTCAAAGAGAACTATCCCGGTCTGCACGGTTTGCCGCTATTGCGTGGCGTCTTCAAATATGTGCCTTATGCGCCGGCAAAATTCCTGATAGGTACTTTTTTCAAAAATCCGCTGATCGGAATAAGCAATATCGGCATAGTCGACGAAAAGACTTTGAAGTTTGACGGCGCGGCTCCTGAGTACCTGTATTTCACCGGCTCCATAAAATACGCGCCTTATTATCAGCTGGCTTTGACCACCTACAAAAACGCCATAACCTTCTCCACCGCAATATACGGCACGGAAAGCGACCGCTCGAAGGTCAAAGAATTGTTTGAATGTCTGCGGCAACAAATATATGGTTTTTGCGCCTAGTTTATCAGAAAAAATAAATTTGAAAAGACTTGCCAAGCAGGTCTTTTTGTATTACAATGGATACACAAAAAAACATTGAGGTAACGTAACATATGCTAAAGATATCCAGCTTCGAAATAGACCATTTGCGGCTGAAACCGGGACTGTATGTGTCAAGAAAGGACGATGTAAGCTACGAAACCGTCACAACTTTTGACATAAGGATGAAAAGACCCTATCATGAGGACGTAATGGACACCGGCACGGTGCACGCTTTGGAACATATTTGCGCAACATATATGCGCAATGATGCTCTTTGGGGCAACAAAATCATTTATTTCGGACCTATGGGATGCAGAACAGGCTTTTATTTAATAGTCATCGGTGACCTCGGAACGGAAGAGATATTGCCGCTTATTGAGAGGACTTTTGATTTTGCTTCCGATTATCAAGGCGAAATCCCCGGCGCCACACCGATAGAGTGCGGTTATTGCGTAGATATGGACCTTGAGGGCGCCAAGTCGCATGCGGCTCTTTATTACAATTTGCTTATTGACGCAAAAAAAGAGAATTTCAATTATCCCAAGAAAAGACAAAAAAAGACTAAATAAAAAAACCGCATTATAATAAAAAAAAGGATTATTCGTTGTGAATAATCCTTTTTTGTTGTTGGTAATCATTGTTGTTTATTCTGCTGTTTCTTTTACTGCTGTCTCTGTATCCAATTCTTTTGGTGTCTTCTTTCGTTCAGCACACTGAGTATACGCTTATGCTCATCGTCATCAAGCGCATATTTCCAAGTCGGAATGACGGAAAGGATACAGCCGATCGCCGGGGGTATGGAAACCAAGAAGAAAAGCACAGCCATAAAGCTTGAGAAGTGCGGCTCTGTTCTGGGCGTGCCGCCGGCAGAAATAAAGGCGTTTAGTTCGGCAACTCTGGAGTCCGAAAAGCGTACTACAGAATAACCGATACCGGAAATAATAGTGGCTATACCGGTAGTCAATTTTGCGATAAAGGTCTGTCCGCTGAAGAATACAGCATCGGGACGAATGCCGTGCGTATACTCCTCATAGTCGACGGAATCGGCTATCATCAGCGATTGCAAAACAGTCGTCAATCCCATTGACGCGCCGCTGAATAAGAATACGATAAAGCAGAAAGTCAAGGCAAGGGGATGAACAAGATTGTCGGGTGCTACGAGATATGCAACATATATGAGCAGGAAAGGCACTATGCCAAAAAGGTTGCCATAATTATATAGCTTCTTTTTTGAGAATTTTGTCAACAGTTTTGGTGTCAGCGCCATGGCAACGAATTGTCCAACGAACATACCGCCGCCGAGCAGCGCCATATACAATAGCGCAAGGATAGCGCTCTTGCTGGCAAAATAATAAGTTACAAGCGGCATAGCGGCGAGGGCAAGCAACATTTTGGGACTGCCCAGTACGCCCGAGAGCAATACCTGTCTGAAAGGTTTGTTTCGCCACATAATTTTGAAGTTGTCTAGCAGAGTATATTTTGTGCTGGAGGCGGGGATACGTTCCTTTACGGCAAAACCGCACATTTGGAACAATCCGCAACCTAAGATGGCGAATATAGCGGCGGCAAAAAGGAAGCCGTATTTTTCGCCTACAGCGGGATTTCCGTTTGCCAAAGCCGTGTTGGTCAGCGCCGAACCCAAAGCAAGGGCGATGGGTTGCATTGCAAGCAGCGTGATGCCGCCGCCGATACCTCCGAAAATACGGGCAAGGCTGAGCAGTTTGTTTCGGTCTTTGTCGTCCTCTGTCATAAGAGCTGTTACGCCCCACAGAGGGATGTCACCGATAGTGTAGGTCATTCCCCACAAAACATAGGTGATCGCCGCCCAAGCCACAAGCCAGGAATCCATAGCTTTTGTGCCTTCACCGAAGAATCCGAAGCTGGTGAAACATAATACTGTGATAATCAATATTGGGATGGGAACAGCTATCAAATAGGGACGGCACTTTCCGATTTTTGTTCTTGTGCGGTCTACGATCGTACCCATGATAGGATCGTTGAAGGCGTCCCAAACTCTTGCGAAGGTCATTATTAAGCTGACGGACAGCGCAGGTATAAGTATGGTGAACTGCAAATAATACGCAAAGCATGCGCCGATAATATTGTAGATGATATTCTGTCCTGCCAAAGAAATGAGATAAATATTTTTTTCTTTCTTTGTGTAGGTCCGTAGCTTGGTTGTCGCTGATGTCAATTCTGTCATTATGCCACCTCTTTTAGATTTGCTTGGTACTGTGTCCAATGGTCGTTGACGCCTTCGGACTTGTAGGCGGCGATTGAAGGTACTTTTAATTCGAGGCTGCCATTTATGGCATAATCCTTCTCGTTCTTATCATAATACTTGAAGCTATAGGCTCCGACGGTCGGTTTGACTGCGGCGGCGATGACTACTTCCTTGAGCGCGATACAGTTTATGAAGGCATAGTCGCCGATCGACTTTATGGTCGAGGGGATGAATACGGTAATAATGTCTGAATATCCAAAAGCAAAATTCTCGATAGCCGTGACGCCCTCGGGAATGGTGACGGATCTTATGTCGCTTGAATAAAAAGCAAGACCGCTTATTTTCAAAACTTTTATGTTGTCAACAGTGTCGGGGATAGTGATGTTTTCGGCGGAACCGGTATATTTTGTCACTTTGGCATATGTGTCAACAACCTTTCCCTCCTCAAGAGTTTCGATTATAGAATAACTGAAACCGTCCTTCTCGACGGTTCTTGCTTCCTGCTCTGTTACTGCTGTTTTGTTGCAAGCGGTAAAACTGAATGCCAAGGCTATGAGCAGGAGACATAATATAATTTTGGGGGATTTTTTCATTATAAAGCGCTCCTTTAATAAAGTACAAACTTTTGTTATTATAAACGAAAGAGCGCCGAATGTCAATATTATAATTTTTTCGACAAATAATTCACAGGAATTTGATTTGCGCATACAACAATTTGCACATCTTCCTATAAGAAGGGGAGAAAATAGCGCTTTGGCATAGTTCTTGCTAAAAGAAAAAGAATGTGATATAATGTCCTCACTTATTGAAGGAGTCGTGCGATGAAACAATACAAAGCAAACGGCAACGAGAAATTTATTGTCGAGGAAGTCATCTCCGCAAACGAGAAGGACATCGTCAAAGTCAAGATATCGAAGGTGTTCCCTACGAGGTCTGATCTTGATATTTTCAGCGGAAAATCCGAGCTTGTTTATCCTTTTGTACCCTGCCATATCGCCGTAGGCTATGTCAGTGAGGACAAACCCGAATACGGACTCAAGAGAGGCACAAAAGTTGTGCTGAACCCGTATATTGTCACCTATTCCGACAAGTCCCAAACACTTCCGGACATAAAAACTTTTGGCGTAGACATGAATGGATTTTTGGCGGATTTTGTCTGCCTTCCTGTCGAGAACATTATTCCTCTGCCCGAGGATGTGCGTGAAGATGACGCCATATTCGCCGAGCATATTGCCATAAGCCTTGCCGTCATCAACAATTTTGAAATCTCAAAAGGCGACTATATCGCAGTCATAGGCGGTTCGCCTCTATGCAACATCATTGCGCAACTTGCAATGTATTTTCAAGCGATTCCTATCATGATAGACTACAAAGCCGACCGTTTGGCGAAAGCCAAGGAGTGCGGTGTCTATTACACCATAAATTCCGCAAAAGAAGTGACTATCGAGCGTGTACGAGAAATAACAGGCGGCAGAATGGCTGAGCATACCATTTTGCACAGCGAACAGGGCATTACACCTCATTATTTGTTTGCGCTTGCAAGAAACGGCGGCGACTGCACCATAATGAGCGTTCACGGCTATCCCAATCCACTTGAAACCGACATAAACCTCATAAACCGCAAACAACTGACAGTCAAGGGCATCTCCAACGGAGCGTCGGAATTCAATTCGGCGATATATTTACTTGCGCAGAAGGTGCTGAAACTTGCGCCGCTACGTGAGAGTGTCACACCCATTGCCGAAGCGGAGCAACTTTTCCAAAAGCTCAAAGATCAGGGCTTCGGAATGGCGAACCTCATAGAAATGGACTAAACCAATAAATCACAAAGTTTTTCGATATCCCCCGCCCCGAGTACGAGTATCATATCAGAGGCGAGGGATTTTTTTATTAAATCTCTGGCAAGAGTAATTATTTCGTCATAATAAAATGAATTTCTGTTTTCGAGTTTTTTGAATAAATCAAGAGCGCTCATTCCCTGACAAGAGGTCTCTCTGGCAGAGTACTCCTTTACGATGTATACTTCGTCACAATCATTAAAAACCTTGCAAAAATCGTTTATGAGCAGCGCCGTACGGCTGTAGGTGTGGGGTTGAAACACCGCTATGAGTCTGCCGTCGGTTATCTTTTTTGCGCTGTCAATGACGGCTCTTATTTCCGAGGGATGATGGGCATAATCATGGATTACTTCGGCGCCCTTTATCATGCCTTTGCGTTCAAACCGTCGTTTTATGCCTTCGAAATTCTCGACGGCTTTTTTTATGGTCTGCCCGTCTACATGCAAAAGGTATGCAACGGCGGAAGCCGCAGCGGCGTTATAGACATTGTGCCGTCCGGGGATATTTAGTTTTATGTCGGTAAGGTCTATACCACGATAGCTTAAAGAAAATGAGAAATATCCCTTGCGATATTCTGCTAAAGAATGTATATAAAAATCGTGTGAGGGAGAGGTGCCGAAGGTCAAGGGGGAGCAGTCGGCGAAACGCAAATGATTATTATAATATTCACTGTCTCCGCAGACTATTGCCAAGTTTTCTTTTCTGTCAAAAAGGAACTTGTCAAAAGTGTCATATATTTCAGAAAGGTCATTATAGGTATCCGGATGGTCGTTTTCGGCATTCAGAACTATTGATATATTTGATTTTATGCTCAACAGACTTTTATGATATTCGCAAGCTTCCGTGACAAAAAAATCTCCGCCTGAATAGTACAGGTTGCCGATACCGTTGCCGACATCGCCGCCGATATGACCGCAAAAAGAGCGGCAGGCGCACTTCAAAATCGCGCATAACAAGCCGCAAGCGGTGGTCTTGCCGTGTGTGCCGCTTATGGCTATTGTGTTGGGAAATTCTTCAGCAATTTTGCCTAAAAATACATGGCGTTCATACACAGGAATACCGCATTCTCGGCAATAACACAACTCCTTGTCGCTTTCGGCTATGGCGGAGGAATATACGACAAAATCGGGCTTGCCGATAATTTCGGGTTTGCTTCCGATCCAAATGTCGGCGCCTTTTTCAATCAAATCGATTATTGTCGGTGAAAATACAGCATCCGAGCCGCTTACGCGCACACCAAGTATAAGCATCAGCTTTGCCATAGCAGACAAGCTTATGCCTCCGATACCGATAAAATGTATCCGTGAGAATTTGAATTCGGGCATATATTTATGATATGCGCTCCGTTTGTTGAAAGTGCTTTTAATAGTAAAGTTATGAAAAATAATTGACTATTGAATTCCCTTTTTATTTATAGTATAATAGACGTAAGACAAATA
>CAYJBS010000027.1:9135-18663 GCA_964368435.1 uncultured Christensenella sp. | reverse complement strand
GAAAGATACACCGTTCAATATCTTCAACCTAAAAAACAGAGTGCTTTCAAAAACAAAATTCTATGAGGAAAATGCCATAGCTTTCGTCAGCTATGTCGATGGTGATTTTGACGCCACCGGCACAGGTGAAGCAGATACGGAAGGCATCATAAACAACATACTTGACATTGATACCGTAGAGATAGCAATTTCTCTTGCCGAAATAAAAGACAAAGCCTACAAGGTAAGTTTTCGCACAAAAGGAAAAGTCAACGCGGCGAACCTTGCGAAGGTATTCGGAGGAGGCGGGCACTCAAACGCGGCAGGTTGCAGGGTGTACGGCTATTTTGAAGACGTCCATAACAAGCTCGTGTCGGCGGCGATGGAGATGCTGAAATATGCTTAGCGGATTCATAAATCTACGAAAAAATCCGCATATTTCCTCCAATAAAGCTCTAAGTATTCTAAAAAGAGTGCTAATTCAGAACAATATTTCTACGAAAGTCGGACATTTCGGGACTTTGGACCCCGATGCCGAAGGAGTACTGCCTGTCGCGCTGGGAAGAGCCGCGCGGCTCTTTGACTATTTTTTGGAAAAACAAAAGGTATATTACGCCATATTCCGTTTCGGGATAAAGACCGACACGCTCGATGCGTCCGGCGAAGAAATAGCCACTGACAACAAACAAATTATCACTGAAGATATCCTTAAGGCGCTGCCTAATTTGGTAGGCGAAATAGATCAATTGCCGCCGAACTTTAGCGCAAAAAGCATAAACGGACAAAAAGCATATAAACTAGCTCGAAAGGGCATTGAATTTGAATTGAAAACAAAAAAAATCATAATATACAGTATTGAACTGCTTGAAATGTTGGGAAATAACCTTTTTTCCTTCAGAATCACCTGTAGCGGCGGTACATATATTCGATCGATTGCTAATGATATGGCGAAAGAAATGGGTACAATCGGCATTATGCAATATCTTTGCAGAGAAAAGAGCGGAAAATTCGCACTAAACGATGCTGTCACTCTCGAGGAACTACAAAACGCAAGCGACATTTCGCAATATGTTCTTCCGATTGATTATCTTTTGACCGACATGCCCTCATATCAGATATCCATTGAAGAAAAGAACTATCTTTTGAACGGTCAAAGAATAGAAAAGAACGACTTGCCAAAAGCCTTTTTCGCAGTATACGCAAGCGGAGAGCTTTGCGGCATAGCCAAGGATGACGATGGGAGGGTTTTTGTAAAGACATGGCTGCTCTAATAAACAAAAGTGTGCTTGCGCTGGGATTTTTTGACAGCGTACATATCGGACATAGATATTTATTGCAAAAAGCTAGCAATATTGCAACAAAATTTGGCGCAAAACTGCAAGTGTTGACCTTTGATGACAACTTTTTTACCAATCTCGGACGAAAAGACAAAGAAGTTTATTTATTAAACGAAAGAATAAGTTTGCTTTGCTCGCTTGGTTATGAAAATATCACCGTTCTTGATCCAACCAAAGAGTTTTTGGCGCAAAGCCCGAAAGAATTTCTCGATTTTTTATTGAAAATGAATCCGATAGCCATTGTCGCTGGCAATGATTATACCTACGGATATATGGGCGAAGGCAATATGCAAAGCCTAAATGAATATATGGCAACAAAGGGTGTCGAAGTTTTTGAAGTTGATTTACAAAAGTACCTAAAAGAGAAGATTTCCACTACAAAAATCAAAAGGTTGCTTATATTGGGCGATATAATAGGCGCGAACGTACTGCTGGGAGACAGTTTTTTTGTATCGGGAGAGGTACAAAAAGGGCGCGGTGTGGGAAAAGGCATAGGAATACCCACAGCAAATATTTCTGTATCAAGTACCAAACAACTGCCGCTAGAAGGCGTTTATAAGACAAAAACGCTTGCCGACGGCATTATGTATTCTTCGATTACCAACGTTGGCGCTCATCCGACTTTTGAGGACAAGAATTTCAATATAGAGACGCTGCTCCTTGGGTTTGAGGGCAGTCTTTATAACAAAAACATAAAAGTTTTTTTTGAATCGAGAATTCGCGACACAAAGAAGTTTGCCGACGCGCAACAGCTTGTCGCACAAATAAATAACGATATAATAGGGGTGTTTGGTAAAGATACCATACACAACTACAGCGTTTTGGAGGAAAAATGATAAAATTCGGAGCGGCAGGCAACTCAAACAGCTTTTATGAAGAGGGCTACAAAAGTACTGTCGAAGCGGCGAAGTGGTGCAAAGACAGAGGAATTGAACTATTTGAATATTCCTTTGGACGTGGCATAAGCATGAGTGACGCTACGGCGGGGGCAATCGGCAATGCGTTTGCGCTTCATAATGTCGAACTTTCTATTCATGCTCCGTATTTCATAAATTTCGCGAACACCGAACCTACGATGATAGCAAAATCGGTCAATTATATAACTACTTGTCTGGACAAAGCAGCTTTCTTGCAGGCGCCGAGAATAATTTTTCATGCGGCAACGCAGGGAAAAATGGAAAGGCGCGAGGCTGTGGACACCGCCAAAAACAATTTGAAACTTCTGATCGATAAAATTGCCGAAAAAGGATACAAGAACTTTATTTTATGCCCAGAAACCATGGGAAAGATACGGCAAATCGGTACGGTAGAGGAGATCATCGAATTCTGTAATATGGCGGACTATTTCTATCCCTGCATCGATTTCGGACACATAAACGCGCGCGAACAGGGCATATTGAGGACGGAAGAAGATTATCAGCAGATAATAAACAAATTGTCCGACCATTTACCCTCTGAAAAAGTCAAACATATGCACATACATTTCAGCAAAATCGAGTACGGAAAGGGCGGAGAGGTCAGACATCTGACCTTTGAGGACAAAACTTTCGGACCCGACTTCGAACCTCTTGCAGAAGTGCTGATAAAAAACGTTTTACATCCGCACATCATCAGCGAATCCGACGGCACACAAGCCGAAGATGCCGCCGAAATGAAAAAAATATATTACAAATTACTATCAAAATAAATTTCAGCGCATATATATGATATGTGTTTACGACTATAACTGTGAGATATAAAAAGCATCGTAAAAAGATACTGGCGCTGCTTGCGCTTGTTCTTATTGTTGTGCTTATTTTATTGTATTATTATAAAATTACCATGCCTTTTGTCAAAGAATTGTCTGAAGAAACAGTCAAAGCCGAAGCTGTAGACACCATAAATGCCGCCAATAAAAAAATTCAAACACTGCAAAGCTTTTATGGCGCGCTTTTTGAATTTGTAAAGAACAACGAAGGTGACATCGTACTGATAAAAAGCAATGCGGCGCTGATAAATCAAATCAATATGATGGCGACGCTTGAGATTCAAAATACCTTAAACAAGCTGAAAAAGCGACAGTTATCTATTCATTTAGGCGCGTTCACAGGCAGCGCACTTGTAGCAAACAAGGGTAAAGAAGTGCCGTTAAAAATTCTTTCAATCGGCAAATGTCAATCGGTTTTTTTGTCAAAATTTTATTCAAGCGGTATAAACCAGACGCTTCATCGGGTGCTTATCGATGTGGAAGTTGACATAGAAATTATGGTTCCTTGGCATACACAGTCGGTTAATACAGCATATCAGATACTTATTGCCGAAAATGTAATAGTCGGCAGAGTGCCTGAGACTTATCTTTCGAGCGATTCGGATTTTGATACAAATTATTTAGATTTATTGCCATAACATTTTGATTTATTGATGGTATAATACCTTTAAGACTAATAATAATTGCCAAACGGTAATAATGGTGTTATACTATATTTTATTATTTTTAGGAGAAAACCATATGCAAGACAAGATTAAACTGATTGTAAGCAATGTTGCGGACAGGCTAAAGAATGCCCAAAGCCTGCAAACCATAAACGACATCAGAGTCAGTTTTTTAGGCAAAAACGGTGAGATAACTGCGCTTTTGAAGTCCTTGAAAGACTATTCCGGTGAGGAGCGTCCGGCATTCGGCAAACTCATAAACGAGTTGCGTCAGGAAGTCGAGGCTATGATTTCCCGCTTTGAAGCAGAGAAGGCGAAGAAAGCCAAAGAAGAAAGGCTAAAGAGTGAAGAACTTGACATCACCTTATCAAAAAAATCAGCCAATGTCGGCGGTTTGCATATTCTCAATACCGTCATAAACGATATTACCGACATCTTTTCCGGTCTTGGCTTCGAAATAAAAGACGGTCCTGAAGTCGAACTGGATTATTATAACTTCGAAGCGCTCAATGTGCCGAAAGATCACCCGGCAAGAGATACGCAAGACACCTTCTATATTACAGACAATGTTTTGTTGCGTACACAGACATCTGCTGTGCAGGTGCACACAATGGAAACACAGCAACCGCCAATCAGAATTATCTGTCCGGGCAAAGTCTACCGCTCAGATGACGATGCGTCACATTCTCCTATGTTTCAGCAGATTGAAGGGTTGGTTATCGATGAAAACATTACGCTTTGCGATTTGCAAGGAGTATTGGACGCTTTTGCAAAATCTTTCTTTAACTCCAACACAAAAACCCGACTTCGTCCGTCATACTTCCCGTTTACCGAGCCTTCGGTGGAAGTGGACCTCAGCTGCGCTATATGCGGCGGCAGCGGATGCAGACTATGCAAGGGCACAGGCTGGATAGAAGTATTGGGCGCAGGCGTTGTCAATCCCGCTGTTTTGGAATATTCCGGCATAGACTCAAAAAAGTATTCCGGAATTGCTTTTGGTTTGGGAGTCGAGAGAGCCGCTATGATAAAGTACGGCATTCCCGATATGCGACTGTTCTTTGAGAACGATTTACGTTTTCTAAGACAATACAGATAGGAGGAAGATATGAAAGTACCCGTCAGTTGGTTAAAAGACTTTGTAGACATAAATATTTCACCCGAGGAGCTTGCCGACAAGCTGGTTTCATGCGGTTTTGAAATAGAAGAAATAATTTATCAAAAAGAAATCATAAAGAATGTCGTAGCAGGCAAAATTCTGTCGATCGAGAAACACCCCAATGCCGACAAGCTGGCGATTTGCTGTATCGACATCAAAAAAGGTACTACACAGGTAGTAACCGCCGCCACAAACATAAAAGTCGGCGACATGGTGCCGCTGGCGCTTGACGGTGCCATACTTGCAGGCGGAAAGGAGATACACGCAGGGGAACTTCGAGGCATAAAGTCATGCGGTATGCTCTGTTCGGGAGCCGAACTTGATTTGACCGAAAGCGATTTTTACGGCGCAGGCATTCACGGCATAATGATTTTGCCCCGGTCCGTTGCGATTGGCGCCGACATAAACGATGTTATCGGCACAAACGACATCATTCTGGACATTGCTATCACCGCTAACAGGCAGGACTGCAACAGCATTCTAGGCATAGCCAGAGAGGTTGCCGCAGTTACGGGACAAAAAGTCAAATATCCCGATTTTTCCTATTCTGTCGATAATACTCAAAAGCTGAGCGACTATTTGAGCGCAGAGAACAAAGCATATAACTTATGTCCGAGATATATGGCAAAAGTCGTAAAGGGCATAAAACTGACTTCTTCGCCAGACCTCATAAAAAGACGTCTGAGAGCCGTCGGTATACGCCCGATAAACAACCTTGTCGATGTGACGAACTATGTGCTTATGGAAATAGGGCAGCCTCTGCATGCGTTTGATTTGGATTTGTTGGAAGGACAGAAAATCATTGTCAGAACGGCAATCGAAAACGAAAAAATAACTGCGCTTGACGGCAAAGAGTATACGCTCACCGCCGACAATCTCGTAATTTGCGATGCAAAAAAACCTGTCGCCGTAGCAGGAATTATGGGCGGAGAATACTCGTCAATAAATAATGACACCAAGAATATTGCCATGGAATCGGCGAATTTTGCACGTGACAGCGTTCGTCACACATCTAAGCAGTTGAATTTACGCTCCGACTCTTCACAGCGTTTTGAAAAAAGCATAGACTTTCTTTCACAAGAAGCAGGCATGAACAGGGTGCTGTCGATTATCGACAAAAACGGTTGGGGAAAAGTCATTGGCGGAGCCATTGATGCAAGAATAACCGAAATTGAGCAGAAAATTCTCAATTTACACTACCATGAAATTAATAAAATTTTGGGCATAACAGTGCCGAAAGACGTTATCGTCAATATTTTGAACTCGCTTGAACTTGAAACCGAGGTGTTCGGTGACAATCTTCAAGTAAAAATTCCGCTTTATCGCACCGATATTGTCGGAGTACACGACCTTGCTGAAGAAGTAATCAGAATTTATGGCTACGATCACATAAAACCCGCGCTGCTATCCGGCGCAAAAATGGTTCGCGGCGGCAAAACGGAAGAACAAAAGCGCGCCGACAAGACCAAAGAAACTTTGATTGCGCACGGAGCGTATGAACTGGTGAATTATTCCTTTATTTCGCCAAAAGCCTTTGATATGCTGAAACTGAAGGAAGATAGCGCACTGCGCAATTCAATAAAAATAATAAATCCGATTGGCATTGATTTTTCGGTCATGAGAACGACGCTTGCATATAGCATCATAAAGATTATGGCAAGCAATCTAATGCGTGGCAACAAGTCGGCGAGATTTTTCGAGGTGGCAAAAACCTATTTGCCGAAAAAACTTCCGCTTACAGAACTTCCTATTGAAGAATATAAACTTTCTATCGGAGCGTATGGCGAGGGCGAAGATTTTTATTCGATGAAAGCCATAGTTGACGATATACTCGGCACAAACAATTTGCGCGCCGACTATACAAGAGCCGAAATAGGGTACCTTCACCCGGGCAGAAGCGCAAACATAATAGTAAATGGAGAGAATATCGGTTATATCGGTGAGGTCTTTGACGAAGTAGCGGCAGAGTTCGATGTCGACAAGCGACTTTATATCGCAGAACTTGATTGGCAATTCATTCTCAAGAATGCGCCGTCTATGGTTGACTTCAAGCCCATGTCAAAATACCAGGCAATGGAACGTGATTTGGCGCTTATAGTCAAAAAAGATACTGCCGTTAAAGCAATTCTTGATATTGTCGCAACGCAGGGCGGAGATATCCTCGAAGACTGCGAAGTCTTTGATGTATACGAGGGCAATCAAGTGCCAAGAGGACAAAAAAGTGTGGCAATAAAGCTGAACTTCCGCCATATGAACCGCACTCTGACCGATGACGAGGTTTCGGCAGTCATCGAAAAAATACTTTCAAAACTTAATGAAATCGATGCAAGGCTTAGATAACAAAATGGAACTACTTGCGCCTGCAGGTGATTTGTTATCGCTTGAGGCGGCAATAAACAACGGCGCCGACGCCGTATATTTCGGCGGCAAAAATTTCAATGCAAGGGCAAGCGCCGACAACTTCGACGATTTGACAAAGGCAGTCAACCTTTGTCATCTTTTTGGCGTAAAAGCCTATTTGACGCTCAATACGGCACTTAAACAATCGGAAATAGCAGAGGCAAAGCAATATGTCAAAGACGCTTACGAGGCAGGCATAGACGCCTTCATAATTGCCGACTTGGCGTTACTTCCAATCATAAAAGAGCTTGCGCCGTGCGCAGAAGTGCATGCAAGCACACAAATGGGCGTTCACAACAGAGCTGCGGCAATACTTTTTGAAAATATGGGTTTTGACCGCATAATTTTGTCCAGAGAAGCAACTGTTGAAGATATAATCGACATCAAAAAGCATATTTCCATCGAAATAGAAATCTTTGTTCACGGCGCAATTTGTGTCGGCTTCTCGGGCGCATGTCTTTTGTCGAGCATGTTGACGGGAAACAGCGGCAACAGGGGCAGATGCCTTCAGCTTTGCCGTCAGAAATATGACGCTCATATTGACGACGAAAAGCGCGCAAGCGGTTTTTTGCTGTCGCCAAAAGATCTTTGTATGATAGACCGGCTCGAAGAATTGAAAAAAGCAGGCGTAAATTCACTAAAGATAGAAGGTCGCTTGAAGCGTCCCGAATATGTGGCAGGGGTCGTTGCTGAATATAAAAAAGCGCTTGAATATATCTCTTATGACAAAACTGTTTTGAAAAAACTCTTTAACCGAGGGGATTTTGCTGTAGGATATGACTTGGATGAGCAAATGATTTATCCTTATGCTCCCAATCATATCGGCATATATGCCGGCAAGGTCATCAGGCAGCAAAACGGCTTTGCCGTACTGAAAATGGATAAACCTATAAATGACGGCGACGGCTTTAAGATTTTACGTGATAAGCGTGAAATAGGCGGTTTTTCAGGCAAAGGCGCAAAATCGGACGGAAATAACATCTATAAAATTTTAAATACAATGGACACTCTCGCCGGTGATACCATAAGCATAACTACCGACAGCCAACTTAACGATAGTCTAATGCAGAACAAAAGAAAGTTGCCAATAGACTTCGATGTGTCGCTTGTGGCGCAAGAAGAGGCGAAAATTACGGCAAATTGCGAAAAAATAAGTGTTTCTTTCATAGGCAAGACCGTCGACTCCGCAAGAACAGCGCCACTCAGCCAAGAGCAGATTACTACGCAGTTCAACAAGTTGGGGGATACGGTATTTTCTTTAAGAAATATAAATATCCGTACAGAAAATGCGTTTATGCCGCTTTCTGCGCTAAATGAGTTGAAGAGAAACGTTGTTGAACTCATGGAGAAGGCGATATTTGAGAATTATAGCAAGAGTCGGAAGCCTTCAAGAAAGTATGCATTGCCTTCGGTTTTTGAAAAGGGTAAAAAGACTGTCACAAAAATGATGGGGATTTTTGTTGAAGTTGATTCAACCTCAAAACTGACGGAATTTTTACTGGATAATATAAAAGCAATAGTATATTCACCGCTTGATTTTAACAAAGAAGATGGAAATAGATTTTTAGCGAAAGCAAAAAGGCAGGATAACGAAATCTTCATAACACCGCCGATTTTTGCAAATTATCGTTCATTAGATACAATAAAAGATATATGTATTCCATTTTCTGGTCTAATTTGTAACAATTATTATGCCATTCAGCTTGCGCTTGACTTGAACAAACCATATGTACTGGGGCATAACTTCAATCTGATGAATACCGACAATGCTATTTTGAAATATTCCGCCAATAAGATTATTTCCGTAGAACTACTCAAGGAAGAAATACCATTCCAGCGTGGTTTGATATACGCTTATGGACATCTGCCTCTTATGTACCTTGCTCATTGTCCAAGACAAACGGCAGGCGAAAGCTGCGGTACTTGTGGCGGAAACCTTGTTTTTAAGGACAGAAAAGGGTATTATATAATAAAAACATCGAAATTTGATTTGCAATGCTTGCATACGTTGAAAAACGGCATTAGAACAGATGTCGGTTCAAGAATGCTGGGAAAATTCGACGCATATATAGATTTAAGCGAAGAACCGATAGAAAATATCGATACTTTGTTACAAGAGTATATCCAGGGTTCGCACGTACCGAGTGGTCAATATACCCTCAATCATTTGATTCGCGGAGTAAAATGACGTTTGGAAAGAAGTCCTGTTACAGAATTTTACTTTTGTCGATGATCAATGTATGT
>CAYJBS010000027.1:0-9035 GCA_964368435.1 uncultured Christensenella sp. | reverse complement strand
AAGCTATGAAAAAGGAAAATAAGTGAACGAGAAATCCAGAAAAACCTTAGAATTTGATAAAGTGCTTTCGCAGATAGCTGCGTTTGCCTTTTCGGAAAGCGCCAAACAGAGAATTATGGAGTTGCGTCCGCTTGTCGAAAAAAGCTATATCGAAGAACTGCTTGACGAGATAGAAGAGGCTGACAAGATATTGTATCAGCATTCGCTTTCACCTTCTTTCAGCGTAGACAATATTTCGTTTGCCCTCGAAAAAGCCGCCGTTATGTCGGTGCTTTCCATGGCAGAACTGCTGAAAATTTCAAGAACACTACGCATTTCACGCAATTTGCAGTCATTGATAATTAAGGTCAAAGACGATAGCATATCGCTGTTAAAAAATGTTGCTTCAAGGATTTTCATCAACAAAGAGCTTGAAGATGAGATAGATTCGGCGATTATTTCCGAAACCGAGATGAGCGACAACGCTTCATATGAATTACGGAATGTCCGCGCGAAAATTCGTAGAATTGGCGAAAGCATCAAAGCAAAGCTATACAATTTTGTTAATTCTGCCAGCTATTCGAAATATTTGCAGGACAATATCGTCACTATCCGCAATGACAGATATGTAATACCGCTAAAAGCCGAACACAGAGGCGCGATTCCCGGACTTATCCACGACCAAAGCGCTTCCGGAGCGACAATTTATCTTGAACCTATGGTTATTGTCGAGCTAAACAACGATTTGAAAACGGCATTAATTGAAGAAAACAAAGAAATTGAACGCATTTTGCGTAATTTCACCTTGATTGTAAGCAAGGATACCGACAGCATAAAACAATCGTTCGAAACGATAATATATTTGGACACGGTATTTGCAAAAGCCATGTTTGCCAATGCGCAAAAATCAGTAAAACCAATAATAAATAATGATGGATATATAAATATAGTAAAAGGGCGGCATCCTCTGATCGACAAAGCTACAGTCATCAGCAACACCGTATATATCGGCAAAGATTTTCATATGCTTTTTATCACCGGTCCCAATACCGGCGGCAAAACGGTATGTTTGAAGTTAGTCGGTTTGTCGGTGCTTATGGCTTTGAGCGGCATTTTCGTGCCTGCAAAAGAGGCGGAAATAGGCGTATTTGAAAACATTTTTTGTGATATTGGTGATGAGCAGAGCATTGAACAAAGTCTTTCAACTTTTTCTTCGCACATAAACAACATAAAGCACATCATCGACAACTTGAATGACAAAACTCTTGTGCTTCTCGATGAGTTAGGGGCAGGCACTGATCCGGCAGAGGGCGCAAGTCTTGCGCTTAGTATTGCCGATTTCATAAACAACACCAAAGCTAGGGCAATGATCACGACGCATTATAACGAGTTGAAAGAATTTGCAATGGTGAACAACGGCATGCAAAACGCCTCGATGGAGTTCGACCCAGCAACTTATTCTCCGACATATAAGTTGACAATAGGAGTGCCGGGAGCGTCAAATGCGCTTTTTATCGCCGAACGGCTGGGGCTACGAAAGGACATAATCGAAGCGGCGCGGTTAGGCATGAAAGGGCAAAAGGTAGAATTCGAAGAGGTGCTAAAAGAACTTCAACAAGCAAAAAAACAGGCTGAAATCAATGCCGAAGACTCCGAAAAATACCGCTTAGAGGCTCAAAAAATCAAACAAGATGCCGAGAAAGAGCGCGAAAAACTCATATTACAGCGTGAACGGCTCAACCAGTCGGTACGCAAAGAGACAAAACGCCTTGTCGAGAACGCCATGCAAGAAGCCAACGAAATTATTGACGCGCTGAAAGAAGTGTTGGAATCCCCTGACGAAAGCAGTCTTTTTAAGGCATATGAACTGCGCAAAAGTCTGAAAAAGTTTATAATTAATGAAGAAAACGAGTTTGTACTGTCAGGCGACGAGCTTGGTGGCGAAATCAAAGTTGGCGATCGTGTGCTTATTCAGTCATTAAATTCCGAAGGAATCGTCACCGCACTAAATCCCATAAAGGGCGAAGCGCATATCTCAATGGGTTCCGTAAAGACGAAAACAGATATAAAAAACCTCACCCGACTTGCCTCATTGAAACAAAAAGAAAAAACAACAAAAGAAACAAAAGTCGAATTAAAAAATTTGACTATCGCCACAAGTTTGAACATCATTGGCAAGACAACCGATGAGGTGCATTTTTATCTTGATGAATATCTGGACAGCGCATATATGGGCGGTTTGAACGAGGTTTCGATAATTCACGGCATAGGCGAGGGCAAATTGCGCCGCGCCGTAAGACAATATTTGTCGGCGCATAAAGCGGTATCAACCTATCGTGACGGCATGTACGGCGAAGGCGGCAAGGGGGTAACCGTTGTCACTTTCAAATGAGTATATGGTATCGTTTAAGTGCGAAAAAGGTCAAAAATTGCATGTTTTTTTACATAGATTGACTCCTCTGATGAAATTAATGGCATTTGGTTTGGTCTTTCCTGCGATTTTTTTTCCGTTACTATTTATTGCAGTCGGTTTACTTTTTGTTTTTTCTGTCGCCATAAATTATGCGAAATGGTATTTGATTTTCAATTATAATTATGTCTTGTTGGACGGTTCTTTGACCGTAAAAAAGATTTATAGATTTATAAAAGAAAAGGTCTTGTTGAAGACTAACCTGACGGATATGGAAGAATGTAAAATAATTCAAGAACCGGACATTGACGCAATGCCAAACAAAGTCGAATGTTTTTGCGAACAACCGACTTTTCAGGTTTTTATATGTATAAAGATACGAAACAATCCAAAGAATTATATATTGGCGGCAGATAATTATTTTTATTCGTTGCTTAAGGAGAAACAATGATATTTTTTGACAACGCAAGCACAACGAAAGTCGATGATGTTTGCTTGGACATAATAAAAAAGTATTCGTTTGAGAATTTTTATAATCCTTCTGCGCAATATCACGAATCGGTATTGATAAGTAACGACATAAAGCAGGCGAGGCAGAACATTTTGCGCCGAATTTCAGGCGAAGGCACTTTTGTTTTCACTTCAAGCGGTACCGAAAGCGACAATCTTGCGCTTTTCGGCACGTCAAAAAGAAAGGGCGCAAGAATTATTGTTTCAAAATCCGAGCATCCTTCAGTGATGAACGCCGCCAACGAACTTGCGCAAAGAGGATATGAACTTGTGTTTGCAGAGGTTGACGATTGCGGCAAGGTAGACTTTGAAAAATTCAGAACAATCGTCACAAAAGATACCGCGCTGATTTCTATCATGCATGTAAACAACGAAACAGGCGGCATTAACGACATCAAAAAACTGGTAAACTACGCAAAAAGCGTAAATAAGCGCATAATATTTCACAGTGACGGCGTGCAAGCCATGGGAAAAGTTAAAACAGATATGACAGATCTTGGCGTAGACCTATATTCCGTCAGCGCGCACAAAATGCACTCCATAAAAGGTTGCGGCGGACTATATATAAAAAAAGGCGTAACAGTGCAACCGGTGATGTTCGGCGGCGGTCAAGAAATGGGAATGCGTTCTTCAACGGAGAATATTGCAGCGATAATGTGTTTTTCGGCTGTCTGCGAAAAGATTTTGCCTCATATCGCCGAATATTCCGAAAAATCACAAGCCATAAAGGATTATATAATAAAAAATCTGTCCTCAGGCGGCAACGTAATAAAAATATCTTGTGCTGACAGCTCACCATATGTATTGAGTCTTGCGCTAAAGAGCGTGAGAGGCGAGGTCATGCTACATGCGCTGGAAAAGCACGGCATAATGATAGCAACAGGCAGCGCTTGCTCCTCATCGAAACAGCCCGCAAGCTGGAAAACAGAGAACTTAGCGGAAGAATACAAAAAAGGCATAATAAGGTTGAGTTTTTGCCATTTGAACAACATTTCCGAAGCAGAGTATTTCATAAACAAACTTAATTTAGAATACAACGAACTGATAAAATACGCAAAATAAGGAAAAAATATGGAAAACGTAATAATTATTAGAGTAGGCGAACTTTTTCTGAAGGGCAACAATAAGAGATTTTTTGAAGAAACCTTATCAAGAAACATAAGGAAGGCGCTGGAGGGCATAAAATGTTATCTGCGCTATGCCCATAACCGCACAATAGTTGAAAAATATAATGAATCCGATCATAACGACATAATTCTTCGACTGAAAAAGGTGTTCGGAATACATAGTATTTCTCCTGCGGTGAAGTTGCTGGCTGATTTTGATGAAATAGCCGCTGCCGCTGCTGAAATATCCCCAAAACTTGGGAAATTTCGTGTAACCGTCAACAAAGCGGACAAGTCGATAGCCAAACGTTCGATGGACATTGCCGCAGAGATAGGCGGATACATGCTCGACAAAAGCAAAGATTTATCGGTGGATTTGTTTAATTTTAATTTTGAAGTAAATGTTGATATTCGCGAGGACAAAACAGCCTATATTTTCTATGACAAAATCTTAGGCGCAGGCGGTTTACCTGTAGGTTGCGGCGGCAAAGCTATGCTTTTGCTCTCCGGCGGCATAGACAGTCCTGTAGCAGGCTATAAAATAGCCAAGAGAGGCGTGCAAATCTTTGCCGTTCATTATCATAGTTTTCCTTATACCAGCGAAAAGGCCAAGCAGAAAGTAATAGATCTTGCAAAAACCATTGCAAAATATTGCGGAAACATCGAATTGTCGGTCGTGCCCTTTACAGAAATACAATATGCCATAAGAGAAAGCTGTCCGCCTGAATTTATGATAACTTTGATGCGCAGATTTATGATGCGCATTGCCGAAAAGTTGGCAAAACAGAAAGGTTGCGGAGCTATCGTTACGGGTGAAAGCCTCGGTCAAGTAGCCAGTCAGACTATGGAAAGCATAATTGTTACCAATTCCGTCGTCGATTTGCCTGTATTTCGCCCTCTGATAGGCAATGACAAAAATGAAATAATTGATGTTGCGCGCCAAATAGACACATATGAGTTGAGCATTCTGCCATATGAGGACTGTTGCACAGTCTTTTTACCGAAAAACCCCATAATCAAACCTCGTCTAAACTTTGTTGAGGATATGGAAAAGGCGCTTGACGTGGAAAAACTTGTCGATGCCGCAATAGAAAATACCGAAAAAGTAATTTGCGGAGCATATTAAGAAGGTTATGGTCCCAACAAAAGCAACTTTTCTTCAGCAACTCCCAAGTTTCCATATTTCCCTACAACCTCTAAAGAGTAGCTGAATATTCCTTGATCTGCGCATTCGTCAATAAGCGAAATTCTGCCGTTTTGTTCATTTGCGCTGAATATATATTCAATTTCACCTGTTGTAAGATTTTTTCGCAATACTTTATACTCAAAATAAGGTAAAGCATCAAAACCAATTTCTGCGCCGACGCTGCTTGATTGCAATGACATATTAGTTTTGGGCAATTCGTAGAGCGGAGAATATTCTGTCGGAACGTTCATTGCATCAAAAACTTCATATTTTTGATATTGGGCAGGGGTGTTATCCGTTGCAAGCATTATTGTTTTGAATTCCGAGGTTGCCAGCGTGTCGATTTTTATTTCAACAATGTTCTCGGGAATATAAAAGTTTTCTGCCGGCGACAAATTTATCAAGACATATTTGCATAGCATGGTAGGGTAGCTTCCACCTGTTAATGATATGTTATTCTCTGTCGAACCGCTGAGATTTCCGTACCAAACGCACATTGTATTGTCTTTAGAGTATGACACATTCCAAGCATCGGTGTTTCTTCCATCTGCGCCTCCGACTGTGCCTGTTTTTGCGGCAATTTGATAATTTATTGACGATAACTTCTTTGCCGTGCCGTATTCTGCGGCATCCATAAGCATATCCGTCATCAAATATGCCGTTTCTTCGGATAAAACTCGCTCTGGAAGTTGGCGGTTTTCATAAATGATTCTGCCGTCTTTATCGGTTATTTTCTTAATAAAAGAAGCACTTTTATGTGTTCCGCCGTTTGCCAGGCACATATAACTTTCGGCAAGCTCTACGCTTGTGACTCCGTTTGTCATGCCGCCCAGTGCCAGTGGCAAATATTCGTCATCGCTTTGGAATTGCAATCCCATATTTGAAGCCACACCTTTTGCGTAACCTATGCCTATCTCTTCAAGCAACTTTACTGCGGCAATATTTGAGGAATGCGCAACGCAATTTCTCACTGTGGTTATGCCAAGATAACTGTTTTGATAATTTGAAGGCTCATAATTACCAAAAGAAATTTTTTCATCGTTAAAAATTGTAGCAGGGGTTATATGCTTTATTTGCAACGCCGGAGCGTATACAAGAATAGGTTTGATTGCCGAACCGGGCTGTCTACGCAAGTCGTATATATTGTTGCTGTGCGTGGCAAAATATGCAGAAGCTCCTCCGCTTTCGTTGTCAAGCATCAGCGCTGAATAATCGGCGTTTTCTATAGCATATTCGCCCGATTGGAAGGCTTTATGAACCAAGTTCTGTTTGTGTTTGTCATAATACGTGTAGATATTCAGACCCGATTCGATTATTGCTTTTTCACTGATGCTTAGTTTGGTTGCAGCTTCGGCAATAACTGCGTTATAATATGGCAAATTTAACTCCGAATTGTCTCTTTCGGGTTTGGTGAAGGTCTTTTCGATATTATTTTCGTACTGAAAAGCGTCAATATACCCTTGCTCCTTCATGAGGCGCAGAACTAGGTTTTTTCTTTTGTCGGCATTTTCCGGATGGCGCAAAGGCGAGTTCTTGCCTGGATTTTTTACTACGCCTGCAAGTATTGCCGCCTCAAAAAGCGAGATTTCGATAGGTTTTTTATTAAAAAACCGCATACAAGCTTGATTTATGCCATAAATACTGTTCCCAAAGTATATTGCGTTCAAATAAATTTCCAATATTTCTTCCTTGGAAAACTCGCTTTCGATGTCCTTTGCCAGTTTAGCTTCTTTAATTTTGCGTTGCAAGGTCTTTTTATTGGAAAGTTGTGTGTTTTTCGCCAACTGCTGTGTTATCGTCGAACCGCCTTCCTTGATATATCCTGCTTTCAGATTGTTGACGAGCGCGCCGCCGACACGGATATAGTCGATTCCGTTGTGCTTAAAGAATCTTTTGTCCTCGAGCGCGACAAAAGCGTTTATGATATGAGGGCTTATTTCATCATATTTTACGTAGACATTTATTGAAGAAGGTGACTGTATTTCTTCATCGACATTATCGAACACTTTTATTTCCGTATTGCCATATGCGATGTTTTTATCAAGTTTTGCAGAAAAATATATACTAAAGAAGGATACCGACAATGCAAGTATTACGACAATTAAACTAATTGAGAATACTTTTGCAATCTTTTTGAAAATACCTTTTTTCGCTTTGCCTTTCATTTGTTATAGTATATTTTTTTTACGCTCAACTATACCCCTATACCTAGGCATATAGAACTATTGCTACGCAATGTAATACCTCTAAAAGCAAAATCACTTGATATATCATAGTTTTTTATATATAATATAATTTATGAATAAATGGTATTATATTTTAACATACGGTTGCCAAATGAACGTCCACGAGTCGGAAAAACTTGCAGGCATCTTAAAAAACAAAGGCTATGAACCGACAGATCGACAAGAAAATGCTGATATTTTGATTTTTAATACCTGTTGCATAAGAGATACCGCAGAAAAAAAGATTTTAGGCAATATTGGCGCAGTAAAAAAGCAGAAAAAGGACAATCCCGATCTGATTATTGCCGTTGTCGGTTGCATGACGCAACAAAAAGGCATAAAAGAACTGCTAAAACAGAAGTATTCATATATCGACATAGTGCTTGGCTCCTCGAACCTGCACGAATTATCCGATGCCATCGACAAAGCACTATTGAAAAAACACTTTTTTGCTCAAGTTGATGATGCCGAAAAGCCCGACATAGTCGAAGAAATGCCCGTTTATCGCACAAGCGGCACAAACGCATGGGTGAATATTATGTACGGTTGCAACAACTATTGCTCATATTGCATCGTTCCTTATGTTCGAGGCAGGGAAAGAAGCCGTCAACCGCAAATTGTACTTGACGAAATAAGCGGTTTGCTTGACAGCGGCTATAAAGAAATTACGCTGCTTGGTCAAAACGTTGATTCATATTGTAATGATATGCAAAATGACTGGAACTTTGCGAAACTGCTCGAAAACATTGCAAAAATCGACGGAAAGTTCCGCTTGCGATTTATGTCATCGCACCCTAAAGACTTCAACAAAGACATTGTTGACATCATAAAAGACGCTCCGAACATCTGCAACAATATTCATTTGCCGGTGCAGTCGGGGAGTGATCGCATCTTGAAATTGATGAACAGAAAATATACAAGAGAACATTATCTTGAGTTGATAGATAACATAAAAACTCTGCCGAATGTTGGCATCACAACAGATATGATGGTGGGATTTCCTACCGAAACCGAGCAAGACTTTGAAGATTCTATGTCGCTTCTGCGTCAAGTCAGATTTTCAAACGCCTTTACTTTCGTATTTTCACCCCGCAAAGGCACCGTTGCCGCAGACATGCCACAGCTTTCGGCAGAAATCAAAAAACAGCGAATAACAGAACTTGTTGCGTTTCAAAACAAGATTTCTATGGAAATAAGCAACGAATATCTCAACAAAACCTTTGAAATTCTTGTCGAGGACAAAAATAACAGGTATGAGAATACGCTTTGCGGCAGAACAGAAACGGGTAGACTGGTGAACTTTTCCGGCAATGAGAATTTGATTGGAAAATTCGTATCGGTGGACATAAAAAAGACAAAATCAGCGTCCTTGTGGGGGGAATTAAATGTCGGAAAATAAGCAGCTTTCACCTATGATGGTGCATTACAAACAGCTAAAAGAACAATATCCCGATACCGTTCTCATGTATCGTTTGGGTGATTTTTATGAGATGTTTTTTGATGACGCCATAAAAGCGTCAAAGATTCTTGATCTGACACTTACGGGCAGAGCTTGCGGCTTGGCTGAACACGCGCCAATGTGCGGAGTACCGTATCATGCCGTCGACAACTATATAGCA
>CAYJBS010000026.1:0-18687 GCA_964368435.1 uncultured Christensenella sp. | reverse complement strand
GTCTATATATTTATTTATTTGTATAGATACCGCTTGTATGGTATAATATCTAGCGGACTTTGCGTTCAAAAAGCGGAGGCTTGATGCGGAAATTCTCAGTATTTATCGTCATTGTTTTTACGGCGTGCGCCCTTGCGGCAACCGTCGGCATAATACATTACGAAACGACCAAGGAAAAAAGCACTCTGACGCTGCTGAAAAGCGGCGATATTGCTTTGCCCGAAGAATTACGCAAAGAGGAATTCGGCTTGTTTTTTTATGACAACAACGGAGAGACACACCGCGCCGATGAAGTCACCTCTTTTGACAACAAAAAACCGCTTGTTATACTGTCCTATGCGCTGATGCAGGGGATAGACAATGACGAAACAGAAAATATATATAGGCTTTGGCAAAACCAAGGCTACAATGTCGGCATACTGATATGGAATCAATTGTCGGAGGACGACGGAGCGGCGGTAGAGAAGAAGATTTGGTCGGCAGGCGGCGCCTTCATGAAAAGAACATTGAACGGCGGCTATGCGAAAAAAAAGCTTGCATATTCTGTTGCGGAATGCATGACGGCATATTATTTAGACTTCATGACGACAAGCCGTTTTGAAGGCGGAGAAATAAGATTTGTCGGACATTCAGTCGGCGGACAACTGTTGGTCGCAATGTCGAGTTATTTGCTGGCGCTGGAACAAAATGCCTTCATAAATGCGGATTTTCTTCCCGACAGAGTGACGTTGCTTGACTCGTTCTTCACCAATAATATGTCGGATAAATACATAAATTGGCTGGAGATACCGCTGAACGGTTCTGTATTTTTGGCGACGCACACCGTCAATGCGCTGAAAGACAAGGGCGCCGCAGTGGAGTATATTCGCTCAAGTTTCATAGATATGTATACCGAAACAGGCGGCGGAGAAAAGGGCGGATTTGAAAAACTGATAAGTCAAACAACCTTTTTGGAGTTGAGAAGCGACTGGCCTGTTATCGATCAACCTATGTTATCAGGTCTTGAGGAAAAGCATCTTTTCAGCCGACGCTGGTACAACAATGCGCTTGCCGAACCGATACCGTTCGACTATTCTTCAGCAGAAACATTGCAGTATGGTGTATCGCCGAATACGCCGACAAGCTATATATACGCAAGAGCCGGCACAAAATATCTTATGCGCCTAAACCTCACGGAAGCGGTCGCCGACGACATACAATATTCGACAAACAGCAGAGTGCCGCTTGTATCGGGCTTTGCCATAATAGACGATGACGGCTGTCTTGACAGCAGGCTGAAAAGCCGGATAGAGGGCGTCAAGGTGGAATTGTACATAACGGAGCAAGGCAGCGCCAGGCTGATAACTTCCACCACAACAAAAATCGGAGGCTTTTATCAGCTGCCAATAGAGCCGATTTATATCCTAAACACCGAAGGCAAGGAGTTTTTTATTGCTATAAAGCCGCCCGAAGGGTATAATATATCCAGAAAAACCCAGAGCGAAGGGCATTTTCTGATGAAAAACGACATCAACCAAAATGGAAGATCAGACAGCTTTTTCATATACAATACGGAACAGCTGAAAATAATAAATATCGGACTAACACACGAGTAGAAAGAGAGGCACCCATGACCATAAAAAACCCGCTGACAACAACAAAAGGCTTACGAATCCTAAAAACCGCGCTGAATACGCTAGTGGCTTTATCACTGCTTTTTTCATTGTCGGTGTTTATTTTTGCAAAGACAAAAAAAGAAGAAAAACCTCAACAAAGCGGACTAATCAAACTCAGCGACGTAAAGAATATTCCCTCTGAAAGCTTGTCTATAGAATGGCTGGGCAGCAGCGGATACAATGTCGACAACCCCACAATGATTCTTTTTCACGGCGAGATGCCCAATACGTGGGATAAGAAGTTTTCGATGATTCTGCCCGAAAGCGACTATGTCTCTTATTCTTCTTCCAGCACATCATTTAACTTAACACGAAACATAGATATAACCAGGGAGATTCATAAGTATTGGCTGGACCAGGAATACAACGTCGGAATCTTTCATTGGGAAAAGTTCGCCGATGACACCATAGAAAAGCTGACAAAAAAACTTTTTAATTCAGTCGATATGCGCTACAAAACAGCGAAAGACACCTATGAGAACAACGCCATACCCAACTATTCTTTGACCGAGATCGCCGCCGCGGTATATCTTGACGAAATACCCGTTGAAGCCTACGGCAGGGAAATAAGACTTGTCGGCAACGGCATAGGCGCAAATCTGGCTTTGGCTGTCAGCGACTATTTATATACGGCATACACAAAAGGCGACATAAGAGCAGAGGTGCTACCGCACAGAGTGTCGCTAGTCGACCCGTATTTGTCCCCCGAAAGTTTCTCGGCAGAGGCGCGCTGGAGAAATGTTTCCACCCAAAACGGCTTGATGGGCATGACTGACAATATGTTGGCATACACAACACCGAAAGGTCTTGTAGCCGAGCTTGTGGAGAATGTCGAAGTAGGCGCTGTGCCTGCAGGCAGTACCGCCAAAGAAAAGCTCACCGCGCCGTATACCTATGTTTTGAATGCGGCTGAACAAGCAATAAAGAACAGCATAAAAGCCAACACGGCGTACCTTTTGCTCCGCCAAAAATACTCCGAAAACTTCTTTACCGAAAACTACCGCAAACAAAACAGAGCCGGACTTGATTGGTATCTTTATTCAGTCAGAGGCTCCGACGACTCGGCAATCGGCTATCCTGATGCCGCCGCCAACTATGACCCAACAAGCAATTGCAACTGGGGCAGATTCAACACCAGACCGATATTGAACGACCGCCAGCGCAACGACCAAAGCAGCCGAGGGAAGAATTATGCAGTGGGCGCCTGGACAGAAACGGTATGGATAAGAGCGCTGAAAGGCATCGAATTTGCGATGCAGAAGTTCACGGATTACAGTGAGGACGATGAAGGCAACATCCTAAAGGACAAGCACGGTCAGTCTATGTATATCTATAACGATTATCATCTCGATAGGTTCCGCAGCGAGAACTACCAAAGAGCAACGAACATGAACAAAACCATAGTGGCAGGCTATATTTTTGACGACAAAAACGAAGACAGAGTCATGAATGAGGGCATAGGTTCATACCTTGCAGGTATCGACATAAATGTCGAGTTGACCGCCAGCGTCGAAGGACAGACCGAGACTGTGGAAAGTTTCGTAACGCAGACCTCAAGCGACGGATTCTATTTGATTAGCTTTGATCGCTCCTTTATCAGCTCTCACAGTTTGACGCTGACTGTGGTTCCTCCGTCGAGTTCCTTTAATGTACAAACACCGGCGCTGACAACTTATCATGTGCAGGACTTGACCAAGCATACTTTCACGAAGAACACAAAGACCTTGTCCATGACAACCAACTATGCCGACGCCATAACAATGGCAAGTTGCGGAGTGGTAATAAAATGAAGGGAGTCATAATCATTAACGGCTATTACGGAAGCGCCGCATATACACATCAAACAAAAAGGCTGGTCGAAGCCTTCGCCGCAAGGGGCGAGAAATTGGACATAATAAAAAACAATACCGCCTACGGCATAACAGATTTTGAGTATGACTATGCGGTGTTTCTGGACAAGGACATAAGCCTTGCCAGATTCTTGGAACAAAACGGAGTTACTGTTTTCAACAATTCCTTTGCCATCGAGAATTGCGACAACAAAATAAAAACGGCTGTTGCATTGTCCAAATATCCCGATGTGTTCCTGCCCAAAACTCTTTTTGCGCCGTTGCAGTACAACGACAGCCAAAAGGATGAAGATTATTTCTTCGCCATAGAGCAAGAACTGGGCTATCCAATGGTCGTAAAAGAGGCGATAAGTTCTTTGGGACAAGGTGTTTATTTAGCTAATGACAGAGCCGAACTAAAAACAATCGAAAAAAACTTGTCACGAATTCCACATCTTTACCAAATGTATGTCGAAGAGAGCAGGGGCAAAAGCGTGCGCGCGTTTGTCATCGGGCATAAGGTGGCGGCAAGTATACTGTTGAGCAGTGAAAACGATTTTCGCAGCAACGTAGCGCCCTCTATTGCCGAGGCAGTGGAACTTGACGAAGAATACATTTCAGCCGCCGAAAGAATATCCGAATATCTCGAACTTGATTATTGCGCCGTCGACTTTTTTGTCGGAGCGCCGCTTGTGATAGAAATAAACAGCAACGCATATTTTATGAAGATAGAAGAGGCGACGAACATCGACATTGCCGGAGCTTATGCCGATTATGTGTTGGGATTTATGAAGGAGATAGCCGAATGAGTGGCATTATCGATAAAATAGTTTTCGGGTTGCAAGACCTTATCCAAAACGATTATGTCGTGACTTTTATCATTTCAATGATACCTATGATAGAGGTCAGAGGCGCCATTCCGGTGGCATTGAAGATGGGCATGAATCCTTGGATTGCCTATTTCTTTTCGTGCGTAAGCGCCCTGGTGATATGCCCGATACTTATGTTTTTTCTCAAACCTCTGCTCAATGCCTTGCAAAGAACAAAACTTTTCAAGAATATTGCCGTCGCGATAGAGGACAGTTTCAAGGACAAAGCCAAAAAGATAGAAGACAAAGCCGACACGAAGACCATCGACGAAAAAAAGAAAAAACGCAACGACCTATACAAAATGCTAGGGATTTATGTTTTCGTAGCCATCCCTCTGCCGATGACGGGAGTATGGACGGGTTCTGCGGTGGCGGTATTTCTCAATATGAGCCTGAAAAAGTCGATTTTGCCGCTTGTACTGGGCAACTTCACTGCGGGGCTTATCATCATTGCCGCCAGCCTGTTGCTGGGCGAAAACAGCTATTTGGTCATAGTCGTGCTGCTTGCGTTTATGGTTATTTCAATAATTGGATTAGTGGCAACCATAATGATAAAAAGACGCAAAAAGAATAAGATTGTTTTTACAGATAAGGAATAAATCTCATCCTTATTTATCTATATCACCAAAGCAGTATTTTCGCCTGCCATTTTTGCCGCCAACAAATAGTTTGTATAATAATATGACGAAAGCGTACCTATATCCGACCAATAATCATAGGTGATATAGGCGAAAAGCTTGCCCGTAAGCCTCGGCAGCAACTGCTTGCCGAAGTCATAAAAGCCTTCGGGAATAAGTCCCAAAATACGCTTATTGATAATATAAATGCCGGTGTTGATTAAAGACGGCTTGATATCCTTGGGTTTTTCCACAAAATCGATAACCTTGTTTTCATAATCAATTTCAAGCACACCCAAACCTTCGGGACGTTGGTGTGGTTGCGCGACAAGCGTAAAAATACTGTCCTTTGCATAGTGATAGCGTATTGCGGCGGTCAAATCAATGTTTGTGAAGGCATCGCCCGAGATTACAAGAAAATCCTCGGAAACAAAGTTTTGGGTTGCCTTAACACTCCCTGCGGTACCCAGAGGTGTATCTTCAACAAAATATTTCAGGTCTACGCCGAAGGCTTCGCCGCTGCCGAAATAGTCGATTATGCTTTGAGACATATGTCCCAGCGTCACAGCTATGTCGGTGATGCCGTGCGCTCGAAGCAACCCAATAATATGCTCCATAACAGGTTTATCAATAATTTTTACCATAGGTTTTGGTATCTCATTTGTCAACGGCTTCAGCCTTGTGCCCTTACCGCCCGCCATAATAACTGCTTTCATAATCTTCCTCCGTATGGTTATTTTGTAAAGAGAGACATAAAATTATCCATATGCCGACCTTTTTCTTTCTATGAGTGTTAAAATATGGCACATCTGGGGCAAAATTACTTTATATCATATTATTTGTATGCTATAATGACTTTAATTATTTAGGAGGAATTATGAAAATAGACCTTAAAGAAATCCGTACTATTCCGAACATCCTGACACTCATCAGACTGGCAAGTGTGCCTGTCTTTATGTTTTTCGTCATCTTCGGCGGATTCACAAAAGATTTATATGTTTATGTAGGACTGGGCATTTTCTTGCTTGCCGCAAGCACCGACCTTTTCGACGGCGCCATCGCAAGAAAGTACAATCAAGTAACCAATTTGGGCAAGTTTTTGGACCCGTTCGCCGACAAAGTTATGCATGTGGGAGTGTTGCTTTCGCTTGTAATTATCGGCTATGTACATTGGATTTTTATTGCGTTGCTTGCACTGAAAGAGCTTACAATGGTAATATGCGGCTATTTTCTTGTCAGCAACAAAATTGTTTTGCAAGCCAACAGCATGGGCAAAATCGCCTCCTTCACCCTGTCTGTGGGTGTCATGGCATCGTTTTTCCACAAATTCTTTGTAGAATGGGGCATTTATGCGCACTGGATTGTGCTGGGTATCGGCATTGTGCTGACCTACATTGCCTTCGTGATCTACGGAGTTGACGCATTAAAAGATTTCAAAAGAATAAAGCAACAAAAATTACTAAAAGAAGAACAACCAGAAGAACAACAAGAAGCTGCCAAGCAGGAGGATAACGCCAGTAATGAATAAGACATTTCAGCCGCAGGATTTTGAACAACGAATATACAAGAAATGGACAGATGAGGGCTGTTTTACGCCCGAGATAGACAAAAGCAAAAAACCTTTCACAATAGTCATGCCTCCGCCCAACATTACGGGACAGTTGCACATGGGACACGCCATGGACAATACCGTTCAAGACATCATCATAAGATACAAGAGAATGTCGGGATTTTGCACGCTGTGGTTGCCCGGAACAGACCATGCAAGCATAGCTACAGAACTGAAGGTAGTCGAAAGCATCAAGAAAGAGACAGGCAAGTCCAAGGAAGAGATAGGCAGAGAGGAATTTCTCAAACAAGCGTATATTTGGAAAGAGCTTTATGGCGGCAGAATTGTCGAACAGCTAAAAAGGCTGGGTTCTTCCTGTGACTGGAGCAGAGAAGCCTTCACAATGGACGAAAAATGTTCCAAGGCAGTCAAGGAAGTCTTTGTTAATTTATATAACAAAGGGCTGATATACAGAGGCAGCCGCATAATAAACTGGTGTCCCTCGTGCAAAACGGCATTGAGCGATGCCGAAGTGGAATACGAAGCCCAGGACAGCAATCTTTGGCACATGAAATATCCCTATGCCGACGGCAGCGGCTATATCATAGTCGCCACTACACGCCCCGAAACAATGTTGGGCGACACTGCCGTGGCAGTAAACCCAGAAGATGAACGCTATGCCGACAAGGTAGGCAAGCAGCTTATTTTGCCGCTTACCGGCAGAAAAATCCCCGTGATAGCCGACAGCTATGTAGAGAAGGAGTTTGGAAGCGGCGCAGTCAAGATTACGCCGGCGCACGACCCCAACGACTTTGAAATAGGCTTGCGACATGACCTTGCCGTCATAAAAGTAATAGCCGACGACGGCACAATGAACGACCTCGCCGGTAAATACAAAGGACTTGACCGCTATGAAGCGCGAAAAGCCGTTGTTGCGGATTTGCAAGCGCAAGGGCTTATGGAAAGAATCGAAAAATACGCTCACAACGTAGGCGAGTGCTATCGTTGCAAAAACGATGTTGAACCTATGGTCAGCAAACAGTGGTTCGTAAAAATGGAGCCGCTGGCGGCTCCCGCCATAAAAGCTGTCAGAGAGGGCGAAACACGCTTTGTTCCGCAACGCTTTGACAAGATATATTTCAATTGGATGGAGAACATAAAAGACTGGTGTATCTCACGACAACTTTGGTGGGGACATCGAATACCTTGCTGGTATTGCGACGCTTGCGGTGAAGAAATAGTATCTACTGACGAACCCAAGAGCTGCCCAAAATGCGGCGGCAGTCTTCGTCAAGACGAGGATGTGTTGGACACCTGGTTTTCTTCTGCACTTTGGCCCTTCTCAACACTGGGTTATCCCGACAAAACAGCGGACCTTGAGTATTTTTATCCGACAAATCTGCTCGTAACAGCCTATGATATTATTTTCTTCTGGGTTGCCAGAATGATATTTTCCGGTATCGAGCACATGGGAGAGGTGCCTTTCCCCGAAGTGCTGATTCACGGCATAGTCAGAGATCCCCAAGGCAGAAAAATGTCAAAATCTCTGGGCAACGGCGTTGATCCGCTGCTTTTGATCGACAAATACGGCGCAGATACGCTTCGTTTTTCGCTGATGACAGGCGTTGCTCCGGGCGGAGATACACGCTTCTCCGAGGACAAAATGGAGTCGGGACGCAACTTTATGAACAAGCTGTGGAACGCATCCAGATTTGTGCTTATGAATGTCGAGGGCAAGGACATTGCAGAAATGGACGAGAAAGCATTTTCTGCCGCCGACAAATGGATTCTGAAGAAACTCAATGGCGTGATACGCGAAGTGCGCCGCAATATCGATAACTACGAAATAGGGCTTGCTTTGGGCAAGTTGTATGACTTTGTTTGGAGCGACTTTTGCGATTGGTTTATCGAATTGAGCAAGCCTGTTCTTTACGGCGAGGACGAACAAGCCAAAACCAACGCGCTTTCCGTATTGGTATATGTGCTGAAAAACATCTTGCGCTTGTGCCACCCGTTTATGCCGTTCATAACCGAAGAGATTTGGAGCAATTTCTCCGACACAACGCTTATGCTTGAGAGTTATCCGGAAGAGAACAAAACTTTTGAATTCAATGAAGACTTCGAAAAAATAAAGGACATTATCGTAAAAATAAGAAACTTGCGCGCAGAAATGGATGTGCCGGTATCAAAAAGACTGCGTGTCTTCATCGTTACGGACATTGTCCAACTTATTGAAGAGAGCCGCGCATATATCGAAAAACTGGCGGGAGTGGCGTCAATCAGTTTCATAAAAACAAAAGACGAACTTTCCGAAAAGGTCTCGAATGCCGTCACAGACAACGCCGAGATTTATATTCCGTTGGGAGAGCTTATTGACTTCGAAAAAGAAAAGGCAAGATTGACAAAGGAACTTGAGAAGGCGGCGGCAGAAATAAACAGAGGTGAAAGAATGCTTTCAAACAGCGGTTTTGTTGCCAAAGCTCCTCAAAAACTCATTGATGAAGAACGTCAGAAATTGGAGAGCATGAGGGCGCTCCGAGAAAAACTGTTGCTACAGCTACAAAACTTAGGATAAAAATGAACATAATATTTGATTTGGACGGTACTATTTCAAACAGCAGCGAAGGAGTTATTGCTACCTTTCGCGCCACCTTCAAGCATTACGGTCTGCCGGAATTAGCTGACAGTACCATCAAACAGTATATTGGACCGCCAACAGAAGAGACTTTCGCAAAATATTTGCCGCAACAAAAAATTACCGAGGCGGTGAACTTTTATCGCAAGGTCTATAAAGAAGGCGGCATTTTGAAAAACAAGATGTATCCGGGAATGGACAAGCTGCTGATACATTTGCGTAACTTGGGACATAAGACCTATGTCGCAACCACAAAGGAAGTCAACGCCTCAAAAACCATATTGAAGAATTTCGGAATATTCGATTTATTCGACGGTGTGTACGGTGTCAATATAGCAGAGGACATATTCACAAAAACCGATGTTTTGAATCATCTTTTTGAAGAGACCGCCGCAAACAAAGACGACAGTATTTTGATTGGCGACACCATTTATGACGCAGACGGCGCCCGTGATGTCGGCATAAAAGTCGCTATCGTGCTTTATGGCTTCGGCACAAAACAGTCACTTGAGGGTAGAACGGTAGAATATTTTGTCGATACTATCGAAGAACTTTTTGATAAATTCTAATTTTTTTCTTATAAAGATGAGATTTCTCCGCTCCGCTTCGCTTTGGTCGAAATGACATATCTTATTGTCATTTTTTTATTTCCATTTTGCATATAATTTGTAGTCGGTTCTTGCTTGGACATTTATTTCGGTGACTTCTTCTCCGCTGAAATCGGCATTTAGGTACCAACCGTCGAAGGTTGCATCATTTTTTATTGCGGGGATTAGCGTCAGATTGTCGCCGTCGGGAACATATTTGTCGGGATTTCGGTAAGAATTTTTGCCGCCATTTGGTTCGTATAGTATTTTGAACCGCTGCATCATCGTGTCGTCATCTGTTCTGACGGTGGTCGTACCGCCTATTATTTGAAATTCCTTGTTATAAATCGTGGGAAGCAGATGCGTAGGCAACGAAGCCGAAGGAGCAAAAGCTACGTCTTCTCCGTAGGTAATGTCATTCAATGGCTCATCTAGCAATGAGCAAAGATACCATTCTCTGATCGCGTTGTGTCCGTCGCCCGATACGGTATATTTATTGCCTTGAAAATCGGGATTAAGCACGGCGTAGGTAGATATTTTACGCAATTCTTCAGCATGAGGGAGGGCTCCAAGCAATAAGAAATTCATTGTTTCGTAAGTATAATATTCCATAACAATACCCCTTGCGGCAATGGCGCGAAGACATGCCATCATGGTTGCTCCGGTATTATTGTTTACGAGATTCTTTCCCGACCAACTGATAGCGACATCCTTCGGACCCAAAAACATTGTTTCGCCGTTGACCTCAATTACGGTGCTGAAATATGAATCAAGAAGGGCGAAGCGTTCGGGCACTTGTGTCTTGGGCAATTGTCCGTGCTCTGCAAGTTCTGTAATCAAAAAGAGTGAAGCAGTCGTCAGCATGCCCCTCATTGAATGAGCGGCAAACCTGATTTCTTTTTCGCCCATATTTTTTGGCAACAGTCGCATTGCACGAACATATTCTGCGGCGAAATGTTCGGCAAGACAATACTCTGAAACTTCGGCGTCGGTGTAGCTCTTGTCTTGGCGTTGATAGCGCATACCGTATTCACCCTCACCCGACCAAATTTTTCCTTCAATGTTTGTGGGGCTCATCTCTGCGGCAAAGCGGTTGTAATGAAAATTCGCTACATTCCAGCCCTCGCGCAGCCACAAATAATTCATAGAAACATAGTCGTCGTCAATGTCGAATTCCGCAGGGTTTGCGATTTTTACATTGAGTCTGTATTGTTCTTGATATGTATATCCGTTCAGCAGCACACCATGCACATTCAGAATCGTCGGTTTATTCGGATTGACAAGAGCGGCGCCCTCGGCAGAATCGGCAGGAACTTGGACAATGGCGTTTCTTTCGTCGTCCCATCGAGTCCAAAAAAGTCCCATTTCCGCAGTTTCGGGGTATTTTTCTTCATCAAAAAATACTTTCTCAGCATAATCTATATATCCCTTGCTACTGTATATGTTGTTTTCTGAATAACCATCGGTATTCCAACCAAATCCGCTGAAAGCCGCTACGGCGCAAAATAGAGTCAGGAGTGTTATTATCACGATTTTTTTCATTTTCACCTCAAAAGTATAACTACAAAATCATACTAAAGATTTTATACAATGTCAATACCGGATAATATTCGGAAAAAACGATAAACACTGGTTTTGCCGCTCTTGACTGTAGGTATGAAAACAGATTATAATAAAATGGAAATAGATTTTTGTAATTTGGAGAGAAATGCTTAGGTACCAAAAAAACAAACAAACAATCTCGGACGAGGAGCAACAAAAACTTGCTCTTTCGAAGGTGTGTATTGTAGGTTTGGGCGGTTTGGGCGGTTATGTCCTCGAAATGCTTGTGAGATTAGGCGTAGGAAATATCCGCGCAATCGACGGCGACTGTTTTGACGAAACAAACTTGAATCGTCAACTGCTGTGCGATGCGCAAAATTTGGGCGTTGCCAAATCTGAGGTTGCCGCAATAAGAGCCAAAAAAATAAACAGTCAAGTCAACATTGACGCCGTTTCGGCAAGGGTAACAAAGGACAATGCCGAAAGCCTTTTGAGCGGATACGACATAATCGTCGACGCTTGCGACTCTGTCGAGACACGGTTGTTGTTGCAGGATGTCGCCGAAAAAGTCGGAGTGCCTTTGGTTTACGGCGCAATAGCCGGATGGTTCGCGCAAATCTCCATAATTTTTCCCGGCGACAAAACCATGGATAAGATTTACAAGACAGGCGAGTGCAAAAACAGTATGGGAAATCCTTCCTTTACACCGGCGGCGGCGGCATCGGCTCAAGTCAGCCAAACGATAAAATATCTGCTCAACAAAGGGCAACTATTGCGTAACAAATTGCTGCTTATCGATTTATTTGATGATGAATGCGAGTTGATTGATTTATGAAAAAACAAAAACGGCTTATTTTTATAATACTACTTTTGCTTGCAATGGCGCTGATTTCTGCCTGCTCAAAAAAGACTTTCAACGTCATCTTTGACAGTAATGGCGGATCTTCTGTCGAATCGATTGAGACAGACGGCAAGTCTGCCTTCAAGTTACCCGTGCCGACAAGGACAGGTTATCAATTTGAGGCATGGTATTATGACAACAACACTTTTCGAAAAGAATTTACAGCCGGTTCTTTGATAGCTTCCGACATAAGCTCTGATATTACCGTTTATGCCAAATGGACGGAAGTTCTGGTGTCTACTGAGGGACTGGAATTTGAGTTGCTGGACAATGGCGATTACGCCGTCACAGGTTATGATGGTTCTTCCGAAAGGGTGGTCGTGGCAGATAACAAAGGAGTTGCCGTCACCGCAATAAAAGTACAAGCGTTCATGGACAACCCAACAATAAAAGATGTAGTCATCTCAAAAAGCGTTACAGAAATAGGCGCCGCCGCTTTCAAAGGCTGTGCTTCACTCGAAAGCATAACGTTGCCTTTTGTCGGGGGTTCAAGACAAAAGAATATGTCACAGGACGGTGTTTTCGGGCACATCTTCGGCAGTACGGACACTTATGACATTTTTGAAGGCACGACACAGCAGTATTTCGGTGCAGAGAGTAGCAGTTATTACTATATTCCGAGGAAATTGACCGAAATAAAAATCACCGATGCAACTTTTATTCCATACGGAGCGTTTTATGGGTGCAAATACCTAAAAAATATAGATTTGAATGACGGCATAACTCATATTTATACCCAAGCCTTTGAAAATTGCAGCGCGCTTAAAGGAGTATATCTGTCTTCGGAAATTTCGACTGTCGGTTCTTCCGCTTTTGGCGGTTCGGTCAGCTTGAAGATTTATTGCGCCGCCGACAGCAAGCCTTCGGGCTGGGCGACGAACTGGAACAAGGAGAATGCTCCGACTCATTGGGGTGTGCAAAAAAGCGTTTTCGGGCAGAACAGCCAGTACCAATATATTATTGAAAACAACACGATAAGCATTACAGGCTATATCAGTGACGATCTGGAAAACAGCATGCCTGCGACGCTGGAGAATTTGCCGGTGACAAAGATCAAGACATACGCATTTTCAGGCAGTAACATTTCGACAATAACAATTCCCGACAGTGTGACGAACATAGCGGCATCATCGTTCATTGATGCCAATCTTATCAATACTTTGGATTTGCCTTATTTGGGCGAAACGTCTTTGTCGGCAGAAAAGAGCTTTATCGGCTTTTTGTTCGGTTCGTTCAACAGTTTGACGAACAAGGATATGACTCCCTCAAAACTGCGTAAGGTGACTTTGCGCGGAGGCATGCTTGCCGAGAATGCTTTCAGCGGATGCGACAGACTGACCGAAATAGTCCTACCGAAACAGCTCACCGCAATAGGAGAGAGCCTTTTTCAAGGATGCGCCAATCTGAAAAAAGTAAATGCACCAAACAGCGTTACTGCTATTTCAAAAAATGCCTTTGCCGGCTGTGGCGATCTCGAAAGTTTTGATATGCCGAACAGCTTGATGGAAATAGGCGAAAATGCCTTCTTCGGTTGCAAGACATTGCCCTCTGTCGACATACCTTCGGGCGTCAAAAAAATTCCCGAAACTGCTTTCCAAGGCTGTGCGAAACTGGCTCAAGTGGAGTTGCCCGACTCATTAACGGAAATCGGCGCTTCCGCTTTTGAGGGGTGTTCCTCGCTTACGCAGTTGTCCCTGCCTGCCGAATTGAAGACCATAGGCGTTGCGGCATTCAAGGACTGCGCCGCTCTTGTTTCGATGAGTATTCCGAAAAAAGTATATTTGCTCGACACCAATGCTTTTGAAAATTGCACAGCAATGACAGATATTTATATTCCCATAAGAGTCACAACTATAGGCGAACACACCTTCAAAGGTTGCTCCGCGCTGACGATTCATGCCGAGACGCCGACACGTCCGTCGGGGTGGCGGGACCAGTGGAATATCGACAACAGAAATGTAGTTTGGAATTCTCCCATGTCATAAATGAATGTGTCGGAATATGTTTGACGGCAGTGGTTTTTTTATGATATAATCTGTAAAAATATAGGTGTATAAAAAATGCAAAGATGTTTTCCTTTGCATTTTTTTATAATAAGACATACTAATAAAAAGGAAGTACAAATGTTTAATAAATTGAATTTATCAGAATGGATATTGCAGGCGCTTGAAGAAAAGAGCTTCGTCGTGCCTACCGAAATACAGGAGCAATGCATACCGCTCATAGCAGAAGGAAAGGACCTTTTCGGTCGTTCAAAAACAGGCAGCGGAAAGACCTTTGCTTTCGGACTGCCGGCAATTGACAAGGTCGACTCACAGATTAAGAATATCCAGATTCTTGCGATTTGCCCAACCAGAGAATTGGCATTGCAAGTTACCGACGAATTGCGCAAAATAACGCAGTTCAAAGAAGGTTGCGGCATTGTGCCGATATACGGCGGCGCCGACATAGAAAGACAAATCAGAGCGCTGAAGAACGGCAAAATAGTTGTCGGCACTCCCGGCAGACTTATGGACCATATGAGAAGAGGAACGCTGAAACTTCACAATCTGAAGATGGTGGTACTCGACGAGGCTGACGAAATGCTCAACATGGGTTTTCGGGATGATATCGAAAGCATCCTCAAAGCCACGCCTAGCCAAAGGCAGACGGTTATGTTCTCCGCAACAATGCCTCCCGCAATAAAAGCAATCACCAAAGAATATATGAAAGACCCCCAATACGTAGAGATTGGGGAACTAAACTCGACTATTGACGAAATTGACCAAAGCTATATCCGTGTAGCGAGGAACGGCAAAAAAGCCGCCCTTGTCGAACTTTTTCAAAAATTGGCGCCGCAACGCAGCATAGTTTTTTGTAACACAAAAAGAATGGTCGAGGAAATAAAGGATTTATTAAACAGCAAAGAAATAAACTGTCTGGCTCTTCATGGCGATATGCGGCAGTCGGAGCGCAAGCGTGTCATGGAAACAATAAAGGCTCATAAGGTTGACACTTTGGTTGCCACAGACGTGGCGGCAAGAGGTATCGATATCGACGATGTGGCTTACATTTTCAACTTCGATTTGCCCAACGACGTCGAATATTATATTCACAGAATAGGCAGAACGGCAAGAGCCGGAAAGAGCGGCAAAGCAGTGACACTTATCAACACCAGAGAACAGCTTGTGCAGTTGGAACAATTTCGTGCCGCTACAAAATCCATAGTCACCGAACATTATTTGGCAGAGAGTTTGAGCGTGTTCTCCGATTTGAAATCCAAGGACGAATCGGGCGGCAGACCGCAAAGACCTCAACAGAGATCGGCGCAAAGACCTTCACGAAATCAAAATCAAAGATATGTCAAGACCGACTCCGCCGAGGAATACCGCAAAGGCTATCAAAAACCCCAAGACACCGCAAATAAATATCGCGAAGCTGATGGGGAAAGAACTGAAAAAAAGCGTCGATATCCCGAAAAACCTTTTGAAAGACGCGCATTTGGTGACAAGAAACCTTTTGAAAGACGCACACTTGACGACAAGAAACCTTTTGAAAGACGCGCACTTGACGAAAAGAAACCTTATGAAGAAAAAGAAAAGAAACTCCCAATAGATAGCGGCGAATCATTTGTCAAAAAAGACAAACCTTCTTATGAAGGCAAAAAGTCCTTTATCAAAAAAGATAAGCCATCTTATGAAGGAAAAAAGCCCTTTGTCAAAAAAGACAAACCTTCTTATGAAGGAAAAAAATCGTTTGGCGAAAAGCCGAAGAAATCTACGACTGTCGGCAAAAAGTCTTTTGACGAGAGAAGTGAGAAACCTTTTGAATTGATAGACGGCTATGCAGTGCCCATAAGAAAAAAGCAAAAAGCTCAATCATATTTCAAGAATAGAACAAAAAAAGAAGACTGATTTGTCAGATTATTATATATTGACTAAAGTATTTGCCCATAGTATGCTTGTGATATGAAAAAGATTAAAAAACAAAAAAAGGCAATGTCGAAAACAAAGAAAATAATAGTTTGGACTGTTATTTTCCTTTTTGCCTCGATATTCTTGTTCAATCTGACCGAAATAGTCATAAACCTTACTTATAAGAAGATTCCGTCAAAACCCGAGGCTCGGGTATTGGACTATAACAGAGCAGGCTATCTGTTATTATATTTAGACAATCCGCAAAAGGCACTTGAAGACGGCGTGACCATCGACAATCAATACATAATCGACACGGTAGTGCCGATAAAACAGAATATTGACGGACGATACGATACTGCCGATTTTGATATGCCGGTGTTGCTTCGTCTGCAATACCTTTTCGGCGATACTATTGCCGAAATTTCGCCTGAAGGCTCAGAATTAATAAAAGAGACATTTTTGAACGCAAAATATTGGATGACCGAACCCGGATATGACAGCATGTGCTTTTGGTCGGAAAATCATCAGATTATTTTCGCTGTAAGCGAGTATATGGCAGGTAATCTTTGGAGCGGCGAGACCTTCACAAACGACGGCGCCACAGGAGCCGAACATATGCGACGAGCAAAGGCAAGAATAAACTATTGGATGGAGCATCGCTTCAAATACGGCTTTGCAGAGTTTAACTCGGCGAATTATGCGCCTTTTAATATGGGTCCCATGTCAAACTTTATTCAGTTTGCCGCGCCGTCTGACAGCGACATGGCGGAAAGAATGAAAATGATAATGGACTTACAACTTTTTGATTTGGCATCGAATATGTATAAAAACGTATTTATGGCGCCGGCGGCAAGAGCCTATGTCGATAACATGGTGGGCATTACAGGCGACAAAATGCGCAAGTTCACAAACTATATTTGGCAACTGGAGGAAGATGAAGAAAGCTCCGTCCACAGAATGCTCATCAATTTTATTTCCATGATGCAATCCAAAGACGGCGAAGACAAGCCCTATTATGAAATACCTCAGGTAATAATGGATATCGGAGCCGAAAGAAACGCCACCCGTGTGCTGAAATCGTCTTCCGGTCTAAATGTCACGGAACTCGAGCAGAAAGGCTACATAGGTTTTGATGACGAGCAGATTATGATGCAACTGGGCATGGAGGCTTTTACCAATCCGCCGGTACTCCAAAACACCATAAAATACCTTGCAAAACACAAGATGTTAAGAAACGAGTTTTTGAACGACTTTCGTTATTTTAATATGACGCTATTTAAACATACTTCACTTGCCAAGACGATAAGCCAAAAATTCAATCCCATGCCCAACGGCATTGCGTTGCAGAGGGGAAACATATATACTTATCGGACGCCGAACTATCAGCTTGCCACTGCGCAAGCCTACCATCCCGGCTCTTACGGCGCTACGCAAATGCTTTCGATAGCCAACTTTACCGAAAAGGCGGTTGTGTTCACGTCGCATCCTGCCCGTTACGCTTCCGAAAAAAACGCAAAGGCATACCCCGGCTATTGGGCAGGTTTTGGCAGAGCGCCGCACAGCGTTCAATACGAAAATGTCCAATTGTCGATATACAAATTGCCGAAAAAAAGCGGTTTTCTCGAACTTTACGAGGTGCCGCAGTTTACACACACCTATCTGCCTCAAGCGTATTTCGATGAGGTCATCGTTCAAGGACGATACGCCTTCGCAAGAGTAGGAGACGCTTATTTGGCGCTTATCGGAGGATCGGATTTGGAATATCTCGCTTATGATGAAGCCACAGCCAAAGCGTTGAAAAGCCGTCTTGAAGATTTTCCAAACAAGAGCTTTGATTTGGTTCAGCGCGGGCTAAACCAATTTTGGATTTATGAGTTGGGCGATGCCTCACAGGGAGATTTCTCAAGTTTTCAGCAAAAAATAAAGAACAACGCGGTGAGCTTTGACGGCGAAAATAATTTAAGTTATAGCGGTGCATCCAAGAACTTTGCTCTTCGGTACGGCGGAGATTTCAGCGTAAACGATGCAGTTGCGCAAGTTGAGCATAAGCGTTTTGATTGTGATTTTATCATCGCAGAGAGGGAAGCCGATCAGTTGGATTTCAGTTTTGGAGAACACTTTTTATCGATAAACTATGATCAATCTGTCAGGTCACATGGTTAAATTTTCCACTTTGATTTATTAAGATTATTTTAAGGTATTTCAAGAAAAAAAAGAATAGCTATAATTTAGTAAATAGCGCCTTTGCTATGAGCATTAATGCAAAATTTTTATAGGAATATACCACTAAAATCCATAGGATTTTTTTGTCATTGCGAGAAATCGTTTACTACTCGAAAATTATTTATTGCTTTTGCTTTATTTATATAATACAATGATAGTGGAGTAATAAGCAAGAAAGATGAAAGTCTCGAAAATGTTACGCCAAAGCATAAAAACTATTATGTAAAGAGGTGCCTATGTTAGACTATACGACGACGAAAAAAAGAAAATATTTTGCTAAAATATTTATTTTTATACTGTTTGCTATTGTCGCGGTGATTGCGGTATCGGCTCTCAATATATTTGTATTGGGTGATGAAGCGCCTGTTGCTGAAGCCAGCTATG
>CAYJBS010000025.1:11071-21653 GCA_964368435.1 uncultured Christensenella sp. | reverse complement strand
CCATTAAAATGGCAAATAATTACTACGAAATGCAACAAAATTCCGTTTGCTTAAAATATGATTGACTTTTAATTTATTTTGTATTGATAAAAAGTAGGTAATTTACGAAAAGATTCATAATCACATTTTATCTGAAATCTTGATAAAATCCTCAATAGATAATGCCTCGCCTCTGATTTTTGCATCGAATCCTGCGCTTTCTATGGCAGAAATCGCTTGTTCGCGAGGCATAGAAAAAGCCGCAATAATGTTGTTCAATAAGGTCTTTCGGCGCATTGCAAAAGCCGCCCTGATGAGTCTTCGCAGCTTGTCGTCACCCATGCGGTCATACCTGTCATTCATATCGATTCGCACCACCGCAGAGTCGACTTTCGGGATAGGGAAAAAGGCTCTCTTGTCGACAATACGAGTTATTTTTGCTTCTCCCCACAGCTTGACAGCGACAGTAACGGCGCCGTATTCCGGTGTATTCTCTCTTGCGCAAAGCCTGTCGGCGACCTCTTTTTGCATCATAAGCGTAAGACTTTTTACCGGCAAACTGCTTTCAATAAACCGCATAAGCAGCGGCGTAGTGATATAATACGGCAGATTCGCCACAAGACTGAATTGCCCGTCAACAAGTTCGGACATCTTCTCATCTTTAAGTTTCAAAACATCGGCAAAATGCAGTTCAAAATTGTTATAGCCGCTCAGCATTTCGTCAAGTACGGGCTGAAGTCGATTGTCGATTTCAAAAGCGTGTACTTTCGCCGCCTTTTCGCACAATGCTCTCGTCAAAGTGCCGCCGCCTGCGCCTATCTCCACAACAGTATCCTCGGAAGTGATGCCGCTGTCGCGAACTATGCCTTCAAGCAGGTTTTTGTCGCTGATAAAATTTTGTCCCAACGCTTTGTTGAAGCTGAAATTGTGTTTTTTTAATATTTCTTTGAGCATCGCTTCTCCTATTTGACATAATTTGCCAAACAATTTATTCCCCAAATATGCACTATACTACTATTGGACAAAAGAGAAAATCATTGAGATACAAAAGAGGAATTCCGGAGGCTGTTTAACGACAGCCTCTTTTTTATTTTATATATTTTCTTATTCGTAGTTCTACGCCCAAACTTTTGGCGATTTCTTTGGCTTGAGCTATTTCCGTCGGGCTTATGCAATCGACAATCGATAACTTGACTCGTAAACCTTCTTGCTTGCACGCCTTGGCAAACCTTAGCAGTGAAGCATAACCCTCTTCGCCGAAATCACAATGACAAATTTCTTGGTATTTCGCCGCCGTAGTGGCGTTCAGCGAAATGCCGATAACGTCGATTCGCCCCTTCAACAACTTTGCGGTATCGACGCCGTGATTTATCAAATCGGCTTGACCGTTGGTGTTTATTCGGGTATTTTTTTGTCTGCTTTTCAAAAATTCTGCTATTTCGATTATGGCATCCAAACGATACAGCGGTTCGCCGAAGCCGCAAAATACAAATTCGTCATACTGCATATATCTCTCAAGTTCGGATATGATGTCGGCGGCGGCAGGCTCTTTGTCCAACCACAGATAATAATCGCAAAAAGTTTCTTTCCCGTTGCGTACGCAAAAATCACAGCTGTTTGAGCATCTGTTGGTCAGATTTATATATACTTTGTCATCTATTGTGTATACTGTCGTGTTCATTTCTTCCTTCTATTTCTTTGATTTTATTTCATTTTTTGAAACAATTCTTTGGTGTTTTTATTGGTGATTTCTATGATTTCTTCATAAGGCTTGTTTGTATACAAAGCAACCTTTTGGGCAACCAAACTGACATATTTGGGATAATTAAGTCGTCCTCTATGCGGTTCGGGCGTCATGTAAGGGCAGTCGGTTTCAAGCAGTATTTTTTCTATCGGAGTCTCTGCGACAATCCTGGGCTTCTCGACTGCGTTTTTGAAGGTTATGGCGCCCCCGTAAGAAAAATACAAACCCAGCTTGGCATACTCGCGCATCATCTCCGCGCTGCCGCTATAGCAGTGAAGAATGGCGCCGTTTTTTAGTTTCGGCTTGTTCTGTTTCAGCAGTTCCAGCATAATCTGATAGGCGTCCCGCAAGTGAATTATTACCGGCAATGACAACGAATCGGCAAGTTCCAACTGTTCAAGAAAAGCCTTTTGCTGAATTTCGCGAGGGGAATAATCATAATAAAAATCCAGTCCGATTTCGCCTATCGCAACGACCTTTTTGTTGCGCGCCGACTGTGCGAAAAAGTCATACGCTTCTTGTCCTGCGTCCTTGGCATCATGCGGATGAATGCCGACTGCGGCAAATACCCTGTCATGTTTTGCGATATCTACAGAGAGTTTGCTCGATGCTAAATCATAGCCAACATTGACTATTGCCTCGAGGTTGTCCTTGGGCATATCGGCTATTATTTGGTCAAGCTCCGACAACAATCTCTTGTCATTCAAATGAGCGTGAGAATCAATCAGCATCAGCTCACCACGCTGCCGGAATTTATTTTCCGTTCGGGATTGACAAGCACGATGTTGCCGTCCTGTTCGGCGCAAAGTATCATACCTTGGCTGAGTTCTCCGCAAAGTTTTACGGGCTTGAGATTGCAGACAACGACTACTTGTTTGCCTATCATTTCTTGCGGTGTAAATGATTTTGCTATGCCGCTGACTATGGTTCTCTTCTCTCCTGCTATGTCGACTTCAAGTTTCAGCAGTTTTTCGCTGCGCTTGATTTTTTCGCACTTCAGCACTTCGCCTGTTCTCAAATCCATCTTTGCAAAGTCGTCATAATTTATTTCCGCTTTGGCTTGTGTTTGTTCTGCCTCTTGCGCTTCTACTTGTGGTTGGGTTTTTGTGTTTGATAATTGCTCTGCTATTTTGTCCATTTCGGCTAGCTCCTTTTCTATGTTCATTCTTTGAAACAGCGGTTCGGATTTTGTGATGACTTCTCCGCCATTTAGTTTTCCGAAAACAACGCTGCCTTCAAAAAGTTTTGTCTGTTCTCCGCCGACATCGGCAAGCACCTTTGTTGCGGTATCGGGCAAGAACGGCAAAAGTATAGTACCGACTATTCTCAAAGTCTCGATCAAATTGTAAAGCACCGTTGCCAGTCTTTCTCTTTTTGTTTCGTCCTTGGCAAGCAGCCACGGCGTCGTCTCGTCAATATATTTGTTGGCGCGGGAAATGACTTGCCATATTTCTGCAAGCGCTTCCGGCACCAGCAGTTTGTCGACGTTGTTTTTTACTTTTTCGAACAAACCGTTGACCTGCTCGATAAGTTGCGCATCGAACTCGCCGTTCTCCCTGCTTTGGGGCAAGATTCCGCCGAAATACTGATTAACCATTGCGGTGGAACGGCTCAAAAGATTGCCAAGACTGTTGCAGAGGTCGCTGTTTATTCTCGAAAGGAAAATATTGTTTGTGAAGGCGCCGTCCTGTCCGAAAGGCACTTCACGAAGCAAATAATATCTGACTGCGTCAACCTTGTATCTTTCCGCTAAAATGACAGGATCAATTATGTTGCCCTTGCTTTTGCTGATTTTGTCGTTGCCAAACAGCAACCAGCCGTGCCCGTAAACCTTCTTGGGCAGAGGCACGTCAAGCGCCATAAGCAACGCCGGCCATATGATAGAGTGAAATCTTATGATTTCTTTGCCCATCATGTGTACGTCGGCAGGCCAAAATTTTTGGAAAAGACTGTCGTCCTCGCTCATATATCCAAGAGCGGTAATATAATTGCTCAATGCGTCGATCCAAACATATATGATATGATCACTGTCGAAAGGCACTTCGGTTCCCCACTTGAAAGAAGTTCTGGAAACCGCCAAATCCTGCAAGCCGGGTCGCAAAAAGTTGTTGAGCATTTCGTTCTGTCGGGATTTCGGTTGAAGAAATTCGGGATTGTTCTCGATCAAATCGATGAGCCTGTCCTGATATTTGCTCAAACGAAAAAAATAACTGCTTTCTTTCGTCAACTCAACTTCTCTGCCACAATCGGGGCATTTGCCGTCTTTGAGTTGCGTCTTTGTCCAGAACGATTCGCACGGAGTGCAGTACCAGCCCTCATACTCGCTTTTATAGATATCACCTTGCTCATAGAGCTTTTGGAAAATCTTTTTTACGGCGTCTTCGTGATATTTGTCGGTGGTTCTTATGAATTTGTCATAGGAAACATTGAGAAGATCCCAAATTTTTATCAGCGAATTGACTTGTTTGTCGACATACTCTTTTGTCGGCACTCCGGCGGCTTTTGCTACCTTCTCGATCTTCTGACCGTGTTCGTCGGTACCTGTGAGATAAAAGACATCGAAATCCTGCATCCTTTTGAAGCGAGCAAGCGCATCGCATACAACTGTGGTGTAGCATGTGCCCAGATGCCATTTGCCGCTGGGATAATATATCGGTGTCGTTATATAAAATTTTTGTTTCATTTTGAGTCGCCTCTTTCAAATTATGTATTATGAATTATTATTATATACTCAAAAACCTCAAAAGTAAATTGATTTCCCCATAACGGCATATCATAATCGGGTATCAAAAGCGGTATAAAATACCGTGTTTTTGTCAATGCTTGAGGTGAACCCCTTTTCAGCTTTATTAATATAATGCTATAAGGGATAAATTGTGAAAAACACAAAAAGGATGATATAGTGAAAAGAGGGGATTTATACTACGCTGATTTAAGCCCCGTTGTGGGCAGCGAGCAAGGCGGCATAAGGCCGGTACTTATTGTGCAGAACGACATAGGCAACAAGCATTCTCCGACGGTCATTGCCGCGGCGGTGACTTCGCAAATAAACAAAGCAAAACTGCCTACACATATAGAATTAGATACAACCTGCGGATTGCCGAAAGACTCCGTTGTACTTACAGAACAAATTCGCACACTCGACAAACGCCGTTTGATGGACAAAATCGGTACACTTGACGAGTCGCTGATGCAAAGAGTAAACGCAGCGCTTCTCATCAGTTTAGGTTTCTTTTCTTAATCTGAAAAGGTGATATCTCCGTTCATAATGACATTGATTCCTTCATTGTTTTCGAGCAACAAAAACCCTTCGGGACTTATGCCGCAAACGATGCCTTCAAGGTTTTTTGCGCCTTGATTGACAACTATCTTCTTGCCGTAAATGTTCAAATATTTTTTGTAAATATCCAAAATATCAGAAAAACTGCGCTCTTTCAGCGTGTAAAATTCCTTCAATACATCGGCAATAATTTGTGCGCGCGTGATGTTGCGCACTCCGATATCATATAGCGAAACGGCTATATCGGCAATGGCGCTCAAGTCATTAAAAACATTTATGCCGACTCCCAAATATACATATTTGTCGTCAGCATTTGAGAGAATTCCGCATATTTTTTTTCCGTTCACGAGAATATCGTTGGGCCACTTTATTTGAGCGTCAATTGCGTAATTTGTCATAACAGTAGCCACGGCTACGGAAACAAGCGGAACAAAGCTCAACGGACTGCGATTTCCAACCTCGGTAACTAGCGTGAAATAACAGCCCCCCTCGGCGGAAATGAATTTTCTTCCCAGTCTGCCTTTGCCTTCCGATTGACTTATCGAAGCAAAAACCGTATCTCTTTCAACATGGCTATTCCTCGCGTATTGTTGTGTCGAAGAACATTCGACAACTGCAGAAGCGATACCGACGCCGTTTTTTTCGAGCGACGCCTTCAGCGTATTGCTGTCAAGCGCATCAATCGTCATATCTTTCTCCGGTGAACAGACTGTCAATAATCTTTCTGACGGCATTGCTTGGAAAGCCTTTTTGAGCAAGGTGGCGATACAACTTGTCGCGAGTGGCTTTGTCACCCTTGATACGCATATACTTTTCGGCGGCAAGCTTTGCGGCGTCATCGTCGCTGAAACCCTCTTCCTCAAATATCCTGTGAATAATGTCCTCGTCTACGCCCTGCCTCTTCAACTCGTATTCAAGCAGTCTGCTGCCTTTTGTGCGGCTGTATGTTCTTATGTAACAGCGCGCATAATAGACATCGTCAAGCAGTGAATATTCCTCGGCTTTTTGCATGGCGTACTGCACGGCTTTTGCGCCGAAACCTTTTTGGCGCAACCGTACGGCGGCTTCTTTTTTGCTTTTTTGTGTGCGCGCAAGCAGTCCGAACAAATATTGTTGCGCAAGCAGGCTGTCACTCTTTTCTTTCAGTTCAAAAAAACGCTTTGCGGTGATCTCTCCGCTTTGCAACCGCTCGGTAAAGATGACTTCGTTTGAAAAATCGTACTCCTTGTCCTCGACGACGACAAGGCTCTTGGTTTTTCCTTGTTTTATGCTTTTTATTTCCATAAATCGATTATATCAAAAATCATCAGGGTTTGCAATAAAGGGCGTTCTACTATTGTATTTTTTATTATATTAATATATAATATAAAATAGTGAGAATTGCGAGGCTTTGCCTCATGGAGGATAGCAATGATGTACCAAAATTACGTAAAGATGTTATGCAACCCTATGTTGCTTCTTCAATTACAAAAAATAAAATCAAAAGTATATACAAAAGTCGGCGCCCTTGACGCGACTTTTGTCGTAGATAAGGAACCCATCGCCTTTGAAGAAAAAGCCAACAACCAGCGTCCCATAAAGAAAGGACAAAAATGGGGCAACACCTTTGATTGCGCCTGGTTCAACTTCAAGGGGACTGTGCCGGCTTCCGCAAAAGGGAAAAAAGTCGTTTTGCTCATTCACCTCGACGGCGAGGGCTGTCTATTTGACGACGAAGGCACCCCCACGAAAGGTCTGTCGAATATCTGCGCCGCTATCGACGCTTTCCAACCTGCCAGAGCAAAAAAAGTTCTTGACTTCAGCCAAAGCGCAGTCGGCGGCGAAGAAATCGACATTTGGGTAGAGGCAGGACACAACAAACTGTCCGTAAATTTCCGCAATTATGCCAAACTCAAGCAAGCCGATATCGCTGTAATGAGAGATGACATAAACGCGCTTTTTTATGATTACATTACCTTGTATTTTCAGCTGGTAATGCTGGACAAAAATTCCGATAAGTACAAGAGCGTTCATCGCTCCCTTGCCGCCGTGCCAAAAATTGTCGGCGACTTCTCCGAAGACAAGGTCAGCTTGGCGAGAGAATCGCTGGCGTCCGAGATGCAGTTCGGCGAAAAGTCCCCTTACACCTACTATGCGACAGGACACGCTCACCTCGACCTTGCCTGGCTTTGGCCCATAAGAGAAACAAAGAGAAAAACAGGAAGGACTTTTTCAAACACCGTATACAATCTCGAGAAATACCCCGATTATATCTTCGGTGTCAGTCAGCCGCAACAGCTTGAATGGCTAAAAAATCTTTATCCAAAACTTTATGACAAAATCAAAACAGCCATCATCAGCGACCGCATCGAGCCGCAAGGCAGAATGTGGGTAGAGTGCGACACAAACGTGCCCTGCGGCGAAAGCCTTATCCGCCAAAGCGTTTATGGCGAGAGGTTCTGGCAGTCCGAATATGGCAAAACCTCAAAAATATGCTGGCTGCCCGATGTCTTCGGCTTTTCGGGCAATCTGCCGCAAATCTTGAAGAAATGCGGCATGGATTATTTCCTTACCATAAAGCTTAGCTGGAACGAACACAACGTCTTCCCCAACCGCACTTTTATGTGGGAGGGCATCGACAACAGCAGCGTGCTTGTGCATATGCCCCCTGAAGGCAACTACAACAGCGACGCCTCACCTGTTGCTTTGTCTTATGGCGTCAAAAAGAATACCGAGAAGGAGTTCGTCAAAGAAATGGGCGTACCCTATGGTATCGGCGACGGCGGCGGCGGTCCCAGCGAAGGACATATCGAAAGCGTAATTCGCCAACAAAATCTTGCAGAGAGCCCGATAGCCAAGTTTGCGCCGGCAAAAGATCTTTTTGCACAACTCGAAACTTATAAAGACAAACTGCCCGCTCACAAAGGCGAACTTTATTTGGAAAAGCATCAAGGAACGCTTACCTCCCAATCCAACAACAAGTATTACAACCGACTTACGGAAAAGAATCTGCACAATCTTGAATTCCTCGCAACACTTGCGCACATAAAGAACGGCGCAGACTATCCGTACGAATTGTTAGATAATATCTGGAAAGAAACTTTGCTTTATCAGTTCCATGACATAATTCCCGGTTCTTCCATAAAGAGAGTTTATGACGAGAGTGTACCCAGATATCAAAAGATGAACGAGGAGCTTGCCGCGGCGCAGCAGTCACTGCTAAAGACCTTCGGAAGCAAGCGCAGCATTTGCGCCGTCAACACAACGGCATATGCCCGCAAAGAAACATTGAAATACGGCGAAAAGTTCTATGACGCAGTTGTGCCGCCCTATGGCAGCGCCAAACTGGAAGAGACCGTCATCAACAAACTTGACAAAATGGAAACCGATACTTTGAAAGTAGAATTCGGCGACAACGGTCAAATAACATCTCTCTTCAACAAACAGACAGGCAAGGAATTTTGCGGAGATTATCTCAATCTGCTTTGCGTATACAAGGACAAGAGACTGTACTACAACGCTTGGGATATCGACATAAACTACACAAAGAAACAGCCTGAATTCTTCAGCCTTGTCAGCTATCAGGAATATCAAGAGGGCAACAGCATAATAAGAGAAAACCTCTACAAATACAACAATTCCACGCTGACACAAAGAATTATTTTGACAATGGGCAAGCCTTCTGTAGAATTCGACACAAATATCGAATGGCAAGAAACGCACAAAATGTTGCGCGCGGAATTTGCTCCGTCTGTATTTGCCGATGAGGTGACTTGCGATATTCAATTCGGCAACATAAAACGCTCCACCCTCAACAAAACAAGCGTTGAGAAGGCGCAATTCGAAATTGCCGCCCACAAGTGGGTCGATGTGTCGAGTGACGGCGCCGGCATAAGTTTGCTCAACGACTGCAAATATGGGCACAGAGTAAAGGACGGCGTCATATCGCTGAACCTGCTACGCTCCCCGATGTGGCCCGCAAAGGACGCAGACAAGGGCATGCACTCCTTCCGTTATGCGCTGTATCCTCACAACGGCGACTGCGTCGAAGCAAATACAGCAGAGTTGGCTTATACTTTCAACTATCCGTTAGTAGTCACCAACTCGCCTTTTGAGAGTTTCATTTCGTCAAGCGACAGCCATGTCGTCATCGAAACGGTAAAAATGGCGGAGAACAGACAGAACGAATTTATCATAAGAGCTTACGAAGACAGCGGAACGGCAAGAACGGCAAGCGTCAGCGTCAACACCGCTTACAAAAAATGCATGCTTACCGACATGATAGAGAACGAGATGGAAGAATGTTCTTTGAACGAACTTTCATTCACTCCGTTTGAAATCAAGACAATCAAGGTTGTGTTATAAATGAAAAAAACTTGCACCGTTTTATTGCTTATTCTGCTTGTATCGGCTCTTTTTTCCTGCTCTGTCATAAATGAGGTTGAGGCAGCCGAAAAGGTCGCCTCAAAAGTTATGCCTTCGATTGTCGAGCTTACCTGCAGTTTTCAAGCGTCCATAAGCTATGGAACGGGGTTCATTGTAGATGATCGAGGCTACGTCCTGACAAATGCTCACGTCGTCACAAGCACCATAGAGCGCTTTGTATACGAAGCCAACGAGATTTCCGCCCGCTTCAACAGAAGTGACGAAGAATATCTTCTTGACATAGTAGCTTATGACATCGAGAAGGATCTTGCCGTGTTGAAATTCAAGCGCAGCGATCTCACCTTGCCTGCCGTAACTATCGGCAACAGCGAGATGCTGACCTACGGCACTACGATTTTTGCTATGGGCAATGCCGAAGGCTATGGCATCTCCATGACAAAAGGCATAGTAAGCGTGCCGATACGAAAATTCAAAGACAGCGAAACACAGATTGTCAGCGAGGTCGTACAATTTGACGCATCCGTAAACAACGGTTCAAGCGGCGGACCTCTTCTGAATATCGAAGGCGAGGTTGTCGGTGTCATCTCTTTCAAAATTAAGCAGAAAGAAACGCGAGTGGAAGGCATCGGCTTTGCCATTCCGTCAAAAACATTTATGCCATATTTTCATACTGCTATAGGCGCCGCGCTGGCGGCTAACGCAGGAGACTTCGCATGAAAAAGCTTTTGCTTTTTATTATCGACTGCACTTGGGCAGGGCTACAAAACCTGCTGGGGCTGATTCTCTTTCGGAAATATCGGCACTGCCAAAAAGAGAACTTCTTTGGCGCATCCATTGCCTATCACAATGAGGACTGGAGCGGTATTTCATTGGGACGGTTCATCGTCATAAACGGACAAAGAGGCGAAGAGTGGGTGTCAACAACAAAGGTTCACGAATACGGACACTACATACAATCGCTGCTACTGGGGCCTTTTTATCTCTTGATTATTGGGTTGCCCTCAATGATTTGGTGCAACGCAAAAAAATATAGAACCCTGCGTGAACAAAAAGGTGTCAGCTACTTTTCTTTTTATCCGGAAAGGTGGGCGAACTTCCTTGGTGAGAAAGTCACAGGAATGTCTGCGCAACGACAGCCTTCGTCTGTTTCGCCGGATTGAGATATTCTGTCCCTACCGATTATATCATCCCGAGCAATTTATATAAACCGACCC